>JAEWAF010000047.1 GCA_023391815.1 Pseudomonadota bacterium
CCGCTGCGTCATCTTTACGCAGCGGCGCGTTCATCGATTGGAAATATTTACCGTCGCTCGCGCGCGACAGCGACGAGCGCTGCTCACTCGCGCAGTGAACGCAGGAATTTCGCGGGGTCTTCGCCACGCTCGAGCACTTCCACCAGCGCCGAACCGACGATCGCGCCGTCGATGAACGGAGCGAGTCGTTGTACCTGTTCGCGACTGCGAATGCCGAAGCCCGCGCACACCGGCACTGGCGAAATCTTCTTGACCCGTTCGAAGTACTGCAACACTTCTTCGGGAACCGCGACGTTCTTGCCAGTCGTGCCCGTCATGGTCACTGCATAAATGAAGCCGCCGCTGCCTTCGGTCAGCATCTGCATGCGTTCGGCCGGCGTCACTGGCGTCACGAACTGAACGAGCGCGAGACCGCGCGCATCCAGCGCGTTACGCAGTTCGTGACTTTCTTCGAACGGCAGATCGGGAACGATGAAACCCGCGATGCCGGCGCGCGCCGCGTCCTCGGGCAATTTTTCGATGCCATAGGCGAGCAACGGATTGAGATAGCTCATCAGCAGCAATGGCGCCTGCGGTTTCACTTCCGCCCGCGTCAGCTCTTGAAGAATCCAGCGCAACGACACGCCTTGCTCCAAAGCGGCGCGGCTCGAGCGCTGAATGGTCGTGCCGTCGGCCATCGGATCGGTGAACGGCACACCGACTTCGACGACATCGGCCACGGCGGCCACCGCGTTCAACTGCTGAATGAAGCCTTCCTTCTTTGGAAAGCCCGCGGTGATGTAAGCGATCAACGCCGGCTGACCCGTAGCGCGTCGATTGCGAATCGCGGTGCTGATGGAATCACGAGCGGGCATCAGAGCACATCCTTCAACAGAGTACGTTGCAGCGTCGGCATGTCTTTGTCGCCGCGGCCCGAGAGCGCGATCAGGATGCGCTTGCCCGGATTGGCAAGGGCATAACGTTTCGCGCCAGCGAGCGCGTGCGACGACTCGATTGCGGGCAGAATGCCTTCGGCCGCACAACATTCCGCGAGTGCCGCGAGCGCCTCGTCATCGTTGACAGCCTCATACTTCACGCGATCGATGCTCGCGAGCAACGCGTGCTCGGGACCGACACCGGGATAATCCAGACCGGCCGACACGGAATGCGTTTCCTGAATCTGGCCGTTCTCGTCCTGTAACAACAACGAGAAACAACCTTGCAGCACACCGGGCGTGCCGTACGCGATGGACGCCGCGTTCTGTCCGAGACCGGAGCCGATACCGCCGGCTTCGAGGCCGAGCATTTGCACGTCTTTGTCTTTGACGAACGGATGAAACATGCCGATCGCGTTCGAGCCGCCGCCGACGCAGGCGACCACGAGATCCGGCAACTTGCCCGTGCGCTCGAGAATCTGCACGCGAGCTTCGCGACCGATGACCGACTGCAACTCACGCACGATGTAAGGATACGGATGCGGGCCGATGGCCGAACCCAGGCAGTAATACGTGCCGTTCGGATCGGACACCCAGTCACGCAGCGCTTCGTCCACGGCAGCACGCAATGTTTTATCGCCGCTGGTCACCGGAACGACGGTGGCCCCGAGCAACTTCATGCGGCCGACGTTCGGCGCCTGACGTTCCATATCGATAGAGCCCATATACACGGTGCACGGCATGCCGAGTCGAGCGCACGCGGCAGCCGACGCAACACCATGCTGACCCGCGCCAGTCTCGGCGATCACTCGCTTGGCGCCGAGCTTCTTCGCCAGCAGCACCTGGCCGATGGAGTTGTTGATCTTGTGCGCGCCCGTGTGCGCGAGGTCTTCGCGCTTCAGCCAGATCTCGGCGCCCCATTTCTGCGACAGCGTGCGAGCGAACGTGAGCGGCGTGGCGCGACCGACCCAGTTATGCAGCTCGTCATGAAATTCGCGCAGGAACTCCGGATCGCGCAGATACCGATCGACGCCGACCTGCAACCGATCGAGCGCCGGCACGAGCGTCTCCGGAATATAGCGGCCCCCGAACGGCCCGAACCGGCCGCGCTCGTCCGGATAGGCATCCTGCTGGACGTTGGCGATCAGGGCCTGCCGCTCGCTGTTGCTCAAGGAATGTTTCATTAAATCGCTCCGCTGCCCGCCGCTCGCGCGTTACGGACAAAGTCATGAATCTTTTGTGGATCCTTCACACCGGGCCGCGCCTCGACACCGCTGCTCACGTCGACGCCGAACGGACGCGCGATCGAAATCGCTTCGGCCACGTTCGCCGGCTTCAGCCCGCCAGCCAGAATCAGCTGCGTGCGCGCAGCGAGCGCGGCGGCTGCGGACCAGTCAGTCGTCTCGCCGGTGCCACTCACCGGACCTTCGAACAGCAATCGCGTCGGCAACGTCGCTGGCAGTTCGCGACCCGCGCGAAACACCGGCGTCACTTTCAAATCTGCCGGGACGTGCAGGGTCGCCAGATCGTCGACATCCGTCTGCAATACGTCGGGCCGGAACTGCGACCACACTTCATCAAGCTCCGCTTGCGACGGATGCAACATCACCGCGACCCGAACAATCTGACGAGGCACATCGCGCGCCAACTCAGCCGCTTGTCGAGGCGTCACTCGGCGCTTCGACTCGGCGAACACGAAACCGACCGCGTTCACGCCCGCATCGACCGCCGCCGCAACCGCATCCGATGTCGTCAGCCCGCAAACCTTGACCCACATGCCTCAGCTCACCTCGCCCTTCGCGATGCGCAGCTTGCGAGTGGCCATGCCCATCGCGGTCTGACGACCCGTCGCCAGCATCTTGCCCAGCAGGTCGCGGGGCTGAGGCGAATTCATCAACGTGGTGCCGATCAGCGCGACGCGATAGCCGAGGCTGACGATCTTGGTCACATCGTCGAGCGTATTCACACCGCTCTCGGCCACCGGCGCGAAGCCCGGCGGCATGCTGTCGGCCAACTCGGATAGGCGCGTCAGCTCAACCGTGAGCTTGTCGAGATCGCGGCAATTGAGGCCAACCAGGATCTGCTCATCGTGCCCTCGACGCAGCGCCAGCACTTCGCGCGCGATCTGCAGATCGGCGGCGTCGAATGCTTCGAGCAGCACGAACATCTTCAACATGCACGCACAATCGAGCAGCGCCGTGATGCGACTCTTGTCCAACATGCGAACGATGACTAGCACGCCGCCGGCGCCCGCCACCCGACCCTCGATCACTTGATATGGATCGATGAGGAAGTCCTTGCGCATCACCGGTACGTTGTGAGGTGCGAGAACGCGCGCGGCACGAGTCAAATGTTCGAGCTTTCCGCCGAAGCGCAGAGGCTCTGTGAGCACGGACACCGCGCATGCACCACCACACGCATATTCGCTGACGCGACTTTCCACATCGCTGGTATTCGCGGACAAATCGCCCGCCGAAGGCGAGTGCAGCTTGCACTCGGCGATCACATCGAAGCCTTCAGGCGACAAGCGCAACGGCGGCGCCGGCGGCATGTCGCAGGCTCTCGCCCACAAAGCCTTTTCGGGTTCGCGCGCACGCGCTTCTTCGAGCCGCGTCTGGCTCGACTGGGTCATTTGAGCAAGCAAGCCGGACATAGTCAGCGCCCCCGGGCTTCGGCCGATTGTTTCCGGCCGAAAGCCGTTAGTTTTTCCAGCAGGCGCCGCCCGGCGCCGCTCTCGATGGCATCCTGCGCCATATGCGCCGCATCCTGCGCCGAAGCGGCTTTACCCAGCAATTCGAGCACCAGGGCGGCTTGCAGGATCAACGCGTTGCGATGGGCACCCTGTTCCCGGCCTTCCAGGACGGCGCGCAGATGCTCGGCGTTGTAGGCCGCATCGCCGCCCTTCAATTCATCGACGGTGCACTGGGGCAGCATGAATTCCTCGGCGCTGCGCGTCGACCGGACGACCTTGCCGGGCGTGACGTCGAACACGGTGAACGGGCCGATGGGCGTCGCTTCATCCCAGCCCGACGCGCCGTGCACGACGTAAGCGCGCTTCAATGGCATGCCCGCCATCGTCTCGGCCATCAACGCCGCGATGTCGATGTTGTAGGCGCCGATCAAATGAAACTCCGGTTCGGCGGGATTCGAGAGCGGACCCAGAATATTGAAGACGGTGCGCACGCCGAGTGCCTGGCGGATCGGCATCACCGCCTTCATGGCCGGGTGATAATGAGGCGCGAAGAAGAACGTAAAGCCGGTCTCGCCCAGACATTCGCCGGCCGCCTGCTCATCGAGCGGCAAATTCAAGCCGAGCGCGCGTATGACATCCGCACTTCCGCTACGACTGGAAACCGAGCTGGTGCCGTGCTTCGCGACGCGAATGCCCATCGACGCAACGAGCAACGCCGCGCCGGTGGAAAGATTGAAGCTGCCCGACCCGTCGCCGCCCGTGCCGACCATGTCGACCAACGGTCCGCCCGGCGGCAACTCCGGACGACGCGCGAGCTTGCGCATGCTCTTCGCGAAACCGCGCACTTCATCCGCCGTGACGCCCTTCGCTCGCAACGCTGCGAGCACCGCTCCGCCCATGGCCGGAGCGAGCGTCGGATCGGTCAACGCCACCAACAACTCCGAGGCTTCCGCCTCGCTCAAGTTGGCGCGATCGAGCAATCGTTCGAGCGTCTGGCGCATGATCATGCCGCTCGTCGGCCCGAGCGCTGCTGCAGGAAATTGCCCATCAACACCGGTCCCTGCGGCGTCAGGACGCTTTCGGGATGGAACTGCACGCCTTCGATGTTGAAGGTCTTGTGACGCACTCCCATGATCTCACCTTCGTCGGTGCGCGCCGTGACTTCGAGCGCATCGGGCAACGTGTCGGGCTGCGCGATCAGCGAGTGATAGCGGCCCGCTTCGAACGGTTCGGGCATGTCTTTCAGAATGCTCCGACCGTCGTGATGCACGAGCGACGTCTTGCCGTGCATGAGACGCCCCGCGCGCACCACCTTGCCGCCGAACACTTCCACCAGCGACTGATGACCGAGACAGACACCGAAGATCGGCACTTCGCCCGCGAATGCTTCGATCATTCGCATCGACACGCCGGCATCGTACGGCGTGCCCGGCCCCGGCGAGATGCACAGATGCGTGGGCTGCAACGACTTCGCCTGATCGACGGTGATGCTGTCGTTCCGATGCACGAGCACTTCGGCCCCGAGCACCATGAATGCCTGCACCAGGTTGTAAGTGAACGAATCGTAGTTATCGATCAGCAGCAACCGTGCTGTTTCGTGATGATTGCTCACAATCCCTCCTCCGCCAACGCGAGCGCACGACGCAAGATGGCGCTCTTGGCCAGGACTTCTTGATATTCGGCGGCGGGAACGCTGTCCGCGACCACGCCCGCACCTGCCTGATAACTGTAGGTATCGCCGCGAAACACCATCGTGCGAATAGTGATCGCGTGGTCCATGTCGCCGCCGTGGCCGAAGTAGCCGACCGTGCCGCCGTAGAAACCTCGTCGTACCGGCTCCAGCTCATCGATGATTTCCATGGCGCGCACTTTCGGCGCGCCGACCAGCGTGCCGGCCGGGAACGCGGCGGCAAACAAATCGAACGCGTCCTTGCCCGGCGCGAGCTCGCCATTCACACCGCTGACGATGTGCATCACATGGCTGTAGCGCTCGATGCTGCGATAAGGATTCACGTTGACCGTGCCGGCCTTCGCGACCCGACCCAGATCGTTGCGGGCGAGATCGACGAGCATGATGTGCTCGGCATTCTCCTTCGGATCGGCGAGCAATTCTTTTTGTAACAACGCATCTTCGACCGCATCTCGACCTCGCGGCCGGGTGCCGGCGATGGGACGCATCGAACCGCGACCACGCGACAATTTCACCAGCGCTTCCGGCGAGGAGCCGACGATGGTGGCGTCACCCAGCTCGCAGAAATACATATAAGGAGACGGATTCAACAACCGAAGGGCGCGATACGCTTCGAACGGCTCCAGGTCGCACAGGCCGGCGAAGCGCACCGACAACACCAGCTGATACACGTCGCCGGCGGCGATGTATTCCTTCACCCGATGCACGCCTTGGATGTACTGCTCTTCGCTGAGGCTGCCGACCGCCGGCGAATATTTGATCTTCTTGTCGCTGGCCGGAACGGCGCCGCGTAACGCTTTGACGACTTCGCGTCGCAGGGCGATGCGCTCGCTCTCACTGCCCGCATGCAACAGCGCGACCCCGCGAGTGAGATGGTCGAACACCAGCAAGGATCGAGGCGCGAGATAGTGTGCTTCAGGGGTGGCCTCGGCGAGCGGCGTGCGCGGCGGGAGACGCTCGAAGCGACGCACTAAATCGTAGCTCGCCGCGCCGACCAACCCACCCGGCAGCGGCACGCCAGGAATCTGCGGACTGGGCTGCGGCGCGCGGGCCAGTGCACTGCGTAATGCGCTCAGCAGCTCGGCCTGGGTTTGCGGCGGCGGGCCGATGCGCCCGTCGATGCTCAACCCCCGCTCATCGAGCCGGACTTCCAGGCAATCGCCAAAGCCGATGAAGGAGTACCGCGCCAGCCGCTCGCCGCCTTCGACGCTCTCCAGCAGAAAGCGCGGCTTGAACGGCTTGAGCTTCAAATAGGCCGAGACCGGTGTATCCAGGTCCGCGGCGATGTCGAAGGGTGGTTGCACTGAAACTGTCCTCGGCGATGAACCGTGCTCTTCGGTCCGGCGAGGGGCGATAAAAAACCCATCTCCGGATCGATGCGCGGAGATGGGTTCTTTGGATGCTTGGCTAGTGTGTGTTTGTTACGCCCAACAAGCTCCAGCGGCCCTCTCCTGTGAGGGTCGCCACCACCAGCGATGGGATGCAAGCGACTGAAGCATGGCGTGAGTATTACCGGCCGCCCGAGCCTCAGTCAACTTCCTGTATGCAATCCGGTGCCGGCCGGCCGCCGACACCGGTCCGCAAGTTCTACCTACGTGCCGGGCTTGAGACCCGTTTGTCACGGTCCTCCGACTGATCCCTGACCCGGCCCCTCCTACGATGATTCCAAGCTGCCAAGGGCGGCACCGGCCTGTACGAACTGGAGCAAAGCACCCATGACTGGTCCCCTATCGTTTTCGTGGCGCAAGTGCGCGGGCATCGCGCTCGCCGGCCTGGCGCTGAGCGGCCCGGTGGCGCAGGCCGCCGATGTCACGCTGCTGAATGTTTCTTATGACCCGACGCGCGAGCTTTACGAGGATTACAACAAAGCGTTCGAGGCTTACTGGCAGAAGAAGACCGGCGACAAAGTCACGATCAAACAATCGCACGGCGGTTCGGGCAAGCAGGCGCGCACCGTCATCGACGGGCTGCCGGCCGACGTTGTGACATTGGCGCTCGCGGGCGATATCGACGCGCTCGCCACCAACGGCAAGTTGCTGCCGGTGAACTGGCAGTCTCGTCTGCCGCACAACTCCTCGCCGTACACTTCGACCATCGTGTTCCTGGTGCGCAAGGGCAATCCGAAAGGCATCAAGGATTGGGGCGATCTGGTGAAACCGGGCGTGCAGGTGATCACGCCGAACCCGAAGACGTCGGGCGGCGCGCGTTGGAATTATCTCGCCGGCTGGGCCTGGGCTTTGAAGCAGCCGGGCGGCAGCGAAGCTTCGGCGAAAGAGTTCACCAAGAAACTTTATAGCCACGTGCCGGTACTGGACACGGGCGCGCGCGGCGCGACGACGACGTTCGTTCAACGCGGGATCGGCGATGTGTTGCTGGCGTGGGAGAACGAGGCGTTCCTCTCCATCAAGGAGCTGGGCCCGGACAAGGTGGAAATCGTGGTCCCGAGCTTGAGCATTCTGGCCGAGCCGCCGGTGACGGTGGTCGACAAGGTCGTGCTGAAACGAGGCACGCGGGAGGTGGCGACGGAGTACTTGAAGTACCTCTACAGCCCGGAGGCGCAGGAAATCATCGCCAGGAATTTCTATCGCCCGATCGATCAGACGGTGGCGGCGAAGTATGCGAAGACGTTTCCCAAGTTGAACCTGGTGACGATCAAGGATTTCGGCGGGTGGGAACAGGCGCAGAAGGTTCACTTCGCGGATGGCGGAGTGTTCGATCAGATTTACGCGCCGCAGTGATTTGTTAGATGACGCCGTCGTCAAGATGAAGAGA
>JAEWAF010000070.1 GCA_023391815.1 Pseudomonadota bacterium
CTTCTTCAATGCGATCCCGAAGAACGATGCACCGGGCGCGTGGTGGTTCGGCGGCGGCTTCGATCTCACACCCTACTATCCATTCGATGAAGACGTCCTGCACTGGCATCGGACCGCACACGAAGCCTGCGCAGGCTTCGGCGAGGACGTCTATTCCAAGCACAAGGCATGGTGCGACCGATATTTCTTCCTCAAGCATCGCAACGAGACGCGCGGCGTCGGCGGCCTGTTCTTCGACGACTTGAACGAGTGGGGCTTCGAGCGTTGCTTCGACTATCAACGCAGCGTCGGCGATCATTTCCTGAAGGCGTATCTGCCCATCGTCGAGCGCCGCAAGGACCACTTGCACGGCGAACGTGAACGACAGTTTCAACTGTACCGTCGCGGGCGCTACGTCGAGTTCAACCTGGTCTACGACCGTGGCACGCACTTCGGACTGCAATCCGGCGGCCGCACCGAATCCATCCTGATGTCGCTGCCGCCGCTGGTCCGTTGGGAATACAACTGGACCCCGCAGCCCGGCACACCCGAAGCCCGTCTGTATTCAGATTTCCTGCGACCGCGCGACTGGCTGAGCGAGCTGAGATAAACATTTACGCCGGTTGTTTCACTCGGCCGGCGGCTCGCCGCGCGCCGCTTCTTTCACCGGCTTGAACGCCAACCCGTTCGAGCACACGATGAAATTACCGCCCCGATCCGAGTGATAGGCGTAGCGATTGCCGCTCGCCTGCAGCACCACGCGATAGCCGGGCACGATCATTTGCGAGTACATCATCCCGGGCTGCGGACAACCCATCGCACTGTCCGGCCATTGCTGCTCTGTCGCGCTCACGACAGTAATCGCGTCGTGTTTCACCCGGGCGCGACGGGTCAGATCGTCTTGGAATATCGCGAGCAGCTGCTGTGGCACTTCGCCCTGAGCGTGCGCCGGCGTACGCTCCTCGCCCGGAGCGCGCTGCGGCGGCATCTTGCTGCTCTGATCGCCCATGGCACTCTGCGTTGAAGGGGGTTCAGCGGCTGCGGCGTGCTGGTCCATCGAGCCCGAGCAGGCCGCCAGCAACGTGGTGATCGTCACTACCACCAGGATCGAAGAGCCTCGCGCTGGAGAATTCAGTACGATCATGGGTCACTCCCGTTAAAGTTCCGCCGTGAATTATCGCCACGTGTTCCATGCCGGCAACTTCGCCGATGTCCACAAGCACATCGTGCTGCTGGCCCTGCTCGAACGGCTCAAGCGCAAGCCCAAGCCGCTGTTCTATCTCGATACTCATGCGGGTCGCGGTTGGTATGACTTGTTGTCGCACGATGCATTACGCGGCAACGAGTGGCAGGACGGCGTGGGCCGCGCACTGCGCATCACACGCGCCTCTCCAGATCTTCGGCGGTACCTGGATGCCGTTAGTTCCCCGGAAGAGATTTCCGCCATCGCCACGCAGCGCTACCCGGGCTCGCCGGTGCTGGCCGCGCGCGACCTTCGGCCCGGCGATCGCATCGTTCTGGTGGAAAAGCAAATCGCCGAAGCGCAAGCGCTCGAGCAGGCGACGCGCGGTCGACGCGGCGTTTCGGTGGTGTGCGGCGACGGGTATGCCGCGCTCAAAACATATCTACCGCCTCGTGAAAATCGTGGCCTGGTGCTGATCGATCCACCCTATGAATCGGAACATGAGTTCACTCAAGTGGAGAAAGCGCTGCTGCTCGGCTCGAGCCGCTGGCCGAACGGCATGTTCGCGCTGTGGTATCCGATCAAGCCGGGCCGGGAAACGCAGCGACTGCATCTGTCGCTGCAGAATTCTGGATTGCGAAAGTTATTGCTGGTCGAGCTGAGCGTGCGGCCGGCCGATTCGCCGCTCGGCCTGAACGGCTCCGGCCTGATCGTCGCCAATCCGCCCTGGCAGTTCGATCAGGAAATCGTCCCCGCGCTCCGCGAAGCGCACGCCGCGATGACCGAAGATGGCGCCGGAGGTGTGAACGTGCAGTGGCTGGTGCCGGAGTGAACTAAGCCGCGGCTTTCTTCCCCAGTGCCTTGCACTCTTTGTGGCGGAAGCAGCTGGTCAGGTGATCGTTGACCATGCCGGTCGCCTGCATGTGCGCGTAGATGATGGTGCTGCCCACGAAGCGAAAGCCACGCTTCTTCAGATCCTTGCTCAACGCGTCCGACTCCGGGCTGGTGGCGGGAACCTTGCCATGTTCGGCAATGTTGTTCTGGATGGGCTTGCCACCGACGAAGCTCCACAGGTGTTTGGCGAAGTCACCCTGGAACGCAAGGAAGGCCCTGGCATTGCCGATGGCCGACTCGATCTTGAGACGATTGCGGACGATGCCGGGGTCCTTCATCAGTCGTGCTACGTCCCGCTTACCGAATTTCGCAATGCGTTCAGGATCGAAGCCGGCGAACGCGGCCCGGTAGCCCTCGCGCTTGTTGAGAATGGTCGACCAGGACAGCCCGGCCTGCGCCCCTTCCAGAATCAGGAATTCGAACTGGGTGCGATCGTCCCGGGCGGGCACGCCCCATTCCTTATCGTGGTATTCCAGGTAGAGCTCGTTGCCGCCGAGCGGCCAGGTGCAGCGGGTAGGTTCACGCATGGGCGTAGTATGCAACCGGTGTAGAATTTCGCTGTCTATAGTTTCGCAGTCACGCCCGCCGGAAGCCGTCATGTTTAATTTGCAGTCAGGAGAATTCCCAGGCACGCGCATGCGACGCATGCGGTTTAGCGACTTTTCACGTCGCCTGATGCGTGAAACCTCGCTGAGCCCGGACAACCTGATCTATCCGATGTTCGTGATCGAAGGCCAGTCGCGGCGGCAAACCGTCGACAGCATGCCCGGCATCGAGCGGGTCAGCGTCGATGAGCTGGTGCGCGAGGCCGAATCGCTGGTCGAGCTGGGCATTCCGGCGCTGGCTTTGTTCCCGGTCACCGACCCGGCCGCCAAGAGCAACGACGGCAAGGAGTCGTGGAATCCCGAAGGCCTGGCACAACGCGCCGTGCGCGCTGTCAAAAAGGCGGTACCGGAGCTCGGCGTGATCACCGACGTCGCGCTCGATCCTTACACCACGCACGGCCAGGACGGAATCACCGATGCATCCGGTTATGTGGTCAACGACATCACGGTGGAAGCATTGGTGAAACAAGCGCTGTCGCATGCCGAAGCTGGCGCCGACGTGGTCGCGCCGAGCGACATGATGGACGGCCGCATCGGGGCCATCCGCGAAGCGCTCGAGTTGGGCGGTCACGTAAACACTCGCATTCTTGCCTACTCGGCGAAGTACGCGTCGAACTTCTACAGCCCGTTCCGAGACGCCGTCGGCTCGGCCGCGAATCTCGGCAAGGGCAATAAATATAACTATCAGATGGATCCGGCGAACACCGACGAAGCGCTGCGCGAGGTCGCGCTCGATCTGCAGGAAGGCGCGGACATGGTGATGATCAAGCCGGGCCTGCCCTATCTGGATATCGTGCGCCGGGTGAAGGACACGTTCGGCGCACCGACGTTCGTGTACCAGGTCAGCGGCGAATACGCGATGCAGATGGCCGCGTTTCGCAATGGCTGGCTGGACGAGCGCGCCATCGTGTTGGAAACATTGATGTCCATTCGCCGCGCCGGCGCCGACGGGATTCTCACTTATTTCGCCAAGAAGGCGGCGGCCTGGCTCAAAGAAGCGAGATAAGCGCCATGAACGACAGCATCGATCGCTACGCGGTGGTGGGTTATCCCATCCAGCACAGCTGGTCACCGTTCATTCACGGTCTGTTCGCCAAGCAGACCGGTCAGGCCATGAGCTACACGCGCCTGTCGGTGACACCGGAGAATTTCGAGCGGGATGTTGGAGCGTTCTTCGCGTCGGGTGGCAAAGGCCTGAACATCACGGTGCCGCACAAGCAGGCGGCCAATATCGTGACCCGATATCGCACGCCTCGCGCGGAGATCGCGCGCGCCGTGAATACGCTGGTGTGGAAGAACGATGGCCTGCTCGGCGACAACACCGACGGCGCCGGCCTGGTCACCGACCTCACACGCAATCTGGGTTTCGATATCGCCGGCACGCGCATCTTGTTACTTGGCGCTGGCGGCGCCGCGCGCGGCGTGATCGGCCCGCTGTTGGCAGCCGCGCCTGAATGTGTCGAGATCGCGAATCGCACCACCCAGCGCGCACTCGAATTGGCCGAAGAGTTCGAGCTGCTTGGGAACGTGCGCGGCTGCACGTTCGAGGATGTAAGCGACGGCGTCTTCGACCTCGTCGTCAATGCGACCTCCGCCAGCCTGCAAGATGACATTCCGCCCATCCCCCGCACCGCCATCGGCCCGGCGACACTGTGTTACGACATGGCGTACGGCAAGGGCGATACATCGTTCACTCGCTGGTCCAAGACCGCTGGCGCCGGTCGCGCCGAGACCGGCTGGGGAATGTTAGTGGAGCAAGCAGCGGAAGCGTTTCTGCTCTGGCGTGGATTGCGGCCAGACACCAAGCCGGTGCTGGAAGCGGTCAAAGCGCAGGCGTAGCCGTCGGGCGGCGAACGGATCTAATCTTTCAACCCGAGAAGAGCGCGCAGCACCTTGGCATCCGGAGGCTCCCATCTCTTGGTCCAAGTCGCACAGCGATGCTCGCCCGGTTTCCTGCGTCAGCCTTTCAGATATTCGTCTTTGACCTTGACGTAGTGCGCGGCCGAGTAGGTCAAGAACGCGATTTCTTTTTCAGTCAGATCGCGCACTCGTTTAGCGGGGCTGCCAACGTACAAGCCACCGGTCTTCAGCTCCTTGCCCGGCGGCACCAGCGAGCCGGCGCCGATCATCACGAAATCTTCCGTGACGACGTTATCGAGCAGGATCGCGCCCATGCCGATCAAACAGGCATTGCCGATCGTGCAGGCGTGCAACGTCACGCGATGACCGATTGTCACATCCGAGCCGATGATCAGCGAACGCCCGCCGGGCGCGTACGGACCATCATGCGTCACGTGCAGAACCGAGCCGTCCTGGATGCTCGTGCGCGCGCCGATCTGAATTGAATGCACGTCGCCGCGAACGACGGCCGTAGGCCATACCGACGAGTCATCGCCAATCGTGACCTTGCCGATGACAACGGCCGCCGGGTGAACAAACACGCGCGCGCCAAGCGTGGGCGCAATGCCCTTGTACGTTTCAATGCTCATGGCGCGTTACGCGGCGAGCCCCAACTGTTTCAGCAGCGGTTCGATCGTCGGCTTCCGACCTCGGAATTCGACGAAGGCATCCATCGCATCCCGACTGCCGCCCTGCTCCAGAATCGCGGTCAGGAACTTGCTCGACACCGTGCGATTGAAGATGCCGCCTTCTTCGAAGGCGCTGAACGCATCGGCCGCCAGCACCTCGGCCCACTTGTAGCTGTAGTACCCCGCCGCGTATCCGCCCGAGAAGATATGCTGGAAACTGTTCGGGAACCGATTGAACGCCGGCGGCTTCACCACCGCGACCTGCGCACGAACTTCATCCAACGTCTTCAGAACGTTGCTCGCCGTGCCCGGCACGAACTCACTGTGGATGCGCAGATCGAATAGCGCGAACTCCAACTGTCGCACCGTCTGCATGCCAGCCTGGAACGTACGCGTGCCGAGCAGCCGTTGCAGCTCCGCCTCGGGCAACGGCTCACCCGTTTCCACGTGAGCGGAGATCATCGGAATCACTTCCGCGCGCCACGCAAAGTTCTCCATGAACTGGCTCGGCAACTCGACCGCGTCCCAAGCCACGCCGTTGATACCGGCGATGCTCGGATAATCGACCCGCGTCAGCATGTGGTGCAGTCCATGACCGAACTCATGGAACATGGTCACAACTTCGGAGTGCGTCAGCAACGAGGGTTGCGTGCCCACCGGCGGCATGAAGTTGCAGACCAGATAAGCGACCGGAAGGTCAGTTCTACCGGACAGCTGCTTGCGCCCGACACACTCATCCATCCACGCGCCGCCGCGCTTCTTGGCGCGCGCGTACAGATCGACGAAGAAGCTGCCACGACGCGAGCCATCCTCATTGAGGATGTCGTAGAAACGCACGTCGGGATGATAGATATCGACCCCGGTGCGTTCGGCAATCTTTACGCCGTACAACTTCTCGGCGACTGAGAACATTCCCGACAGCACGCGAGGCAGCGGGAAATATGGGCGCAGCGCCTCTTCCGACAGGTTGAATCGTTCGCGCTTGAGCTTCTCGGCATAGAACGCCACATCCCATGCATTCAGCACGCGACCGGCGAATTTCGTCAGCTCATCGAATTCCTTCTGCGCGACCGGCTTGCTCTTGGTAGCGAGCTGCTCGAGGAAGCCGCGCACTTCGGGCACCGACGAAGCCATCTTGGTCGCGAGCGAATATTCGGCGTAGTTGGGATAGCCGACCAGGTTCGCGACCTCGTGACGGACCGCGAGGATCTGATCCATCAGCGCGGTGTTGTCCCAGCGACCTTCGTTGCCATCCTGATCGGACGCGCGCGTCGTCCAGCCATGATAGAAATCACGACGCAGCGGCTCATGCGCGGCGTGCATCATCACGGCCGTGTAGTTCGGCGCATCGAGCGTGAACAACCAGCCCGTTTGCTGTTTGGCCTCCGCAGCGGCGCGAGCGCGCTCGACGATGGGGGCCGGCAGTCCTTCGATTTCTTTCGGATCGGTGAGCAGGCGCGACCAGGCGTTGGTCGCATCGAGCACGTTCTCGTCGAACTTCGACTGTAACGTCGCCAGCTTCTCGACCAGCTCCTTGTAACGCTGCTTCTTGTCGGGCGGCAGCGCCACGCCAGCGAGGCGGAAATCGCGGAGCGCATTTTCCAGCAACTTGCGCTGACCCGGCGACAGACGCGCGCCTTCGTTCTTGAGCACCGTTTCGTACGCGCGATAGAGGCGCTCGTTTTGGGCGAGATCGGTGTTCCAGGCGGTGAGTAGCGGCAAGCAGGCGTTGTAAGCGGCGCGCAGCTCGTCGGTGTTCACGACCCCGTTCATGTGACCCACCGGCGACCAGGTGCGGGACAGCCGGTGCTGCATTTCCTCGAGCGGCACAATCAACGAGTCCCAGGTCGTCGCGCTATTCGACAGCAGTCGCTCCAGCTCGGCGCGGTTGCTATCCAGCAGGGCGCGCAGCTTGCCTTCCACTTCGGCGGGCTTGATGGCGGAAAATACCGGCAGATCGGTGCTCGGTGCAGTCATGATGGACCCCGAATCCTTGAACACGAACGACTGGACGGCCGATTCTAAAGAGCCCGGCCGTTCAATGACACCCGCCCCTCGTCGAGGACGGTCGTTCCGAGGTGGGGACGGTTAGCGGGATTTCACCCAGTAGGCGATAGCAATCGCGATTCCCGCGACCACCACCACCCAGCGCAACACGGCGGGCGGAAGTTTTCCGGCCAGCTTGCCGCCGATTGCGCCGCCGATCAGCGCGCCGACCGCCATGACCGCGGCGGTAATCCAGATGACCTGATCCGAGAACAGGAAGAACACCGCGGCGGCGATATTGACGCTGAAAGCCAGTACCTGCTTTAGCGCATTCAGGCGCGTGAGCGAATCGTCGAGCGTCAGGCCGAGCACCGCGAGCAACAGCACGCTCATGCCCGCGCTGAAGAACCCGCCATAGATGGCCGCAGCGGCGATCGGCAATGCCGAGAACAACGCGGTGTGATGCTTATGCGAGGAATTCGACAGCCGCTTGCTGACGAATCTCTTCACCGGTTCTTGGACGGCGAGCAGCAACGACGCGGCGAGAATCATCCAGGGCACGAGTGCGGTGAACGTGCGTTCGCCGGTGCGCAACAGAATCATGCCTCCCGCGAGCCCGCCCAGCACCGCTATCGGCACCAGCAACATCAGTTGTGCGCGCTGACCTTTGAGATTCGGCAATTGCGCGAGGGTCGCGCCGAAGTAACCGGGGCATAGCGCCACTGCATTCGTGATGTTCGCGGCGACAGGAGGCACGCCCACCGCGACGAGTACGGGGAAGCTGATCAGCGTGCCGCCGCCAGCCAATGCGTTGATCACACCGGCCCCGACCGCCGCGAGCGCGGCGATCAACAAATCCCAGGACGTCATTGTTTAAAGCAGATCTCTTGTCAGACGCGGAACGCCATGCCGGCCATGCCGCTGGCCCAGGCGGGAATCGCTTCGTAGAACAAACATTCGCCCGTCGCTCCCGGAATCGCGCCCGCCAGCGTAATCCAGGCGTTCACTTCCAGGCCACCGTTACCGGCGTCGATCAGGATCTGCTCATTGCTGAGCTTGGCCAGACTCGAACCCTGGCCGGTCGCCAGCATGTCCATGAACCAACGGTCCCAGACTTCGTTGACCCGCCCTTCCTCGGGCACGCCCAGCCAATGCGACAACCCGCCGCCGGCGAGCAGCGCGACGCGCTCTCCGGCCTCGCAGTACTCAGCGACATACGCGCTGAGCAATTGGCCCAGCCGCCAACTCTCCTGCGGCGTGGGGGCGGGCGTATAAACGGTGTTGACGTACAACGGCACCACCGGCAGCTCACGCTTCGGGTCAACGATGCCGAGCGGAATCATTACGCCATGATCGGGCCGCAATCGCGGCGGCTTGGCGACGTTGAAACCGCGATCGTTAGCGAACATCGCAAAGCCGGTCGAGAACGCCGCGTTGCCGCGGATCGGATCGGTCGGCAGCCCCATGTCGCCATACGGTGTGTATGCATCGGCGGTGCCGATGGCGAACGGCATCGGATGATCGAGCCGGAAGTTGTTCAAGTGATCACTGGTGATCACGATCAGCAGCGTCGGATGAGTCTCGCGCAGCCGACGGCCCAGCTCCTTCATGCCCACGAACACCCGCTCCGCTTGCTCTTCGAGCCCGCCTGGCGCGCCCAGCACGTGCGACATGGCGAACGCGCCCACGATCTTGCCCACGGTCAGCGCCTCGCGAAGTAATAGTCGATGGCGAAGAATGGCATGGTCGGCCGGCCCGACCAGATCAACCATTTGATCACCAGATTGGGATGGATGCCGAGGCGATGCAAGTCGTCGCGTCCTCCAGTGCGCAATGTCTCACGCACTTCCGAGGGCACGTCGAATCGATCGAATAGCACGTCGGGACTGCTCCGAATCAAGCCGCGATCGGCCGGCGTCTCGATCAAATGCTGGATCAGCTCGTGTACGCCACGCGGCGGAGTCGACACGTCAATCCACCGGCTGAGAGAGGAACCGATCGACGGCCGCGCAGAAATCGGCGGTGCGCTCGATCATCGCCCAATGACCGCAGTGAGGCACGATGTAACCCCAGCTGTTCTCGAACAGCTCCAGGAAGCGATAAGCGCGCGCCAGCGTCGACACGCCATCTTCCTTGCCATTCACGATCAACACCGGTTGTTTGATCTTGCGCAGCTCGTCTTCCGGATAGTTCAGCGTGCCCTTGCGTGTTTCCGCATTCACCGCGGCCAGCGCGGCCTTCGCGCCCGGCTCGTGCGTGAGATTGAATCGATACTGGACCAACTCTTCGGGCGGCGAATACTTCGGCGAAGTGAGACCGGCGATCACGCGACGCATGCCGTCAACCGTGAAGTCATAGTTCAGGTTGTGCAGCAGCTGCGGCGAGGGCTTCTCAGGAATGGGCAGACCCGCACTCCCCATCAACACCAGTCGCTCGACGCGCTCCGGACGCTGCAGGGTCGCGCCGATACAAGTCGCCCCGCCCATGGAATTGCCGACCAGGAATGCCTTCTCGATGTCGAGCGCATCCAGCAAGGTCACGAGCTGACGATTGCGGTTCGGCTGGTCGTACGTGAAGCTTTCGGGCGAAGGCTTGTCGCTGCGACCGAAACCCACCATGTCCGGCGCGATCACGCGATATTTCTTCGCGAAGATCGGAATGCACTCGCGCCAGTTGCCGTACGCGTCCGCGCCCGCGCCGCCGCCGTGCATGAGCACGAGCGTCGGACCGCTGCCCGCTTCCAGGTAGTGGGTGCGGATGCCATTGGTGTCGACGAACTTTGAAGCGAATTCAGTCATGTTGGCCAATCAGCGCAGATCCTGAGGAGTCTGGATGCCGCGATTCGCGCGGCTCGCGAGGCGGCGCCACTCGAGGATGGTCGTATCGGGCTCGCACAACATTTCATCGACCCAGCCATAGTCATCGGCATAGAACGGCTCGGTGACTTCGCGCGCCCAGATGTCGTCGGCGTTGAAACCATCGAGGCCGTGCGGCTTGAGAATGGCTTCGAAGTCGTTCGAGAAATTCTGCCGATCCTCGTCGGTCTGCACCTGCTGGCCGATGGTCTGCACATACAGATGCGTCTTGCCATCGATGGGCACGTACCACTCGAACTGGGTGAGCCCCGGCAACGGGAACTGCTCGACTTTCAACACGCCGGGCAACCAGATCGACGTGCCGACCGATGCGGACGTGCCCTGCACTTGTTGAGAACGCGGACCGCGCACGACGACGCGACCGTCGATCACGCCGTCCCAAATCGGCTTGTGCTGAGCGAAGTCGTCGATCACGCCCTTCGGGCCGCTCGCGTCTTCGATCACTTTCACCGCGCCCGGCAGCGGCGTGTGGCCGATCGGGAAATTGAAGGTGCGGAAGTGACGCAGCGTCGTGTCTTTGTGGATGAAGATATGGAGCGCGTCGAAACCGTTCTCGGCGCCGAGGCGCCAGTTCGAATTCACCACGCGATGCTTGCCGAGAATCATCACGTCGTCATCGAGAAAGCCCGGCGGCACGTCCTGACTGAGCGGCGGCACCGGATCCAGATCGCCGATGAACACGAAGATCAATCCCTTCGCTTCCTGGCACGGGAAGCTCTGGATCTTGCGACGGCCGATCAGCCGGCTGTCGGGCACGGCCAGGATGTTGACCAGCTCGCCGGTCTGGAAACGATAGGTGTAGCCGTGATACCAGCAGGTGATCGTGTCCTTCGTGTAGCAATCCGGCTTGCGCGACAACGGCACGCCACGATGCAAACAACGATCGCGGATCGCGTAGACCTTGCCGTCGATGCGCTTGATCAACAGCTTCTCGCCGAGCACCTGGACAGTGATCAGCTGACCTTCGGCCAGCTCGTTGGAAAAGCGCACCGGATACCAATGATTGCGGAAGCCCATCTTGGCTTCCACATAGGCGCGCCAGTCGCCGACGGCCGCGGCAACTTCGGGGCGAACGCCTTCCGGGGTCTGCGCGTCTTCACTCATGATCTACTGATTCCTCGAAACGAAAATCTACTTATGCGAACTGCACGCCGACCTGGCCGATACCGGCGATGGTCGCGTGCACCACGTCGCCCGCTTGCACCGACACCATCGGTCCAAGCGCGCCCGTCATCACCAGCTCACCTTGTTTCAGCGGGCGGCCGAGCTCGCGTGAGCGCCTGGCAAGCCACACCGCCGCGTTGAGCGGACCGCCCAGACAATCGCGACCGTAGCCGCTCGACACTGGCTTGCCATTCAGCGTCATCGTCATCGCGCAATTCACCAGCTCGAGTCCTTCGATCCGCTGCGCCGGACCGCCGAGCACCAGCACACCCGACGACGCGTTGTCGGCGATGGTGTCGACGATGTCGATGTTCCAGCCGGCGATCCGACTGCCGACGACTTCGAGCGCGGGCAACACACATCCGACCGATGCAATCACATCGGCGACGGTCGCGTGATCCATGTCCAGATCGCGTGACAGGATCAGCGCGATCTCGGCTTCGACGCGCGGCTGCTGCAGACGAGCGACCGGGACGGTCTCACCGGTGCCATACACCATGTCCGCAAACAGCTGACCGAAGTCCGGCTCGGCCACGCCGAGCTGCTTCTGCACCGCCGGCGAGGTGAGCCCGATCTTGCGCCCCACGGGCCGGCGGCCCTGCTCGATCCAATGCTGGATCTGCGCCAGCTGCACGGCATAGGCCGCGCGCGTGTCGCCTGCATCGAATCGACTCCGGATCGGAGGCAGCGGCGCGCCGCTATACGCATCCAACAAAGCTTGCGCCGTCTCGCCGACTCTTTGATCCATGGTTCGCCCTCTTGCTGAGGCAACGTTATATGATTGTATGATAATCATGCAACATGGTCGGCAAGCGGTTACCTTAATGCATCGGGCGCGATTGATTTTTCAGGACGGCGGCGAGCTGACCGTCGAGGTGGAATCCGGCCAGACGGTGCTGGAGGGCGCGCTCGCGGTCGATGTCCCGATGCGTTACGACTGCTGCACCGGCAGCTGTGGCAGCTGCGTGGTCCAATGCGTGAACGGTCAGACCGTCGTCGATCTCACGGGCAAGGTGCCGGTCAACGCTGATGAGTTGATGTCGGGGTTGCGGCCCGCCTGTCTCACTCGCCTCCACTCGGATGCGGCGTTCGAACTCCCGTATCCGCTGAAGTCGGCGCCGTCAGCGCCCGCCAAACATTACGCGCAGATCGTTGAGTTGCGACGTGGTGCACCGTCGGTCGCGCTGCTTACGTTGAAGCTCGATCGCGCCGAGGGTTTCGTTTTTCAGAGCGGCCAGTACATTCGGCTCGCTGCGCCCGGCGTTGGCGAAGCGCGCGCGTATTCGATTGCCAGCACCATGAGCGAGCTGCCGTTGATCGAACTCATGATTCGCTTGGTCCCCGATGGAAAGATGTCGCGCTGGCTGCAAGAGATCGCGAAGGTCGGCGATCGCGTGAAATTACAGGCGCCGCTCGGCTCCTTCGGGCTCGACGATCGCGCGCGGCGGCATGTGTTTGTCGCGGGCGGCACTGGGCTCGCGCCCGTGCTATCGATGATTCGCTCGCTGCGCGGTCGAAACCAGCGCGCGCTTCTCTGCTTCGGCTGCACGCGGCGGCAGGAACTGTTCTACGAATCGGAGCTGGCAGCCCTCGTCGCAGAGATGCCGGAACTCGAAGTGCGCATTGCGGTGATGGAAGGCGCCGATGGCGATTTGCGAACGGGCACGGCGGTGTCGTTACTCCAGCCCGATGACTTCGACGCGGACACGGTTTGCTATCTTTGCGGCCCGCCGCCCATGGTCGATGCCGCGCGCAAGGCGCTGACCTCGCATGGTGTCGCCGCCCAAGCGATTCGAGCCGAGCGCTTTCAGCCTGGCGGCTGACGCTCCGGAATCTGCGAATCCCTATGCCGGTTCTGGCTCGAACGGCGATGTGCAGCGCTCGTCGCAGACCCTCGAATTGGCGATGGCATCCATTCTTTCGTGGTTTTGGGGCGTCAGCGCGCCCGTCCGCGGGACGCGCCGCATTCTGTGCAATCAACCGTTGACCGGGCGAACTTTGTATGACAATACTACAAGTAAGTTCCCTTTCAGGTCCGCGTTAGTGAGCCTCGAACAAGCCGCCATGACCCTGTTTGATCGACGCCTGCAGTTGTGTGAGGCCGGCGCGGTTGCGCCCGGCGGCATGTTGCGTGTGCAGCCCGAGGGTTTCGATCCGATTCTGGTGTGCAATGTCGACGGCAAGATCTACGCGGTCGACGACGAGTGCACGCATGCCATCGCGTCGCTGTCCGAAGGGCGGCTGCAAGGAAACATCGTGTTCTGCCCGTTGCACGGTGGCAGCTTCGATGTTTGTTCGGGCAAGGCCAAGAGCCTGCCGTGCAAACAGGCGCTGCGCACCTGGCCGATCGAAATCGTCGACGGCAAAGTTTATTTGTTGCTGAAGAACTGAGTTGCAGTGCTCGCCGCCTTCGTGGCGGCGGGCGACTTTTTATCTTCCCACCGCGTACGCCTGCATCAAGCGGGGCGTGGCGGCAGCTCGCAATATTCCATCCGTTCCGCGCGACGCCGCCGTGAGCCTGCCGGCGGACCATTCCGGCGCCACTTTCACTTTGTGACCGCGACGCTTCAGCTCAGCGATCATTTTCTCACCGTAGCTCTCTTCGATGACTGCCGTTCCCAACAGCGCCTCACGCGGATAGAACGACGCAGGGAAGTGAACGCTATGGAACAGCGGCGCATCGATGGCCTGCTGAAGGTCGAGCCCCTGATGGATGTGTCGCAGTAACAAGATCAGCTGCCACTGATCCTGCTGGTCGCCGCCTGGCGTTCCGCAGATCATCGACACCCCATCATCGCGCGTCGCCAGCGTCGGAGTGAGCGTCGTCCGCGGACGTTTGCCCGGCTCGAGGCTGCCGGGCAGGCCGGGCTCCAACCAGAACATCTGCGCGCGTGTGTTCAACGCAAACCCCAGCTCCGGAATCGTCGGCGAAGACTGCGGCCAACCGCCCGACGGCGTGGCCGAAACCATGTTGCCGAAGCGATCGATCACGTCGAAGTGCACCGTGTCGCCGGGCTTCAGCGTCGGCTTCAAATGCATCATCGTCGGCTCGCCCACGCCAAGCCCGGCGCTTTCGTTGGTGGCGATGCGAACCATGCTGAGACTCTTGGCGACCTGCGCCTCGAAGCCTGGCAATACGCCGGGCCGCAGCTCGAGCGATGCGCGGTCGCCGATGAGCTTGCGGCGTTCGGCCGCGTAGCTCTCGCTCAGCAGAGCATCGAGCGGGACCGATGTGAAATCCGGATCGCCGTAGTACGCCTCACGATCGGCGAACGCGAGCTTGAGCGCCTCCAGCACGACGTGCACGAAGTCGGGCTCCGAGGCCGGCAACTTCGACAAGTCGAAGCCCGCGAGCAGCGAGAGCGTTTGTAACAACACCGGCCCTTGTCCCCAAGGCCCGGTCTTGCTGAAGGTCCAGTCGCGATAGCGAAATGTTTGTGGCGCTTCGTAGGTGGCGTGCCAGCGTGCCATGTCGTCGCCAGTGAGCAGGCCTTTGTGACGCTTGCCGCTCGCGTCCATCAGTTCCCGGGTGCGACAGAAACGATCGATGGCCTCCGCGACAAACCCGCTCGACCACGCCGCTCGCGCACGTTCGATCTGCTGGTCGCGCGTGCCCTCGCCCGCCGCGCTGAGAATCTTTCGCCACGTCGCTGCGAGCGTGGGATTGCGAAACAGCTGATGCGGCGCTGGCACTTCATTGTTCGGCAACCAGACCGGCGCGGAGGTCGGCCATTCCTTTCGGAATGCATCGGCGACATCGGCAATCGCACGCGACACGCCAGGCAATAACGGATGCCCCGCTTCGGCGTAGTGGATCGCGGGCTCTAATACGTCCGCCAGCCGCATGCTGCCGTGATCTCGAAGCAGCGTCATCCAGGCGTCGAACGAGCCGGGAACAACCGCGGCGATCAATCCCGAGCCCGGGACCATATCGAGGTCCAGCGTGCGCATGTGCTCGATCGTCGCGGCGGCGGGCGCGACGCCCTGACCGCACAACACAGTGGCGTTGTCGTCGCGTGCTGATCTGAAAATGATCGGCACTTCTCCGGCGGGCCCGCACAGATGAGGCTCGACGATCTGCAGAACGAAGCCGATGGCGACGGCGGCATCGAATGCATTGCCGCCGCGCTCGAGCATGGCCATGCCGACGCCCGACGCAATCCAATGCGTGGAGGCGACGACGCCGAAGGTCCCGCGAATCTCCGGACGGGTCGTGAACATCACTTACGCGTCAGATGCGCTTCGCGATTCTCGAACAGTTTCTGATCGGCAAAGCCGGCGGTCTCCGGCCGACCGCGACCGAGCATGACCTGCAGATACACCGGCTCGTTGGTTTCATTCACATAGCCATGAATGACGCCCGGCGGACAGGAGATCATCTCCCACTGCTGCAACTCCTTGCTCAAGCGGCGCCCATCTTCCTCTTCGATGAACACGACACAGCGTCCTTGCAGCACGAAGAAGATCTCTTCCACTTCGTGCGTATGAGGCGCGTTGCCCTGGCCGGGCGGCACCAACATGATGGACAAGGTGAAATTGCCGGCGGGCACGATGTTGCTGTCATCGTGCTTCCCGGACGCACCCGCACCGACGAAACGGTGCTGCGCGCGACGGTAGCCGTCGATGTTTGCATCCGAGAACGCATTCCAGTCCGGCACGCGATCGGCGAAGCGCGCGACGTACCGATCCATGATCTGCTCGAGCGACGCTCCGACCAGCTCGGGCGGACGCGGATGACGGGCAACGGACATGCTGAAACCTCTACAGAGTAGCGTTCGCGTCGCGCAGGCTGTCGATCAGACACGCGCGACGAATGAATGCATCGTGCAATTCAGGATCGGCCGACTGGCGCCGAATGTGATCCAGCTTCTTGGCGCGCTCGACGGGATCTTTCTCACCGAGCGTCTGTTTGTTCTGAATGCTCTGCGCCTGCACGTAATCGACCTGCGCTTTGCGCCGCTGCCGCGTGTATCGATCGAACAACGGCTGCGGGTCGGCGCCTTCGAACCAGATCGCCTGCAACTTGTCGGCGAGATTGATGGCGTCGTGAATGCCGCCGTTCATCCCCATGCCGCCGACCGGATTGTTCACATGCGCCGCGTCGCCCGCGAGTAGCACGCGGCCATGGTTAAACGTTGCAGCCACGCGCTGATGCACCTTGTATAGCGCGATCGTTGCAATCTCATAGCGGCCCGGCTTGGGACAAAACTTCTGCAGGCGCGCCTCGATGGCGTCCGGTGATAGCAGCTCTTCATCTGTTTGCTCCGGTAACGTCGGGCTCACCGCGCGCCACATGCCTTCGCCACCGGCGCCGCGGGCCTTGAAGAGATTCATCCACTCGTCGGGATCGGAGAAATAATTGCGATTGCTGAGCTCCGGCCGGAGCCCGAAGAAATCGAAGCGTGTGTCGATCTTCAGGAAGCGTTCCGGCCAGGTGAAGCCTTCGAACTCGATCTCGGCCAATTTGCGAATGGTGCTGCGACCGCCGTCGCAACCGACCAGATATCGGCCGGAGACGATTTCGTTGCTACCGTCGGGCAAGGTCACAGTGACGTCGACTTTGTCCGCGTCCTGAGCTATCGCGACGACGCGCGTCGACATGCGGATCTCGGCGTCGGGGTCGTTCTCGAGACGCTTCAACACCGTGCCGACGATCTTGTACTGCTCCCACTGCAGAACGTAGGGATGCGCGGGGCGATCGCGCATCGCTTCGATATCGAAACGCCCGACGAGCTCGCCGGTGACGCGATCGAGATAGTTGAATACGGGGGAGACGAGCCCTTGCTCGAGACCCTCTTCCAGCAGGCCGAGCTCATCCAGCATCGCCACCGTGGGCGGATGGCACGAAGCGGCCCGGCAATCGATTTCAGGCGCGGGCAGTGCCTCGATCAGCAGGACCGGGATGTCACGCCGACGCAGCGCATACGCCAGGATGGCGCCGATGGGCCCCGCTCCGGCAATGACGACCCGACCCGTGCCCCGCTCTTTGACCATGAATCAAGCTTCCGCTGGCGATAGCGGAGAGTGTAGCCGGGCGGACTTTGTATGACAAACATAGAATCACACAATGGTCGAAACGGAGGTTTGGCAGGGAAGAGGAGAGAGCGCCGGAGCCGCGAAGCCGCAGCGGCGTCGGGCTGCGGACGGGCTTCTCAAGAGGGCTCAAGTTAAACGGACGCCTCGGCATCGCCAGGGCGGGGTGTCTCCTCCCGGCAGCTTTGCGGTACAGGGACGGGACCGCAACAGCAGGGCTCATCAGGGACGTGCGGTATAGGAACGCATGCGTTCCGGCCGTGCCCGGTGCCGGGAGGAGACACCCCGCCCTGGCGATGCGAGCCACAACGCCTCTTGGGCGGCCCGCGCCGGCGCAGCGGGGAACCCATTTTCACGCTTCTGGGCCATCATCGCGGCGATTGCTTGCGCAACGCCGCTTCATTGATGCCAGCCTGTTCGCTGCGCTGGTCCCAGCCGGCTTCGACACAAGAAGGCCGGTCTAGGCTTGGCGGCGTCAGCCGGAGCGACGAGCGGCGGCAGCCCGCTCGGGCACAGCGGCGGCGGCTTGCTCTTCTTCCTGCTGAAGCTTCGCCACGATCGCCTTCCGGGCATTCGCCAAATGCGCGCCCATCGCCTTCGCGGCAGCTTCCGGATTCCGCGCGTTGATGGCCTCCATCAAGGTGTCCCACTCGTGCATGCCGTCTTCGAGCCGATGCGGCTCGGCCATCGATCGCATGCGCAGATAGTTCACTCGCGTCAGCAGCTGCCGCGCCATGTCGGCAATCACCTTGCTGCCCGAGCCGTTGAGGATGGTCTCGTAGAATTCGCCCGCCATGATCGCGAGCTCACGTACGTCGCCCTTGTTCAGCACCTTGCGCAGATCCTTGTGGATGCGCGCCAGCTTCTTGATCGCATTGTCATCGGCGAGCGCCACGAAACGCTTCACCGCCAGCGTCTCCAGCATCTCGCGCATCAGATAAATATCTTCCGCGTCCTTCGAGGAAACGATCGCGACAGTGATGTTCCGACGCTTGCCGACTTCGATCAGGTTCTCGGCCTGCAACTGACGCAAAGCCTCTCGCACCGAGGTGCGGCTGACACCCAATGCCTCGCACAGCTCGCGCTCCACCAATCTCATGCCCGGTGGATACAACCCGCGGCTGATGGCATTACGAAGCTTGTCCAGCGCGTGCTCGCGCACCAGCGTCGGATTTTCAACAATTCTCAGATCCTGGTATTCCAAGGTCCTTCCTCGAGCTTACTGACCGCTGATTTTACGCGACTGGCGCGGCGTCGGAGTAAACGCCCGCACGCAGAAGCGGCGGCAAAATCACAGGGATGCTGGCGTCGTTGGCGAGCACAAACCGGCAATCGGCAGCGCTCCGCCCAGGCGGGCACATTGCACGATACTGTACGCGGTCAGCGCCGAAGTTTTCGGATTATCCATCGCTGCACGCGCGAAAATATCGAATCGGAAGTAGCCGAACGCGCCGCTCGCCTCGATGCGCCCGAGCGGATCGGTGACGTTGCGCGAGGACACCAACCGGACACGCGTCGCGTCCATTCCCAAGCCCACCAAGGCGATGGCCACGCCGACGTTGACGTTCTTCGGGTACGCCAGCGCCGCCTCGCGCGCCGAGCCGGCGAAGAATTCGCGCTCGGCTTCGGAATGATTCAAGTCGAGGACCTGTTCGGCCGCCGTTCCTCGCCACGCGTGCGGCGGCTTGAACGATGTGTAGGTCACTTCATCCAGACCCGCGAGCCTGGCGGCCAGCAAGCCGTCGAGCCCCGCGATCGCACCGGCCGGCAACAGCGCTAGCCCGCCACCACGTTCCGCTGTGAGCAATTCATTCCTAACCTGGTCGTCCGCCAGCGCGCCCACCGACGAAATGATCACGTCGATGCCGGCTCGGAGCAGCGGCGCCACGAACTCCTTCACCGCCGAATGACCCGCGCATTCCATGACGACCCGGGGTCGCGCGTCGATCAGAGCCTCGACATCATGAACGGCCTTCGGCGCCTCGCGTCCCGGCCGGACCAGAACCGCGTGCAGGTTGTCGGCTTCGCCCAGCTTCTCGAGGCCGGTCACGACCTCGCGCCCCATGGCGCCGAAACCGATCATGCCGAGCCGCACATTACGTTGCATGGGGTGCCTCATGAGCGCTGTCCATCGGGCGGTATTTGATAATATTGTATGATCATACTACCTTAATGCCTCCCCTTCACCCGGACTACTGGCCATGGACACGACAGCCCGCGTCCCCGTAGCGATCATCGGCTCCGGCAATATCGGCACGGACCTGATGATCAAGATCCTGCGCACCAGCCGCACCTTGCGGATGGCGGCCATGGTCGGCGTCGATCCGCAATCGGAGGGCCTGGCGCGGGCCAAGCGACTCGGGGTCGCGACCACCGCGCAAGGCATCGACGGCTTTCTGGCCATGCCGGAATTCAAAGATGTGCGACTGGTGTTCGATGCGACATCGGCCGGCGCCCACAAACATCACGATTCGGTATTGCGCGCACAGGGCAAGACGCTGATCGATCTGACCCCGGCCGCGGTCGGCCCGTTCGTCATTCCGCCGGTCAACGGCGAGCAGCATCTGGGCGCGCCGAATCTGAACATGGTGACTTGCGGTGGCCAGGCGACCATTCCCATCGTCGCCGCGGTCGGCGCAGTCGCGCCGGTGTTATATGCGGAAATCGTCGCGTCGATCGCCAGCAAGTCCGCCGGCCCCGGCACGCGAGCAAACATTGACGAGTTCACTGAGACCACGGCACGAGCCATCGAACAGGTAGGCGGGGCGCGGCACGGTAAGGCCATCATCGTGCTGAACCCCGCCGAGCCTCCGCTGGTGATGCGCGATACGGTGTACTGCCTCACCGCGCTCGCCGACGAAGGCGCCATCGAAGCGTCGGTCCAGAAGATGGTCTCGGAAGTGCAAAGTTACGTTCCCGGCTATCGTCTGAAACAACGCGTGCAGTTCGAGCGCGTCGGGCCGGGAATCAAGCTGCCGTTCGAGGCGGTCGATGAAACATTCGTCGGCCTCAAGGTCAGCGTGTTCCTCGAAGTGGAAGGCGCCGCGCATTACCTGCCGGCCTACGCGGGAAATCTGGATATCATGACGTCCGCCGCGCTACGTACCGCCGAGCGCGTCGCTCTCAATCTGCGTGCGGAGATCGCTGCATGAGCCCGACCAGCAAGCTCTACATTCAGGATGTGACCTTGCGCGATGGCATGCATGCCATTCGCCATCAATACAGCATCGAGCACGTCAAGAAGATCGCTCGAGCGCTGGATGAAGCACGCGTCGACGCCATCGAAGTGGCGCATGGCGACGGCCTCGCCGGCTCCTCGTTCAACTACGGTTTCGGCAAGCACACCGATTGGGAATGGATCGAAGCGGTCGCTGCAGTGATCAAGCATGCGAAGCTCACGACGCTGCTGTTGCCCGGCATCGGCACCGTTCACGATTTACGCCATGCGTTCGATCTCGGCGTGCGCTCGGTGCGCATCGCGACTCATTGCACCGAGGCGGACGTTTCTCAACAGCACATCGAATATGCGCGCAATCTGGGAATGGACGTGTCCGGCTTCCTGATGATGAGCCATATGAGCCCGCCCGAGCAGCTCGCGGCCCAAGCGAAGCTGATGGAAAGTTACGGCGCGCATTGTGTGTACGTGACCGACTCCGGCGGCGCCATGACGATGGATGACACCGCCGCTCGTTTCCAAGCTTACGATCGCGTGCTCAAGCCCGAGACTCAGCGCGGTATTCACGCACATCACAACCTGAGCCTCGGCGTCGCGAATTCCATTCTCGCGGTGAAGAACGGCGCGATCCGCGTCGACGCCAGTCTCGCCGGCATGGGCGCGGGTGCGGGCAATGCACCGCTCGAAGTCTTCATCGCGGCCGCCGATGTGTACGGATGGCAGCATGGCTGCGATCTGTTCAAGCTGATGGACGCCGCGGAAGATTTGGTTCGCCCGTTGCAGGACCGGCCGGTGCGCGTCGATCGCGAAACTCTGACGCTCGGTTACGCCGGCGTTTATTCCTCGTTCCTGCGCCACGCCGAAAAAGCGGCGGCGATGTACGGTCTGGACACTCGCACCATTCTGGTCGAGCTCGGCCGGCGTCGCATGGTCGGCGGGCAGGAAGACATGATCACCGACGTCGCGCTCGATCTCGTGCGCGCGCGCGACGCCGCTGCCGACCGCCAAGACAAACTTGCTTCATAAATAAATCTGTCCCCTTTGAGATTCGAGAACGATTATGGCCGCCAATCCGAAGCCAGCAGTTCCGCCCAGCCAGCGTTATCAGACCATCACCGCCGACCGGCTGACGCCGACCATCGGCGCGGTCATCTCCGGCATCGATCTGAGCCAGCCGCTGAGCGATCAGCAAGTCGCCGATCTGAATGCGGCCATCGCCGACCATCAGGTGATCTTCTTCCGTAACCAGGCGCTCGATCCGCCGGCGTTGAAGCGCGTCGGTCAATATTTCGGCGAGCTGCAGATTCACGCGCTGCAGGGCCTGCCGGATCATCCGGAAGTGCGCAAGTTGCAGGCCGACGCGAACTCGAAACACGTCGCCGGTGAGGAGTGGCACACGGACATGTCGTGCGCCACGATTCCGCCGATGGGCAGCATCCTCTATCTGCACACGCTGCCGACGATGGGCGGCGACACGGTGTTCGCGAGCATGTATGCCGCGTATGAAGCGTTGTCGGATCGCATGAAGGCTTATCTGGAAGGCCTCACAGCGACCCATGACGGAAAACTCGCATTTGGCCGATTCAATCCCGATGGCAAATTCCCGGTCGCGGTGCATCCGGTGATTCGCACGCATCCGGTGACGGGTCGCAAAGTGCTGTTCGTGAACAAGGGCTTCACCGCGCGCATCAACGAAGTGCCCGACGCGGAGAGCGCGGCGATCCTGCAGTTCCTGTTTCACCACTGCGAGAACGCGTACTTCCAGGTGCGCTTCCGTTGGGAGCCGCACTCCGTGGCGTTCTGGGACAACCGCTGCACGCAGCATCTGGCGATCTGGGATTACTTCCCGCAGCTGCGCTCGGGCTTCCGCGTGCAGATCGCGGACAAGGGCGGACCGAAAGAGTCGGCGTGACCCGGTCGGCGTGACGCGGTCGGCGTGACCCGGTCGGTGTGAAGCCGGATCGGAAAGGTTAATGAGGCTAGGCCCGGGGTCGTGAGACCTCGGGCCTTTTTTTATGCTCAGGTGACGGAGATCGGAGCGCCGCGAGCGCGCTCGCCATACGGCCGCAGCATCAGCACCAGCACGATGGCCAATGCACACAGCGGCACACCCAGCGCCAGGATGGATTTGTACGAGCCGGTGTAGTCGTACACGGCGCCGAACGCCAGCGGGCTCAAGCTCATCGCCACCATCACCGCCGAGAACATGGCGCCGAAGATCTGCGCGAAGTTCTTCAATCCGAAATAGCGGCTCGTGAGATACGCGAGCATGTCCACCTCGGCGCCCAAGCTCAGACCGAGCATGATGGCCGCGACAGTGAAGGCCCAGACCGGCAGCGGCGCGGACAGCAGCGCTAAACCCACCGCCGACAACGAGAAGAACACGAACGCGATGCGCCGAGCATCGAAACGATCGACCAGGAAACCGATGAGCAATCGTCCGCCGAACGCGGACCAACCGAATGCGGATGCCAGCCCCGCCGCCAGACTGGCAGGCACGCCGCGATCCTGAAGCATCGGCACCATGTGAGGAATCAGGCCGTACAACACGAACGCCAGGCCCGAGAAAATCGTGATCAAGCTCCAGAAGTCGCGCCGGCGCATCGCTTCGGACAACGTATCGCCCGTCGCCACCGCATGTTCCACCGGCGCGTCTGAAGCGGCGCCATCGGGATGCAGGCCCAGCGACTGCGGCTTCTCGTGCAGAAGAAACACCACCATCGGCAGCGTGAACAACAACATGATCAGGCCGAGGCCGAAGTAACCGCCACGCCAGCCGAAGTGCGCGACCAGCTCCTGCGTCACGAGCGGCACATAGCCGAAGCCCAGTCCGGTGCCGCTGCCGGCAATGCCGATAGCAAGACCGCGGCGACGATCGAACCACGAGGTGAGCACTCGCATGTACGGCACGCTGTTCGTGCCCACCGCAATCGTGCCCATCGCCACGTACAGAGCGATGAACTGCCAGTAGTTGCTGATCATCGAGGCCGCGAGGAAACACAGACCGAAGACGATGATCGAGGGCACCAGCACCTGCTTCACCCCGAACCGATCGACCAGCCGCCCCATGAACGGCAGCGACACCGCCGTGCATAACATCATCACCGACACAGCCGCGCTGATGGCCGTGCGACTCCACCCGAACTCTTCGCCGATCGGGCCTCCCAGAAGAAACAACGAGGCCAGCCCGAACGCGGCGGGCCCGGTGGAAATGCCGAGCAGGCACACCACGACGGTGACCCAGCCACGCAGGAAGATTTTCTGCTCAGTCATGGACGGCGCGGACACAAGTCGAAATCATAAACGAACGGCGGCCGCTCCACTGAAGGAACGGCCGCCGCATTTTCAGGCTCGGCTCAGAAGCGGGTCGAAACACGCAGGCCCGCGGTCATCGGTCGTGCGGTGTACACGCGATAGCCGTCGCCCGTCACGCGCAGACCCAGATCCGGCACTTCATCGGTGACATTGTCGATGAAGATGCTGGTGTCCCAGGCGCCGTAACGCACGCCGAAGCGCACGCCCACCAGCAGATAATCATCCAGCTCCTGATAGTTGGTCGGCCCGAAGCTGCTGTTGAACGCCGTATACGACACGCTCCGATAATTGAAGTTGGTGCTCGCATAGCCGGTCAGGTCGGACGAGAACGGAATCTCGTACTGAGCGGAGCCGGCGAACGCCCACTTCGGACTGTATGGAATGCGATCGCCCTCGAATCCGTACGGCGGCTGGGTCGGATTGGGGTTCCGGTCCGACGGCGCCGGAATCGGCGGCTTGGGCATGTCTTCGGACAAGCGCGAATCCGTGTACGTCGCGCCGAGGGTCAAGGTGAGGCTGTCGGTGGGCTGCGCATTGATCTGCAATTCCAGACCGTTGACGTAGCTCTTACCGGCGTTGCCGATGAACGCGAAGATGGCGTTCGGATCCTGCAGCGAGACCTGCTGATCCGACCAGTCGATGCGATAGACGGACAGCTCAGTGTAAACCGCTCGATCGAACATGTAGCTCTTCACGCCCAGCTCGTAATTCCACAGCGTGTCCGAGTCATACTTCGCGGGCACGTAGACATCGCGAGCCGCAGCCGAGCGCCAGTCGTTTACGCCGCCGGGACGGAAGCCCGAAGCAATGCGCGCGTAGAACGTGGTGTTATCGGTCGCCGCGTAAGCCAGCGCGAAGTTGTAACTCAATTCATTTTCGCTGACGTTCTCGGCGAGCAGAACTTGCGGCACGGCCTGCGGCGGACGCGCCAGCGCCTGCGTCTCGATCTTGCCCTCGAAGATGTCCGCGTCGTAGTAGCGGACGCCGACAGTGCCCGTCCACTTGTCGGCGAACTTGTATTCGACCTCGGTGAACAGCGCGAGCTGATCGATATTGGTCTGATTGATCGCCGAGTTGATGTCGTTGCCGGCGAAGCCATTGGCGACGCAGTCTTCGTGGAATCGACACGGCGCGACGCCGCTATCGTCGAACACGAACAGCGCGGCGTTATGAATCTCGGATTCGAGCTCGGCATAGAACGCGCCGGCGACGATCTGGAACGGACCGTCGAACGAGGACGCGAAGCGCACTTCCGAGGACCAGTTGGAAATCTCCTGGCCCTGGTGATAAGCGAGATCGAACGGCAAGCCGAAGAAGCGCGCGGTCGGCGTACTGTCACGCGAGAAGAACAGGTCGCGATCCATGTACGAGCTGGTCGCGGTGAAGGTACCGAAGTCGGTGGTGTAATCGGCGACCAGGCTGAACAGCCTGGTCTCGTCCTCGAACGGCTCGAGCGTCGGTGAAATGTTCCGATAGTCCGGCTGGCCGAACTCGAAATATTGCGAGCCGTCCGCCTCGGTTTCCTGATACAGACCGGTCGCGGTGATTTTCAGTGCATCGGTGATCTGAGACGCCAGGATCAATCGTCCGCCCCAGATGCTCTGGTCGTTGACGTTCTCCTTGTAGCCCGCGGCGCTGCGCTGGTCGATATAACCGCCGCCGGAATCGCCCCAGACCACGGCGCGAGCGCCGAGCTTGTCCTGGATCAGCGGCACGTTCGCCATGAACTCGCCCTGATACAGCTCGTTGCCATCCTTGACGGACGCGGCCGAGCCGCTGAAACCAAACTCCGAGTTCGATAAATCCGGCTTGTTGGTGATGAACCGTACCGTGCCGCTCATCGACCCGGCACCGAACAGCGTACCCTGCGGGCCTTTCAGCACTTCCACGCGCTGCATGTCATGCAGCTGGATGTTCGGCTGATTGTCGCTGCCGCCATCGAGGCCCAGGCCAGTGATGACTGCTTCGTCGAAGTACAGACCGACGGTCGGCTTGCCCGATGATGAAATGCCGCGGACGATGATCTGGTTGTCACCGACGCCGCGGTTGTTGACTTGAATGGACGGATCCAGACGAGTGAAGCTTTCCAGCGAGAATGCCTGGCTTTCGCGAATGGCATCGCCGCTCACTGCGGCAATGGCCGCGGGGGTGTCCTTCATCGTGGTTTCGCGTTTGGTCGCAGTCACGACGATTTCTTCGACGACCGACTCCTGCGCGTTCGCGACAGTGACCACAGCGGTCGCCGCCAGCGCGACGGCCTGGCCGATCCGGACGGCGACCCGGCCACCGAGCCGATTGGTGCTGACTCTCATGCAAGCTCCTCAAAAAGTTAGGTGATGCCTGCCGGCATCACGCATCCCCAAACCCACAAACTTTCCGCGAGTCCAATCCGAGACGATGCAACTTGCATACCACCATTCGAACCGACAGTACGATGGTATTTTTGTATGATGTATGACGATCATAGAGAGCCTGGCGGTGACAATTCAAGCCTGGCTCGAGTCGGAAGGCGCGCAAAGTTGGTGCGGCAATGCACAGTTCATGCACCGTCCTTGCGCCTGACTCATCCATGATCGAGCGATTCTCAACCCTACGAGCGGAGAGGAAACCCGTGGAGTCCACAATAAGAGTCCTTGCTGGGCCATTGCTGTTCTTTGTAGCGCTCCTTGCGGCAACCAGTGGCGCGCACGCGTCGCAGAGTGGCACCACGCTCGCGACGCTCGATGCCAGCATCGGCGGCGCGATGCCCTGCGAGCGCCTGGTCGAGGAAGATTTAAACAGCTTCGAAGCGCCACTCTCGGTGCTTTCGGCAAAGCTGGTGCCGGCGAAGGACGGCACGGCGGAATATTGCGCGGTCAACGGCGTCATTCAGCCGCAGATTCAGTTCGAGGTCCGACTGCCGAGCAAGAGCTGGAACGGCCGTTATTTTCAGGTCGGCTGCGGCGGCTTCTGCGGCGTCATCAACATCAACAACTGCGCCGACGCGCTCGCCGATGACTTCGTGGTCGCCGCCCACAACATGGGGCATGTCGGGCTGGTCGTCAAAGATCCTGTCTGGGGGAGCGATCCCGCACTCCGCGAAGACTTCGCTGGCCGTTCCACGCATTTGATGTCCATTGCCGGCAAGGCACTAGCCGAACGTTACTACGGCAAGCGGCCGGCGCGCTCCTATTTTCGCGGCTGTTCGACCGGCGGCCGGGAAGGACTGACCGAAGCGCAGCGCTATCCCGACGACTTCGACGGCATCATCGCCGGCGATCCCGCGTTCCCCGGGCGCCTCGGCGCGATTGCAAACAATTGGGATGCACAGAAGCTGCTGCGCGACGACGGCTCGGAAGTCTTCACCCCCGCCAAGCTCGAAGTGCTGAACAAGGGTGTCATGAAATCGTGTGACAAACTGGACGGCCTCGTCGATGGCATCCTCAGCGATCCGCGGGCCTGTACCTTCGATCCCGCGAAGCTTCAGTGCAAGAGCGGCGATGGCCCGGATTGTTTGACTGCGGAGCAGGTCGCGGCGGCGAAGGCGCTGTACAGTGGACCGGTCAACAGCAAGGGCGAGAAGTTGATGCCTGGGGCGACCCCTTATGGCAGCGAACTTTCCTGGAGCGGCGCCGGCCGTCGCTCGCTGGCCGAAGGCTACTTGCGCTATCTCGCGTTCCCCACGAATCCGCCGGCCGACTACAACTATCGCACCTTCAACTTCGACACCGATGTGGAGAAGACCGAAGAGATGGCGGCGATGTACGACCCGGTCGCACCTCATCAAGCACCCGATCTGCGCGAGTTCGAACAGCGCGGCGGCAAGCTGATCGTTTATCACGGCTGGGCCGACGCTGGCGTTTCGCCGATGGCGCTACTCGATTATTACGCGCAAGTGACATCGCGCCAGGGCGGCGGAGAGAAAGTACGCGAGTGGTTCCGTGTGTTCATGGTGCCCGGAATGTTTCATTGCCGCGGTGGCAATGCGCCCAACACATTCGAGCTGTTGCCCGAGTTGGTGAAGTGGGTCGAGAAAGGCCAGGCTCCCGATCGTGTCGTGGCCACTCAAAGCGGCCCGCAGGGCGTGATCCGCACTCGCCCGCTGTTCCCGTATCCCGCTTACGCCAAGTACACGGGCAAAGGCGACGTGAACCAGGAAGCGAACTGGGTCAAGGCATCGCCGAAGAAGGAGCCGGACGACCGGCTGGATTGGGTTCGGGCGCCGAAGTAATTTACTACACGCAGGCGCGTGCGGCCTCGCGCGCGCCTGCGCGCAGCGTCTCGAACCGTTATTTCGACAACGCCTGCGCGAAGCTCGCTCGAGCCGCAGCCGTCGTCGCCTCGTCGACGGCTGACTTGATTTTGAAGTAGCCGATCAACTGCCCGAAGGGCGAAAGAAGGAACGACAGACCGCCCCAAATGATTGCGCTCTTTCCGATCCGCGCCGCCACGATCCCGATAAAGATTGGGCAGAGCAGCAGCGCGAGCAGCGATATGAGCATCAGCAACGCTATCCCCAAATCGAAGGGACCTTTCTGGCCCGGCGGACTGCCGAGCCGACGCGACTAGAACGAGTGACAACGGCAGGCCGATGTAGCCTACGGCCACGCATTTTCACAGCAGCGACAAGGACCGTTCCGCACGCTGAACGTCGATCTCCTGGCTCATTCGATGCTTTCCCTTGTGTGATTGTTATTGCTTTTGCTGTCCAACAACCGCAAATGAGTTGCGGCTGGGTGAGTCTATCCCGATGTCGCTCGTCGGGCGGGGGAGCCCGACTGCAAACATCGGACTCAAGAAATGAAAAAGAGTGACCGACGTGGCATCCACCCGGTCGTAGGGAGCAGTAGGCTGACAATGAATCCGCGGTTGGAGCTGCGCTCCAGAGGAAGCTCGTGAGGATCTCGATCCGAATATTGATCGGTATCGCACTGGTTGGCTGCATTTACGCAGCCATCGGGGTCAACTGGTCCAATCTCAATGCCAGCGGAGTCGTGCAAGACTACGTCACGAAGCGCCCGGTCGCGGGCGCGACGCTGAGGCTGGATTGCAGAGAGACGGACCATTGGTTCGGCACTGAGAGCATTCGCACGGTAGAAACCATTTCGTCGGAAGACGGGAGGTATTCCTTCAAGTTCTCGGATACCTGGGATTGCGACTACATCGTGCTCACCCCTGAAAAGCAGGGCTACAAGAATCTGTTCGGCCTCGGCGTGCCCAACATATTGTTCGCGCCGTTCGATGCGACCGTTCCCAGGCAGTCCTGGCTGGTCGCCGACGGCGATCAGACACGGCTGCGCCTGGAGGGATGGTTGGAAACATCTCGCTCCGCTCCAGTCGGTCCGACCCTTTCCATGCCCGGAGACGACTATCTCAGGGTGTTCGGGCCGTTCAGCCAGTCTAAACAAATCGCCACCCGCCCCGCGGACGTCACCTGGGTTCGCGAACACTATTGCAAACGTCTCGCCGATCTGTACGCGAGCACCTCAAGCCTCGGACGCGAACGGCTCGCCAACTTCTCTTATAGCGTGGACTATGAGACCCACGTTCGTCCTTACTGCGCAGCCCAGGATGAATCAGGTTCGGACGGATGATGCTCCAAAGGGTCGCGCCGCTCTTCCAGCGTTCTGACCAGCTGGCGCAGCGTCTCCAACTCCTGTTTGCCCGCCAACTCTATTGGGCAAAGGTCGGGAGCAATGAGACAACTCGTACGGCTCTTCGCTGTCTCCATTGATGAGCCAGCTATCCGAGGCGGCGACTGCCTTTGGAATATCCGACTGCGCCCCCCTCGGAGCTCTTGAGTCACGGACACGACACGAGCCATCACGATATCGGCGGCCCTCTCGAAATCCTCCATAGTTCCCCTCGGTCGACGCGAGCACGCGACGGCCGTGCCGCCTGCCATCCATAAGGTCGTTTCCAACGGGAAAAGAAATGTGTTCTTGATGAATACCGGCCCGTGCTCATATATAACAACTGTGCCGATCGTCAAACACGCTCCCCATCGAAGCAGAAGCCCGCTATTAGTTGATGTTGGCAGTTACAGGAGCACCATCCGGGAGGGATTCTCATGCAACGGAGGCGAGTGATCACAGTGATCTTGGCCCTGGTCACATTCGGCGCGGCCCTGGCGTTCGGCCAGGAGCGGTCACCTGATCGGGATATTGATGCCAAAGCGGCGCAGCCGATCCGAGCCGTGCTCGGCAAACTGAACCAGGCCTGGAACGCCGCGGACGGCGGCGCGTTCGCTAGCCAGTTCACTGCCGATGCCGATGTTATAAACATCAACGGCACGCATTTCCGGGGTCAACCGGACCTGGCGAAACAGATGCAGCTGATCTTCGATACAGTGTTCAAGGGAAGTAAACACAGCGCCCGGACACTGGAGGTGGCTCGATACCTCAGCGAAGACACCATTCTCGCCGTCTCTTCCGCCGTCATCGAAGTTCCACGCGGCCCACTCGCGCCCGAAGCGCGCAGTCGACAAACAATCATCCTCGTCAGCGGAAATGACACCTGGAAGATACGGCACTGGCACAACACTCCCATTCGCCGGGAGCGCACGTCAGCGCGCTGACTTCCAAGGGAGCGAATATAGAACGCGACAGCCGGCTCGCCCGAGTGGCTTCCAGTGAATGCGCCGAGCTTCTCAGCCAGCGAAGTTCAACTGCCAGGACACGCCGAACCGATCGTTCAACCAGCCGAAGCGCTCGGAGAATCCATAGTTGCCGAGCGGCATCAGGACTTGGCCATCCTTCGACAGAATGGCGAACACGCGCTCCAGCTCCGCGGCTGAATCGAAGTCCACGAACGTCGAGCTCGATGGCGTGAATGAGAAGCCATGCTTGATCGGGCTGTCCGAACACATGAACTCGCGGCCACAAAGCGTGAATACCGCGACCTTGATCGTCCCCGCCGGACCGCCCTGCCCTTCGGCGTAACGCTCGACCCGCACCATCCCGGAATCGGGAAAGGTGGCGAAGTACAGATCGAGCGCCGCTTGCGCCGTGCCGCCCTGAAACATCAGAAAGGGTCTTGCTGTAATCATCTCGATCTCACTCCGAGTCGCCGCCATCGGGTAATCCGCGATCAAGCATAACCTGACGCGCGGAGCGGCCGCTTCTCAAGAACAGTCGAACAACAGGCGGTGCCGCGACTGGCAGATGACTCGACATCAAAGCGGAAGGGCGCTACAACTCGGCGACAGCACGGACCGCCACGGCGGAGAGGACGAATGGCAGACTATGTCGTGTATCACAACCCTGACGTGATGGGATACGGCGCGCTCGATGTCGGCGATCTTTCGATCTATACGAACAAGGATCCCGGCAACGTCGCGGGCTCTCGAGTCTGGCTGCTCACCGGCGAAGGCTCGCCGCGGAAGTTTCTGCTTCGCGCAACATTTCTCATCAGCGAGGTGCGGAAGTCCGACAGGCCGGAGTTCAAGACCCGTGTTTTGGGGAAAGCGGGCACCCTGATGCATCCCATGCCGGTGCTCAATGACGAGCCTTGGTTCAATCAGTTCAAGAAATCCCAAGGTAACTTCGCCTTTGGCTTCCAGCCCATCGGCGAGCCGGATGCCGTGGCCGGATTGCACGCACTGTTTCGCGCCAGCACGCATTCATAGGTTCGGCGAGCCCTCAACGAAAGTCAGTTCCTGCTCGCACCGCAGCGCCTTCTCCAGCGATTGGTCTGCTTTCCGGGTCGCGCTATTGTCGGGGCCATGGCTCACTTTTGACCTTCGGCAATGGGAACACAGGAAGAACAAGAATGAACGACATCATGCTTGCTCTGAAGAATCCCGCGTGGTGGGTGCTCACGGTCGTGGTCAGCCTGGGATTGAACATGCTCGCGCCGTTCGTGAATCGATGGATCGAGTCCGCCTGGGCCGCACGATCGGAGAAGAAGCGGCAGTTGCTCTCTACCGAAGAAGCCGAGATCAAACGCACCGTCGAGGAATTGGCTGCAAATCCGGCGGCCCTGATCGAGGCGAAGCTCGACACGATTTACTGGACAGTCCGCATCATCCTCATCCTCTCTGTGTATCTGATGGCGATCCAGCTGCTGTTTGCGATCCCGATGCTGCACGTCCAGATACTGGTCGCGCCTCTGTCGATCGCTGCATTCTTTTCGATCACCGGCCTGTGGCGAAAATGGAAGCGAGGCTCACGAATACAGAACGACCTGCAGCGGGAATCGAAGCGGCCCGCCCGGTAACGCAGGCGCTGTTTGCCCGATCATGCGCGAAAATCGTTTCGAGCCGATGCATGCTCGCTTGGAGCAAGCAACGGAGGCGCGATGAGCGATAGCGAACCGAGATTCTGGTTTCCCGCCAAGCGTTACGGCTGGGGATGGGGGCTCGCCAACTGCTGGCAAGGGTTGGTCGTGCAGATCGGCTATGTAGCGGTGCTCATTGCCGGCGCAAAAATCTTGTTACCCGAAGCGCGCGGGGACTTCTGGACTCTTGTTGCGGTGAGCACAGAGGCGCTCATTGCCGTTCACTGGCTCAAAGGCGAAAAGCCGTTGCGTTGGCGTTGGGGAAAATAAATAAAAAAGCCGGGCGAGACTCTCGCCTCGCCCGGCTCCGCTCCGTCGCGCGCTTGCTCAGCGCGTCACCAAAACCTTTTTCACCCAGCCGCCGCCGTTGCTGGATTCGATCTTCAGGAAGCCGTCCTTCTCCTCGCCCATGAAGATCATTTCTTCGCCCTTGGAAAGGGTCGCGACCGTCTTGGAGCTTTCGCTGGCCGACGAGTACACCTTGAGGTTGCCGAGCTTCGGCACGATGGTATCGCCTTCGTTGTAAACGGCGCCGCTCTTGGTCTTCTTGCCCGCCTCTTCGGCAAGCGTGCCCACATCCCGCTGCAGGCTGGGCTGATTGCGAACCGAGCGCACGATGTTGTTGTAGTTGTCGGCGAGGCTGGCCGCGATCACTTTGCCTTCGTTGGTCTTGGTGTAGCCGCCGAACGCGCCGGCCGCGCCGCCGCCGAACAACGCCGTGCCAAGATTGAGATCCGCCTTCTTCGAGTTGCCTTCGGCCGAAGCCACCTGCACGCCGGAGCGTGCGTCGGTCACGAGCATGCTGGTCTGAGCTTCCTTGAATTTCAGGCCACCGGCCACCGCGCCGAGCGCACGGCCTTTGGAGCCAGGGAGCAGACCGCCGAGCGCGCCACCGATGCCGCCCGAATCGTTCTCGGAGAACACCACCGCCGGAGTGAGCACGAAATCGGCGCTGACCATCTGGCCGCCGCCCATGTTCGAGCCCTGGCGCAGCTCACCCGATTCCTGCAGAGCTCGTTCCTGCATCATGTTCTGCATGCCGATGCCGCGCTCCACGACGATGAAGCAGTTCGACTGCTGAACCATCATGCGGATCAGGCCGGTGGGAGACTGCAAGCCGTAACGAGACAGAGATTGCGACACATAGTCCTGTGGCTCGACCACGGCGAGCGCGCCCATGGGCTTGTCACAATGTTCGATGTTTTGAGCGCTGGCGGTGAGCGGCAGGCCCACGAATGACAACGCGGCGACGACAGCAGCGCGTACGCCCAGCGTCTTCACCCCTGAAACCCGGGCCGATACGAACTTCATATGATCTCTCCCACGGATAGGCTGCAGGCGCAGTCCTCTGCGCCAACGGTGCGAATATTAGAGTTAACGCAACTTTGGGCCGCCGACCGCCAAGGCCGGAAATCTGAGCACGCACTCCGAGGGACGGTCAAGCGCGCAGGTCCCACTCTGTAGCACTTGCCGCGCTCGTTGCTCGGTATGTAGCGGTCCGCCATAGTGCCCGCATCATTCCAGCCGGGTTCCCGGCTGGAAATGCAACTTCAGTACATTGCTGGCCACCCATGACGATTCGCCGATCCTTGACGCTGATACCGCTTCTCGTGCTCGCCGCTTGCAGCGACAGCGGATCACCTGAACAGCAGGTTCGAGCCGTCATCGAACAGATGGAACAGGCAGCCGAGAACCGCGATGTCGGCGAGCTGGCCAGCCACCTGTCCGAGGATTATCGGGACGCCAACGGCATGGGCGCCGAAGAAGCGGCTCGCTATGCGCGCGGCTACTTCATCGCCAACCAGTCCATTCATTTACTCACGCGCATCGAGGCACTCACTTTCCCGACGGAGGGCGAGGCGCGGGCGCAGGTGCTCGTCGGCATGCTCGGTCGCGAGGCGGCCGACACCAATCGGTGGGATCTCGCCGCCGAGCTGCATACATTCAAAATCGCCCTACGCCGGGAGCAGGACGAATGGAAAGTGAGCTTCCTGGAGGTGATGCGGAAATAACCCTGAGGATCTTGTCTTTCCTGGCGCATTGACGCAGGGACCGGCCTCTGTAATATGACTGCCATTCCTTCGGGTTGTATTCAACGCGCTTGTCCGCGTCGGGACCCTGGCCGGTCCTACGTGCTGCCAACCTTCGCGAATCAGCCCTACTGAATCAATGACTTAGACCGTGATCGCGGTGTCCGCACCGCCGATCGGACGCCGCACGCCGCGGCGACGGTCCCGCGCCGGACGTTCCGCTTGGGATGCAGCCAACCTACGCTGCTCCGTCGAGATGGGCCCGATGCGCGGCCCTGGCCATGCCCGTCGCTCGCGTCGGGTCCTGGCCGGACGAATTTCCCGATGATGGTAACGGTAGGCCAACATGACTAACGGCACTGAACGGGCCTCCAAGGAAGAGGCCGCGAACGAGGTCGTCCCGAAGGGGCGCACCACCCGTCCAGAAAAGCAGGGTCTTTACGACCCGGCTTATGAGCACGACGCTTGTGGCGTCGGCTTTGTCGTAGATATTAAAGGCCGAAAATCGCACCGGATCCTGCAACAGGGCCTGCAGGTCCTGACCAATCTGGATCACCGCGGCGCCTGCGGAGCCGAGACCAACACCGGCGACGGCGCCGGCGTGCTGCTCCAGATGCCCCACCAGTTCCTGGTGGCGGCGGCGAAAAAGTCGCGCATCGAGCTGCCCGAGCCCGAGCACTACGGCTGCGGCATCGTGTTCTTGCCGCGTAACCCCACGCTGCGTCGGCGGATCGAAGAGCGCTTCGAGCAGATCGTTCAGTCCGAGGGACAGACGGTCCTCGGCTGGCGCACGGTGCCGACCAACAACTCTTCGCTCGGCGACACCGCGAAATCGTGCGAGCCGTATATGCGCCAGGTGTTCATCGCGCGGAATCCGAATCTGCCGGACGCGCTGGCGTTCGAGCGCAAGCTGTACGTGATCCGCAAGCGCGCTTACTCCGAGATTCGCACCTCGACGATGGAAGGCGCGGCTTCCTGGTACGTGGCCAGCCTGTCCTATAAGACGCTCGTCTATAAAGGCATGCTGCTCACCGAGCAGCTCGGCCCCTACTTCCCGGATCTGCAGGATCCGACCATGGAAACGGCGATCGCGCTGGTGCACTCGCGTTTCAGCACCAACACGTTCCCGAGCTGGGATCGAGCGCATCCGTATCGTTACGTCGCTCACAACGGCGAGATCAACACCGTGCGCGGTAACGCCAACTGGATGCACGCGCGTGAAGCGCTGTTCCAGTCCGAAGCGTTCGGCGACGATATGGAGCAGATCTTGCCAATCATCAATCCGAACGGCAGCGACTCGGCGATGTTCGACAACACGCTCGAGCTGCTGGTGCTGGCCGGCCGTTCTCTGCCACACGCGGTGATGATGATGATTCCCGAGCCGTGGTCGAATCATCAGACCATGGACGACAACAAGCGCGCGTTCTATCAATATCACTCGTCAGTCATGGAGCCGTGGGACGGCCCCGCTGCCATCGCATTCACTGACGGCAAGCAGATCGGCGCCGTGCTCGACCGCAACGGCTTGCGTCCTTCGCGTTATTACGTGACCAAGGATGGCCTGGTCGTCATGGCCTCCGAAGCTGGCGTGCTCGACATCGCGCCGGAAAATGTTTTGCAGAAGGGTCGGTTGCAGCCCGGCCGCATGTTCCTGGTGGACACCGAGCAAGGTCGGATCGTCGATGACGAAGAGATCAAGAAGGCCATCACCACCGAACGTCCGTATCGGCAGTGGCTGAACGATCACCTGGTGCACGTCAACGATCTGCCGACCGCGCCCGAAGTGCCGGCGCCGGATCACGAAACGCTGCTGCAACGTCAGATCGCGTTCGGCTACACGTTCGAAGACGAGCGCATCATCCTCGCGCCGATGGCCCAGAGCGGCGTCGAAGCCGTGGGCTCGATGGGCAACGACACGCCGCTCGCGGTGCTGTCGAACAAGCCGCGCCTGCTGTACGACTATTTCAAGCAGCTGTTCGCGCAAGTCACCAACCCGCCGATCGACAGCATTCGCGAAGAGATCATCACTTCGGCGGAAACGCGCCTGGGCTCGGAAGGCAACCTGCTCAATCCGCAGCCCGCCGATTGCCGTCGCCTGGAATTGAAGTGGCCGATTCTCACCAACGAAGAGTTCGCCAAGGTGCGCCGGATGGATTTGCCGGGCCTGCGCGTCGGCGTGCTGCCGAGCCTGTTCCGCGTGACCCGCGGCGAGAAGGGCCTGGTGAAGTCGATGGAAGAAATCCGGCTGATGGCTCGCCGCCTGATCGAGGAAGAGGAAGTGAACGTCCTCATCCTGAGCGATCGCGGTGTGAACAAGGAGTTCGCGCCGATCCCGGCGCTGCTCGCGGTCGCCGGCTTGCATCACTATCTGATTCGCGAGGGCCTGCGCACGCGCGTCAGCCTCGTGATCGAAACCGGTGAAGCGCGCGAGGTGCATCACTTCGCGTTGCTGATCGGCTATGGCGTCAGCGCGATCAATCCTTACGTCGCGTTCGAAACCATCGACGGCATGATCCGCGACGACCGCCTGACCAACATCGATCACAAGACCGCCTGCAAGAACCTGGTGAAGGCCGCGACCAAGGGCATCATCAAGGTGATGGCGAAGATGGGCATCTCGGCCATCCAGAGCTATCGCGGCGCCCAGGTGTTCGAAGCGGTCGGTCTGCGCCAGGACGTGATCGACGAGTACTTCACCTGGACGGCCTCGCGCGTCGGCGGCATCGGCATGGATGTGATCGCACAGGAAGTCCTGGTGCGTCACCGTGCCGCGTTCCCGGAGCGCCCGACCAACGGCCACACGCTGCCGGTCGGCGGTCAGTATCAATGGCGCGCCGACGGCGAATATCACCTGTTCAATCCCGAGTCGATCCATCGGCTGCAGAAGTCCGTGCGCAACGGCAACTTCAATCAGTTCAAGGAATACTCGAAGCTGGTGAACGAGCAATCGACCAACCTCTGCACCTTGCGCGGCCTGCTGGACTTCAAGTTCGGCGACGCCGTGCCGCTCGAGGAAGTCGAGCCCATCGAGAGCATCATGAAGCGCTTCAAGACGGGCGCGATGTCGTACGGCTCGATCAGCCAGGAAGCGCACGAAACGCTGGCGATCGCGATGAACCGTATCGGTGGCAAGAGCAACACCGGCGAAGGCGGCGAAGATCCGGCGCGCTTCAAGCCGCTGCCCAATGGCGATTCGAAGAACTCGGCGATCAAGCAGGTCGCTTCGGGCCGCTTCGGCGTCACCAGCGAATATCTGGTCAGCGCCAACGAGATCCAGATCAAGATGGCGCAAGGCGCGAAGCCGGGCGAAGGCGGTCAGCTGCCGGGCACCAAGGTGTATCCGTGGATCGCGAAGACTCGTCACACCACCGCGGGCGTCGGTTTGATTTCGCCGCCGCCGCACCATGACATCTACTCGATCGAAGACCTGGCCGAGCTGATTCATGACCTGAAGAACGCCAACCGTCGCGCTCGCATCAGCGTCAAGCTGGTGGCGGAAGTGGGCGTCGGCACGGTGGCTGCGGGCGTCGCGAAGGCGCACGCGGACGTGGTGCTCGTCAGCGGTCACGACGGTGGCACCGGTGCGTCTCCGCAAACGTCACTTGCTCACGCTGGTCTGCCGTGGGAGCTCGGCCTCGCCGAGACTCATCAGACGCTGGTGATGAACAATCTGCGTAGCCGGATCGCGGTCGAAACCGACGGTCAGCTGAAGACAGGCCGCGACGTCATCGTCGCCGCTCTGCTCGGCGCCGAAGAGTTCGGCTTCGCGACGGCGCCGCTGGTGGCGACGGGCTGCATCATGATGCGCGTCTGTCACTTGAACACCTGTCCCGCCGGCATCGCCACCCAGGATCCGCGTCTGCGCGAGAAGTTCGCGGGCAAACCGGAGCACGTCGTCAATTTCATGCGCTTCATCGCCATGGAAATGCGCGAGCTCATGGCGCAGCTCGGCTTCCGCACCATCGACGAGATGATCGGCCGCGTCGATCGCCTCGAGCCGCGCAAGGCCGTGAATCACTGGAAGGCACGCGGTCTGGACTTCAGCAACCTGCTCTATCAACCGGACTCGAGCGAAAGCTCGGCCCGCTACAAGCAGATGGAACAGGACCACGGGCTGGAGAAGTCGCTCGACATGACCCAGCTGCTGGATATCTGCGCGCCCGCGATCGAGCGCGGCGAGAAGGTCGAGGCCGAGCTGCCGATTCGCAACGTGAATCGGGTGGTCGGCACCATCACCGGCAGCGAGATCACTCGCAAGTACGGCGCAGCCGGGCTGCCCGAAGACAAGATTCAGATCCGCTTCAAGGGATCGGCGGGTCAAAGCTTCGGCGCGTTCCTGCCGCGAGGCATGACCTTCTACCTGGAAGGCGATGCCAACGACTATCTCGGCAAGGGCCTGTCGGGCGGCAAGCTGATTCTGTACCCGCCGGCCGGTTCGACGTTTGTTTCTTATGAAAACATCATCATCGGCAACGTCGCGCTGTATGGCGCGACCAGCGGTGAGGCGTACATCGGCGGCATGGCCGGCGAACGGTTCTGCGTTCGTAACAGTGGCGTGCACGCTGTCGTCGAGGCTGTCGGCGATCACGGCTGCGAATACATGACCGGCGGTCGTGTGATCGTGCTGGGACCCGCCGGTCGCAACTTCGGCGCCGGCATGTCCGGCGGTGTGGCGTACGTGCTCGACGAGCACGGCGACTTCCACACCAAGGTCAACAAAGAAATGGTCGATGTCGGCCCGCTCGACGAGCCGGAAGAAATCGCCGCCGTCGGCGCGATGATCGAGCGTCACTACGGCTATACCAAGAGCGCTCGCGCCCGACAGGTGCTCGACAACTGGAATGACATGGTGAAGAAGTTCGTTCGTGTGCTGCCGCGTGACTACAAGCGCATGCTGGCCTGTATCGCCCGCGCCCACGAACAAGGCCTCACCGGCGACGACGCGATCATGGTCGCGTTCGAAGAAAACGCCAAGGACACGGCGCGCGTGGGAGGTAACTGATAACTATGGGTAAGCCAACAGGATTCATCGAGTATCTGCGCGAGTTGCCGGTCGATCGCACGCCGCAGGAGCGCGTCAAGGACTGGAAGGAATTCCATCACCACATGGAAGACAAGCGGCTGCGCAATCAAGCCGCTCGCTGCATGGACTGCGGCGTGCCGTTCTGTCACACGGGCAAATTGATCAGCGGCATGGCCTCGGGCTGTCCGGTGAACAACGTGATTCCGGAATGGAACGACCTGGTCTATCGCGGGCTGTGGCGCGAAGCGCTCGACCGTCTGCACATGACCAACAACTTCCCCGAGTTCACCGGTCGCGTGTGCCCGGCGCCGTGCGAAGGCTCTTGCGTGCTCGGCATCAACAATCCGCCGGTCACGATCAAGACCATCGAGAACGCGATCGTCGATCGCGGTTGGGAGGAAGGTTGGGTGCTTCCCGAGCCGCCGAAGACTCGCACCGGCAAGCGCGTCGCAGTCATCGGCTCCGGCCCCGCGGGCCTCGCTGCCGCGGCCCAGTTGAACAAGGCCGGTCACAGCGTGACTGTGCTCGAGCGCGCCGATCGCCCGGGTGGTTTGCTGATGTACGGCATTCCGAACATGAAGCTCGACAAGAAGGAAGTCGTCGAGCGCCGCTTGAAGTTGATGGAGCAGGAAGGCATCAAGTTCATCTGCAACGCCAACGTCGGCGACAACGTCGAGCCGCAGCTGCTGCGTAAGGACTTCGACGCGATCGTCATCGCGACCGGCGCCACTCAGCCGCGCGATTTGCCGGTCGAGGGCCGCTCCTCCAAGGGCGTGCACTTCGCGATGGAATATCTCACCGGCAGCACGCAGGCGTTGTTGAACGGCGGCGCCGACCACGCTCCGATCCACGCTCGCGGCAAGGACGTGATCGTCATCGGCGGCGGCGACACCGGCACCGACTGCGTCGGCACGGCCATGCGCCAGGGCTGCAAATCCGTCACTCAGATTGAGATCATGGCGCAACCGCCGATGGATCGCGCTGTCGACAATCCCTGGCCGGAGTGGCCCAAGGTCTACAAGATGGATTACGGCCAGGAAGAAGCCGCCGCCAAGTTCGGCGCCGATCCTCGCACGTACCTCACGACCGTGAAGCGCTTCGGCGTCGATGCCGACGGTGCCGTGAAGGAAGTCGTCACTGTGCAGATCGATTGGCAGAAGAACGACAAGGGCGGTTTCGTTCCGGTCGAAGTGCCGGGCACGGAAAAGGTTTATCCCGCTCAGCTGGTGCTGCTGGCGATGGGCTTTCTCGGCCCTGAGCAGATGCTGCTCAAGGATCTCGCGATCGAGACGGATGCTCGCACCAACGTGAAAGCCGATCACGGCAAGTTCACCACGAGCTTGAAAGGCGTGTTCGCCGCCGGCGACTGCCGCCGCGGTCAGAGCCTGATCGTATGGGCGATCAACGAAGGTCGCGGCGCCGCGCGTGAGTGCGATCGATATTTGATGGGGACGACGGAGCTGCCGTAGTCGCATCTTCAAGCCGCCTCTTCCGCGTTGAAGAGGCGGCTTTCCGCGCCAGGTCAGGCCGATCCAGCGTTAATGCTCCATCATCCTGGCTAGACCATCCGCCGCGTGGATGCGGCTCGTTTCACAGCGGAAACAACGATGCCACGTTGTCATTCCATAAGAAACTGTTCAGCACCCAGCCGCGGGGACTCTTATAAAAATAAAACATCCACGGCAGCGCATGCTTTTCCGTTTTCTCGATGCAACTGACTCGGGTCAGCGAGCGCCCGACTTTCTTCTCCTCCAGGCACTCCCAGCCAACGACCTTGCCGTAGCGCCCGCCCACCTTGGCACGTTGCGCCTTCGTGCTCGCCACGAGCGCCTCATACTCCGCTTCTGGCACGATCGCATGAGGCTTCATCACCTTGAACGCGCCGTCCAGGTCCCCGACGCCGACCTTGGCCATGACCGCCTCGGTGAACTGCAGCCTCTGGAGGTCGGACTCGAGTGCATCGGCCCGCACGGCGCTGCCCGCCAGGAGCAACGATAGGCTGACGATTCCACCCACTGTGTATCTCATTCGAGCCTCCTGTTGGCGTGCCCGATTGGATGTTCCAAACATGCTGGACGCTCCCTTCCGACCGATGCCTTTGGACCACGATATCCGACCACGTGAGATCGGATCTACACGTGGTTCACAGAAGTCGTCCCGCATAGGCGGGGGCACATCGACCGGTCTTCGGCAAGAATCACGGAGCTGCCCTGAATTTTTGTAGCAAGCGAGCGGCTCGCCGCTGATCCAGTTCAGTGCCTGTATACTCCACAGTCGGAACGGAGGTGCATATGCCAACTTCCCTGAAACAGATCGAGGAGCAAATCCGCGCTCTCTCGGCTGAAGATCGCGCAAAGCTCGCCGAAGTGTTGCTCGAATCGCTTCATTCGCCGGTGTCCGTGATCGAGCAGGCGTGGAGTGAAGAAATCGAGCAACGCATCGCGGCATTCGATCGCGGAGAGATCTCCGCCTATTCAGCCGAGGATGTGTTCGCCGATGCGCGCCGTATCACGCGATGAAACGCGCGAGATTCGCGGCACCAGCTCGGCGCGAGTTTCTCGCGGAGGTTGCGTACTACCATTCGCAGGAGTTGGGCCTCGGCGCGCGCTTTGCCGGAGCCGTAGAAGCGGCAGCAGCGAAAGCTGTCGCCTTTCCTTTCTCGGGCGCGCCGGCATCCAAGAATACACGTCGCGTTTTGTTCGTGGTTTCCCTTCTCCGTGGTTTACCGACCTGAGCCGGATGGCATCCTCATTGTCGCGGTGGCGCATCGCGCACGCCGACCAGAGTATTGGCATCTTCGGGTTCAAGAGGACCGGGCTGCATACCACGTCACCTCGCCAGCGCCTGGGTAAACCGAGTAGAAATATCTCGATTCCAGCCGGAGATTTCCGAGGAAGCGCCGCCTCACCACCTTCGATGACGACCTCCATGTCCGCTTTGATGTCCGCTTCGATGCTGGCAAGATGACTCGAGATATCAGCTGCTTACCTGCCCATGGCATTGCCTGGATGTCCGCTTTCATGTCCGCATGAAACTCCTCTGCCCGAATGCCCTCTCCAACGTTTTCATGCAGCCATGAGGAGATTTGGGTTTTTCATTCCTCCGCGCGCCTTGACCTCAAGTCGACTTGAAGTGGCACTCTGTTCTCATGAACGATGTGCTCGCATTATTTTTCACCGGCATCGGGGCGACGATGGTGATGGATGGGTGGGGCGTGCTCCGCAAACCATTGCTGGGGCTGCCGACACCCGATTACTCCATGGTGGGGCGATGGATCGGCCACATGGCGAACGGCAAGTTTCGTCATGAGCGGATTGCGGCAGCTCCGCCGATCGCGGGAGAGCGAGTCATTGGTTGGGCTGCGCACTACATCATCGGCGTGATGTTCGCCGCCGGCCTGATTTGGATTGTGGGATTCGAATGGCTTAGCAGCCCGACGCTCGAGCCCGCGTTGGCATTTGGCATCGCTACGGTCGCCGCGCCGTTCCTCCTGATGCAGCCGGGCATGGGCGCGGGCGTCGCCGCCTCGCGCACGCCGAACCCGAACTCGGCGCGACTTCAAAGTTCAATCACGCACGCGCTCTTTGGTTTCGGCCTATGGGCAGCGGCATCGGTCATCCGCTTCTTCTAGGAAGTAGGACGCGCAACCCGGAATCGTTATGATCCGGCGCTTCAACACCCAGGAGCCGATCATGCCCCGCTACGTCGCCTTCCTTCGAGGCGTGAGCCCCATGAATGCGAAGATGCCGGAGCTGAAGAAGGCATTCGAGAACGCGGGGTTCACAAACGTGAAGACCGTGCTCTCCAGCGGCAACGTGGTGTTCGATTCATCGTCGACATCGGCAACGACCCTGGCGAGCCGAGCGGAGAAAGCGATGCAGGAGCATCTGGATCGCACCTTCCTGACCATCGTGCGATCGACGAAAGCCCTGGCCGAGCTGGTCGACTCAGATCCGTACAGCGCGTTTCGTCTGCCGGCAAAGTCCAAACACGTCGTGACGTTTCTTCGCAAGGCGCCCGCCGCGAAGGTGTCGTTACCGATCAAATCGGGGGACGCGCGAATCCTCGCCGTGCGCGGTCAAGAAGTGCTCACGTCGTATGTGCCGCACCCGGGATCGCCGGAATTCATGCGCCTGATCGAGAAAACGTTCGGTACCGAAATCACCACGCGAACGTTAGATACGATCAAGAAGTGCGTGGCGGCGTAGCTCGGGCGCGAGAGGAAACTGCGCCTCGATGCTGGCTGCGTAGGGCTGCGCATGAGTGAGATACCGCTCTCGCATCGGCCCGGAAATGTCATACCCAAGCCGCCGCGCGCGATCGATGGCCGCGCGGTAGGCCGGGCGGGAATCCTCGACTGTATCGTCGCAGACAATCGAAGCAACGGTGCACGCCGGTACGTTGACGACATCGAGCCCGTCGGGATGTGACGATTCGCGAGGGTCCAGAAATATCAGAGCTTCACAATCGATCGCATTGGCCTGGCATCGGTGCCAGATTGCGCCCTGCCCGATCATGGCCGAGCGAGCCGGCAACTTCGCCCGCAGGTGATCCAGAAGATCGCCTACATCCTCGTACGAGCCACACCGCCGGCGTACGCTTACGGCAACAGCGGCATCCAAGCTGCGAATCGTAACTTCGTAGGGTTGCGGCCTGCCCTCGCGATCGATCTGCGAGATTCGCGCTTCCACTTCCGCCAGTCGTGCGCGTTCTACATCGAGCTTCGCTCTCAGACTGGCGCGACGGCGGACGAGAATCTCGCGCAGTTGCTCGGGCGGCACATCGGTACGCAACAGAGACCGCACTTCTTTCAACGAGAAGCCCAGACTGCGATAGACGAGCAACTGGTTGAGCCGGGTCAGTTGCGCGATCGAATAATATCGATAGCCGGTGCTCGGATCCGTGGCATGCGCGGGCAGCAGCCCGATCTCGTCATAATGACGGATCAACTTGACCGAAACCCCCGCCAGGCGGGCGAAGTCGCCAATCCGGAGCATCCAGGCCTCTCTCAAGCGGGCAGCACCGCCACCGCTTCGATCTCGATCAACCAGTCCGGGCTCACCAGCCGACTCACGAACACGAACGTGCTGACGGGCGGAGACTGTGTATTCACATACCGGTCCCGAACTTCCACGACCGCCCGCTGCTGGGCAGGTTCGATACTGGCCACGCAGTAATAATTCAATTTCACCACATCCGCAAACGATCCACCGGCCGCGCGAACAGCGGTGTCCAGATTGGAGAAGACCTGCTCGAGCTGCATGCGGAAGTCGCCGGGCCCGATCAAATCGCCCTTGGCGTTCCGAGGCACTTGCCCCGCGATATAAACAAGCTTGCCGCGCGTGACTTCCGCGACCTGCGAGAACCCGGTGCTCGGCGGCAACTGATCGGGATCGTAGAGACGGAAATTGCTATTGGGCTGCTTGCTCGCCGCATGCCCCTCCAGTGCCGGAGTGACGGCGCTGGCGGCGCCGACCAACGCTGCTGATTTGATCAGCCGGCGGCGAGTGGAAGACGGTGTCTCATGGTGGCTCACGCGTGAGTTCTCCGGGCTGGATGAGAGGGCTGAATTGCTCAGCCACTCTCAAGTCTCCAGCCGTGGGAGAGTCAAGCGTCGGGCTTATCTCGCCCGCACCGGCAACGGCGGCGCCTGAACCGGCGTCGGCGGATTCTTCGCGAGCTCCGCCAGCGCGATCTCGATCGCACGATCGAGCTGCGGATCGCGACCCGCATTCACCTCACGCGGCCACTGCTCGACTTCAACGTCGGGTGCGACGCCTTCGTTTTCCACGCCGTAGCCCTGCTCCGTCCAGAACGCGATATTTGGCGCGGTGACCCCGCCGCCATCCATCAGCGGCGGGTAGCCGAGAATGCCGACCAGACCGCCCCACGTACGCTTGCCGACCACGGGCCCGAGCTCGAAATGTTTGAACATCCAGGGCAACAGGTCGCCACCGGAGCCCGCATTCTCATCGGCCAGCAAAACCTTCGGCCCCTGGATGGCGCCGCGCGGACTGAATAGATCCGCGCCATAACGCTGCTTCCAATGGGCGATCGGCGGGCGACGCAGAATGTCGATGTAATAGTCGGCGATCTGGCCGCCGCGGTTGAAGCGCTCGTCGAGAATGATGCCGGCGCGCTGCGACTGCGGATAGAAATAACGTTTGAACATGGTGTGTCCGCCGTTGGCCGTATCGGGCACGTGCACGTAAGCGAGGCGGCCGCCGCTCTTTTCGGAGACATAGCGGATGTTTCCTTCGACCCAATCCATGTAGCGCAACGAGGTTTCATCGGCGATCGGCACGACGATGACGTCACGAGAGTTCTTGCCATCCGCGGTCGGGCCGACCGTGACGCGCACTTGCCGGTCGACGCGATTCTCGAACAACGAATACACGCTGGTCGGCGCACGCAGCTCGACCCCATCGACCGCCAACAGATATTCGCCCGGCTTGACGTACACCCCCGGCGCGCGGAGCGGCGAGCGCAACTCCGGGTTCCAGTTCAACCCTCCCAGAATCTTGCCGAACCGATATCGATCATGGTCGATGGTGTAATCGGCGCCGAGCAGGCCCACCGCCACTTTCGCCGGCTTGAACGGATCGTCGCCCGGCGTTTGGAAGCTGTGGCCCACCGACAGCTCGCTCAGCATCATCTCGATCACGCGCTCCAGATCGCTGCGTCGGGCGAGATCGGGCAGGAAGGCGCGGTACTTCTCGCGAATCGCCGGCCAGTTTGCGCCGTGGAAATTATCGGCATAGAAGTAATCGCGATTGATGCGCCATGCCTCATCGAGAATCTGCGACCACTCGGCGCGCGGCTCGACGGCGACGCTGAGGGTGTTGAGCGCGAGCTTGCCCTTGCCCGGCGGCAATTCATCCGCCACGTCGGTCACGAACCAATCCTGGCCGACGTGATAACCGATGCGCTTGCCATCGCGCGACAGGAGGAAGCTGTCCACCCCTCTCGCCAGCGTTTTCACTTCGCGCTTGTCGAGGCTGAACCGCTTCAATTCGCCGGGCTTGCTGAGCGCTTCCTGCGCCGTCGCGCCCGAACCTTCGATGAAATAGATCTCGCCGCTCGCGCCGACGCGCAGGTCGTGACGGACACCGACGCCCACGGGCAAGGCGACGATGCGATCTTCGATACCGACGGCATCGATGCGAACCGCCGGCGACTTGGCGTCACCCTTGTCTTTGCCGTCCTTCGCTTTCTTCTTTTCTTCAGGCGCGGCCGCGGCGCTCGAGAGCGCGTTGACATCGACTTCATCACTTTGCGGCGGCACTGCGCTGGGTCCATCCTGCCGCAACGTGATTGCATACAAACCGTAGCGGACCGGCGTATCGATATTGATCTGCGAGAACCAGTCCTTCAGCGGTCCGGCATCGGTGGAGGCCAGCACATAAAGGAACTCGCCATTGGGGTCGAATACCGGCTCGAGCATTTCCGACAGGCCATCGGTCACTTGAATCGAGCGGCCCGTTTCGGCCGACCAGACATTCACGGTCTGAATCAAGCCTGCCGCTTGCACGGTGTAAGCCAGCCAGCGCGAATCGGGAGACCAGCTGGCACGCATCAGATTGAGCGGCGAGTAGACCGGCTCGGACACGACCTTGATGTTCTTGCCGCTCGCCAGCTCGGTGACCCACAACGACTGGCTGTTGTCGCGATAGGCGATGCGAGTGCCGTCGGGCGAGAACACCGGGCTGTCGTAGAAGCCGGCGCCCGCCAAGCGATAGCGTCGCGGTTTGCCTTTGCCCTCCTGATCGCCCACCAGCAACTCATATTCGCCGCTGCTGTCCGAGAACCACGCGATTTGTTTGCCGTCCGGCGACCAGGCCGGCCACTGATCGTTCGCACCGGTGGAGCGAGTGAGCTGCCGCGTATCGCCCTTCTCCGCCGGCACCGTGACGATTTCGCCGCGATAGTTGAACGCCATGCGCTTGAGGTCCGGCGCCGCGGCCGCTTCGCGAACCCATTTGGGATCGCTCGCGAGGCGCGGGCGGGTCTCGATCAAGTCGGAAATCGCCGAGATCCGAATCGGCTGCACCGAGTTGTCGCGAAGATCCAGTCGATGCAGATAGCCAGCGTGTTCGAATACGATCACGCCCGCGCCATCCGAGCTCGGATCGGTGATCGGAAAATCTTTCAGCTGAGTGAGCTGTGTGGCGCCGCCGGCATCCTGGCGGAACAGATTGAACTCACCGTTGCGATCGGAGTTGAAATACAACGCACCGCCGATCCACATCGGATCGATGTCGTTGCCGCCGCCCGCCGGCTTGGGCACTTCCTTCACCGAGTAGTCGCTCATGTCCATGAGCCACAGCCGGCTCTGGGTGCCGCCGCGATAGTTCTTCCATTGCCGGAACACTTCGCGATTCGGCATGTATGCAAGCGTGCGGCCGTCCGCGGACAGCGCCGCCTTGGTGCCGTTCGGCACGGGCAAGCGCTCGGGGACGCCGCCGTTCACGGCGACTGAATACAGCTGGGTCGTTTGCGGCACGAACCGGCCGCGTTCGGAATAAAACAGGATGCGGCCGTTCGGCGTGAACCCGACCACCACATCGCGGCCCGGATGCCAGGTGAGTCGTCGCGCCTCGCCTCCTTGCGCCGGCATCACATAGACATCGGTGTTGTCACCATAGTTGGCGCTGAACGCCAGCCATTGGCCGTCCGGAGAAAAACGCAGCGCCGATTCTTTGCCAGGCGCTTGAGTCAACCGCCGCGCGCTGCCGCCCGTCAGCGTGGTCAACCAGATGTCGTTGTCGTAGACGAACGCCAGGCTCTGGCCGTGCACCGCCGGGCTCGAAAGCATTCTGGTGTTGCCAACATCCGCCGCTTGGCCGAGCGGCATCGTCGCAAGGCCGAGCAAGGCAAGCATCGCCGTATGTTTCATAGTTATGCGAAGTCCTTCCTGAGGGGCTGGACTTGCATCATAACGGCGCTGTTGCGGAGCGGAACGCTTTTCGCACCCCCTAAGACTTCAAGCAACCGCCGCGACCCGAGCCGCGGCGGCGCTCGAACATACGATTACTGTTTTGCTCCGCCAGCAAACGAATAGGTCAACTGACCGTACCAGAATCGGCCGCGCGGATCGGCGTAGCCGGGGTCGTAACCGGCCTGGAAGTAATTTATTCCACCGGCATTTGTATACGGAGGATCGCGATTGGTGAAGTTGCGAGCGCCGACGGCGAAGCGCCAGTTCTCCAGATGGTAGGCGACCTGCGCGTCATGGGTCAGATACGAAGCCACGTCGCGCGGCTTGAATCCGGGCACGCTGGTGTCCTGGAAGTTGCCCGGCAGGTCGTGATAGCTGGTCTGGAAATTCTGCGCTAACGTCGCCTCCCACGGACCGAGATTCCAACCGAGCGTCAGATAGTGATGCCACCGCGGTATCACGCCGCCAGCGCCGTTCACGATCGGACTGACCTCGCCGAGGATGCTGTCGAAACTGCCGTCCGGGTTCTGAACCTCGTACTTGGTGAAGTACGTGCCTGTAATCGACGCGTTGAGCGCCCCGGCGCGCCCTATGTCGAAGCGCAAGCGAAAGTCGGCATCGACACCGCCTACTCGGGTTTCGCCGAAGTTGAGATTGACCTGATCGATGTTGATGATGCGTCCTGGCAGCCCCGGCGTTGCCGCCTCGGGCGCCCCGCGTGTCACGAAATTGCCGAAGCGATTGATGTCCGCGAGAATCGCCGTCGGTGCCACGCCGAAGATGATCGTGTCCTTGAGCTTCACGTAGAAGCCGTCGAATCCGAAGGAGTAGTTCGCGGAGGGCTCGAACACCACGCCGAGGGTGTAGTTGTCCGACGTCTCAGGCTGCAGATTCGGGTTGCCGCCGATCGTGATCGGGAACTGAGTCGCGCAATCTCGCGAGTCCGTGTTGACGACGCCGTTGGCATCGGTCACTCCGCAGCGTTCAGGATCGTTGAGCCCTGCCGCTGATACGCCCGTCACTTGCGGCTGCCACAATTCCGACAAACTCGGCGCTCGGAAGCCGCGGCCCGCGGACCCTCGCAACAGCAGCCAGTCCAGCGGTCTCCAGCGCAGGCTGATCTTCGGCACGGTCTTGCTGCCCGTGTTTTGATAGTCGTCGTAGCGCACGGCGAGGTTTGCTTCCAGAGACTGCACGATCGGGATATTCAATTCCGCGAACGCCGCGTACACATTGCGACTGCGATCGATGGGCAAGAAGTTTCCGCCATACGAACTGATATCGCCCGATTGGATCGCGGCGCTGGGGTCTGTCTCGAAATGCTCACTGCGATATTCCAGGCCCAGGGCCAGCGCGAGCGGGCCTGCTTTCATTTCGGTGAGATTGTGCGTGACGCTGCCGGCCATGCCCAAGATACTCGTCTTGGTCTGGTACGCCTGATCTCTGAATTGGGTAGCATCCGCCGCCGCCAGGACGTCGGGCGTGTTCGGGCCAAAGAAATTTACCTGGCCGCTGTTCAGCAGTGGCAGGATCTTCGAGTACGCCGGAGCGCCGTTGCGGAACGTTTCGGTGAGCTTGGTTTCCGAATACAGTCCCGCCACGTCCCAAGTCCAGTCGCCGGTATCGCTGCCGATGCCGAGCACGAAGCGCGGCTGCTCGATTTTGTCGACCCAGCGCCGATCGCCCGTGATGTCCGAACGGTAACGCACCAGCAGATCGGGGGTCGCGCCGCCGGTCTGTCCCGTTACGAAGCTGGTCGGATAGAACGGGCTCGATGGCGTCAGCAACACCGTCGCAAAGCCGTTATAGGGAGCGACGTTGAACAGCGGGTTGTTCGGGGGAAGCACGAACTGGTCGGAGATCGGTACCGGCTGGATGGTGAACTGCATCCAGTTGCTGCTGTACGACGCTTCCAAATAGGCGGTGACCTTGTCGGTGACCGCATACCGCGCTGTGCCGTAGAGGTTCCAGCGTTCTGCCTCAGGTAGCAGCCCCACTTGAGGCGCGGGATCGTAACGGCACACCGCGGGTGGGAAGAACGGACTCGTCACCGACGGCGCGCAGTTGGGCGCGCTCGGATTGCCGTCGACGGTGCCGTCTTCCGAGGCCACGTTGGCCGGAAACGCGTTGCCCGAGGTCGAATCGTTCTCCGCAGCCACATTGATTGTCGAGCTGGCAAAGCCGCGATCGCGTCCGTATAGCGCTTTCTCCTTCTGCCAGCTGCCGACCAGCATCACATTGAAACGATCCTGTTTGATATCGCCATATCCGAGCACGGCGCTCACCTTGGTGGTTCCGGCGCCGCCGTCGGTGGTATCCCCGTAGTAGGCGTTCACGTCCGCGCCTTGATAGTTCTTCCGCAGAACAAAGTTGATGACACCGGCGATCGCATCGGAGCCGTACACTGACGACGCGCCTTCCTTCAGGACTTCGACGCGATCGACAGCTGAGATCGGAATGCTGTTGATGTCGACGGAGGTGCTGTCCGTGATCGTGCCGCCGCCAGAGACACGGCGCCCGTCGATGAGCACGAGCGTGCGCTGTGAACCCAACCCGCGTAGCGAAACGCTCGATACACCGCCGGTGGTCGAGCCGGAACCGCTCGCCGAAACGGTATTGGTATTACCTTGCACGGCGACCGACACCGTTTGCAGAAACTGTTCGGAGGTCGTCACGCCCTGGCTCTGGATCTGTGCCTGGGTGACGGCCAGCACGGGGAGGGCGCCTTCGTCGGTGCGGCGAATGCGCGTTCCGGTGACGACCACTGTTTCGAGTTGATTGTCCTCTTCCGCAGCGACCGCTTGTTGAATCGGCGCACTCACGGCGAGCCCAAGCGCCAACGCGGCGGAATACCTCAGTGCGCGCGCAATCGCCCAATCGAGCCGCGCCGGCGCCCAACCATCGCTCTTACTTGAGTTCGACATGGCCTGTCCCCTATGCAGAGTGACGTACGCTGTGTGCGGACCTGGCCTTTGCGCGAGTACAACGGCACACAGCCTCCGCCAACCGGATGTTTCGATAGTTAGACGAGCGAGTCGGCGCCTTGCCAGGAAATGGGACGAGTCGGCTCGGGGGCGTGACGAGCGACTTCGATCAGGGTTGAACCACGGCTTGCGCTGCGAGAACTCCGCTGCCGGCGATGCGAGAGCGGGTCATCGCATTTCTTGGTCGCGTCGCGGGAGCGCACAGGCATGTTGCTCAGACGACGCCGCTTCTGAGCAATCGAAGGATCGCGCCGCTGCGTTCTCGATTCGAGACCAGGTAGTGGCCACAGCGCAGCTGAAACGCGAACCTGCCGCTCTCGAGCCGTTCGATGTGTTCGACCTGTCGCAGATTGATCAGCAGCGATCGGTCGATCCGCAGAAAATCATAGGGCGTCAAGACGTCGGACAGATACTTCAATGTCGCTCGTGTCAGGTATCGGTCCTCGCCGACATGGATGGTGACGTAGTTGCCCTCGACCTGCAGGTAGTCGATGGACGATGTGTCCAGTAAATGAAAGCGGTGCGCACGCTCGCCGATCAGTCTCGGGCCGCGCAGCCAGCGCTGCGACTCCGTATCGATGTGCCTCGAGGACAAAGAGATCGGATGTAATTCGGGCGCCGACGCGTTGGGCACGAACGCTTCGACTGCCGCGCCCAGCATGTCGCTCATCGGTGGCGTTCGATGCTCCGCCGGCGCGCTCGTCTCGCGCAGGTTCGGCTGCGTGCTCGCTTCTTCCGCGCTGGCCAGGTACTTCAACTTCGTGCGCTCGAAATGCGGGTTCGGTGCTGAAACTCGGGAAACCGCCAATCGGTTCGTCCTTGCGGTGAAGTGAATGCACGCGCTCCTTCGATATCGCTGCTCGATTTTTCCCGGGCGCGCGTAGTCCTTCATTGCAGGTGACCGAGCTCGACGCAATCCGGCTTTGCGGTGTCGACCGGGCCTTGACACCGTACTCGCCCTACCGGAACGTTTGCGCATCATGGAGCCGGAGTTCGCACCTCAGTACTCGCCCAAAGAGCGCACGCGCCGCCTGCTTCTGCATGGCGTGATCGGCGTGCTGATAGCTGCTGCCCTGTATTGGTGGGCGGTGCCTCGGTTCCGCGCGTTCTCGGCCGATGCAGCGTGTGAGTCGATCTTCGGCGTATCCGGCTCGACCGTGTTGATTTACGGCGCTCTCGTCGGCGCCCCGCTGACGGCGGCGATCTTGATCATATTGTTCACGGCCCGTCAGTCGATCGAAACCATCGCGACCCGCCGTTATCCCCCGCCCGGCCGGAAAGTCTATCGACGGGTCAAGGTCAAGAAAGGCTGGCGAGCGATCGCTATCGCACTCATCCCGGCGATGTTGATCACTTATCTGGGCGTGCTCGGCTCACAGGGTCTGCAGACGGCGTCGCGACTGACTCGCGATACACAGCAGTCCGCTCAGTGCGATACACAAGGGGCCAAGCAAAGCGCGGGCGATCGAAGACCCATCGAGCGCAAGCGACGTTGACGACACGCGCGCCTGCGTCTGTGCCCGATCGAACTTGACACAGCGGGTACGCTTCCGGAAGTTAGCGCGCCCGCGTCGATGGAGCTTGTTCTTGGAAGTCCGCATCGTTCAATTCCCCGAAACCCGAGTGGCCGTCGCCGAGCATCGCGGCCCGCCTGCGCTGGAATATGAAACGTCCAGGAAGCTGATCGAGTGGCGCGTTCAACATCGCCTCTCGCCCGCCAACCATCGCACCTACGGTGTGCACTACACCGATCCCCACAGCGTGGCGCCAGCAGAGCACCGCGTGGATTTTTGTGTGAGCTACGATCTGCCGGTCGAGCCCAATCCGCAGGACATCGTCGCGAAGATCATTCCCGCCAACCGCTGTGCCGTCGCGCGGCACCTCGGCTCGCGCCGACACAACGCCGCCGCAGTTTATCTCTTTCGCGAATGGCTACCGGCCAGTGGCGAGCAGCCGGGCAATTTTCCGATCTTCTTCCACTACGTAAACGTCGGGCCGAACATTCAGGAAGAGGACATGATCACGGACGTTTATTTGCCGCTCAAGTGAGCGGAAACTCGTCATCGCGCGCAGCCAGGCGCGTTCCCGGCTAAACAGCAAAGATGATTTTTTGAATCGCACGCGCGCCAACGGGCGCGGTGCCGCGCTTCCCGCGCTCCAGCTCACCACGCTACAGACCTGTAGCGATACTAGATACAGACCTGTATCGTGTCAATGAACCCGTGGAGAGCAGCGATGGCGACGATGTATGCGATTCAGCAGCAGGCCTGGGGCGGACCGGAGCAACTCCGCCGCGTGGAACTAGGTCGGCCCACACCGTTGCCCACCGAAATTCTGGTTCGTATCGAAGCGGCGAGCGTGAATCCTGTCGATGTGTTCACTCGGGAGGGCAAGGCGTATATGCGAGCACTGAGTCTTCCGCATATCCCAGGCTGGGACATCGCGGGCGTCGTGGAGGCAGTCGGCTACGGCGTGACTCGCTTCAAGCCCGGCGACGAAGTGTTCGGCATGCCTTGGTTTCCGCGAGCTGCAGGCGCCTATGCCGAGTACGCGGTGGCTCCTTCACGCCATTTCGCACTCAAACCCGCTGAGCTCGATTTCGTGCATGCCGCGGCACTGCCGCTCGCGGGACTGACTGCCTGGCAAATGTTGGTCGACGTTGCCGAGTTGCGCTCGGGCATGCGAGTGCTGATCAATGGCGGCGCCGGCGGCGTCGGCCATCTGGCGATACAAATCGCCAAGTATTTAGGCGCGCACGTCATCACAACCGCGCGCGCCGAGAAACACGAGTTCTGCAAGAAGCTGGGAGCGGACGAGGTCATCGATTACACCGTTGCGCCGGTTCAAGAGCGCGTGTCGAACGTCGACGTGGTGATCGAGTTGGTCGGTGGCGAAACCTGCCTGGCGATGTTGCCCACGCTCCGCAAAGGCGGTTTGCTCGTCAGCGCTCAGGCGGCGTGGGCTCCGCAACTGCAAGCCGAAGCGGCCGCGAGAGGAGTCCGTGCAACGGCTTATCTTGTCGAGCCCGATGCCGAGGGTCTCGAGGCGCTTGCCGCCTTGGTGAAGATGGGTGAGCTGTCACCGCACGTGCAGGCGGTGTTTCCACTCGATCAAGTCGCGAGCGCGCACGCGTTGATCTCGCAGCGGCGCGTCACGGGCAAGCTCGTCCTCAGCGTTTGGGGACGAGATTGAACGAGATCAACGGAACGCGTTCAGCAATGCCTGGCGGACCGAATCGTTGACGAGCAGTTCCACGACCGCGACGAAAATAAAAGTCAGCCAAGCGAGCAGCGCCTCTCGCAGACGCCCGACGAAGAACCCGATGACAGCCATGATCGACGCGCAGATCGCGACGGTCAGACCGTCATGAGTTTCTCCGCCCATGGCGCCGCCCGCGAACAACCCCAGCCATGCAAACAACATGGCGAACGGACCGCGCTCGTATTCAGCTTCGTCGACCACGAGCTTCCCTGCGACGGCTTCAGAGTGGATGTTTGTTTTCGCCCTAGCTAAGCCGGGCTGGCGCCGGTTGAACAATGAGTACTTCCCCGCGAACGCGAGGATTGCTGCTCATCGAGCAACAATGCCCCCGGCGGCGCCGGATGGATTTTTTCCCGATCAGCCTCGACGCTGCCGAGCCGGCCGCATTCAGGAACAAGCCAGGATGAGGAACGTTTATTGGCCCTCCAGGCAATGCGAGGTCGTCGACATGCGGGAGCTGATCGAATTGGAAGAACGAGGATGGCGCGCGCTGTCGACGGAGGGCGACGCGAGCAAGAAGTTTTACGAGTCGGTGCTACGCGAGGATGCGGTCATGTTGTTTCCCGGCGGCCTGCGCATCGAAGGCCGAGCGCAGATTCTGGCATCGCTGGGCTCGCAACCCTGGAAATCCTTTCGCATGGAAAACTCGCGAGTCATTCGCCTTTCAGCCGATGCCGCGGTCGTCGTCTACAAGGTTTACGCCGAACGCGAAGGCAGTCCGCCGTATGTAGCATTGATCAGCAGCACGTACGCACGGGACCAGTCGTGGCGGCTTGCGCTTCATCAGCAGACCCCCGAGTGAGCCAGCGCTACGGCTCGTCGTACTCCAGTACGATCTTCCCACCGGGCGCGAGCCAGGGTTCGAGTATGCGACGTGCCAGTGACGGATCGCGGTGAAAGAGGCCGACTCGCACAGCGAAGATCTTGTCGAATCTGCGGCGGCCCGGATCGAATGTCAGCACATCGACAACGTGGAACTCGGCTTTACCGGCCTCGACGTGCTGACGATTCCGGCGCGTCGCCGCCGTAATCATTTTCTTGGATTTATCGATGGCAACCAGCCGGCCGGTGCGCAGCCGCTCGCACACGAAACTCGCCGCCACGCCATGACCGCAACCGATTTCCAGGACTCGGTCGTCCGCCTGGATTCGCATTCGCTCGACGATCGATCTCAGGCGGTCGCTCATGGAACTTGCGATTACTCGCGCGTGCCGACGCCCCGATGCAGCAGATACACGCAGCTGGCATACAACACGACCGCGGCGCCGATCATGATCGTATAGGCCAGCTCCACCCTCACATCCGACACGCCCAGGAATCCGTAGCGGAACGCGTTCACCATATAAAGAATCGGATTGGCGTGGGAGATGCCCTGCGCCCAGCCGGGCAGCAGCTTGATCGTATAGAACACGCCGCCCAGATAGGTCAGCGGCGTCAGCACGAAGGTCGGGATGAAGGAAATCTGATCGAAGTTCTTGGCGAAGATGGCGTTGATCATGCCGGCCAGCGCGAACACGATCGAGCTGAGCATCACCGCCGAGATCACCACTGCGATGCTGTGAATCTTCAGGTGCGTGAAGATCAACGTGATCGCCGTGACCACCCCGCCGACGATCATGCCGCGAACGATGCCGCCGACCATGTAACCGCCCACGATCAGCCAGCCGGGCAACGGCGACACCAGCAGCTCCTCGATGTGCTTACCGAACTTCGCGCCGAAGAACGACGACACGACGTTGCCGTAAGAGTTCGTGATCACGGACATCATGATCAGGCCGGGCGCGATGTACTGAATGTATGTGTAGCCGCCCATGTCGCCGATGCGACCGCCGATCAGGCTGCCGAAGATGATGAAATACAGCGTCGCGGTGATCGCGGGCGGGACGATGGTCTGGCCCCAGATGCGAATGATGCGATTGAACTCGCGGATGACGATGGTGTTGAAACCGACGATGTTTGTTTTCAACAGCATGGGTTGCTGCACGCTCGGCGCGAGACTGGAAGTTTCGACGGCTTTATCCATGGGCGGCCTCTTTCTGATTCACCAGCCGCATGAACAGCTCTTCCAGTCGGTTGGTCTTGTTGCGCATCGACAGCACTTCGATGCCGGACGCGGACAGTTGCGAGAAAATGTCGTTCAGACTCTGATCCTTGGAGACCTCGATCTCCAGGGAATGATCGTCCGGCATGCTCACTGAATAACCCGGCAGCGACGGCGGCGCCGCGATCGGATTGCGCAGGTTGAACACGAACACCTCGGTCTGCAGTTTACGCAGCACGCGGCTCATGCGGTCGTTCTCGATGATGCGGCCCTTGTCGATGATGGCGACGTGGCGGCAGAGATTCTCGGCTTCCTCGAGATAGTGCGTGGTCAGAATGATGGTCGTTCCGGCGGCGTTGATGTCCCGCATGAACGTCCACATGGTGCGCCGTACTTCGATATCCACGCCGGCGGTGGGCTCATCCAGGATCAGCAAGCGGGGCTCATGCATCAACGCGCGGGCGATCATCAAACGGCGCTTCATGCCGCCGGACAAGGTGCGCGACACCGCGTTCCGCTTTTCCCACAACTGCAATGCAGTCAGATATTTTTCCAGGCGCTGAGACGCGACATGTCGGGGAATGCCGTAGAAGCCAGCCTGGTTCAGGAGGATCGTCGTGACTGTTTCAAACTGGTTAAAGTTGATCTCTTGAGGCACCAGACCGATGCAGGACTTGGCGACCGCGAGCTCGGTGTCGATGTCGTGGCCGAACACCTGAACTTTGCCGCTGGTCTTGTTGACCAACGAGGTAACGATGCCGATAGCGGTGGTCTTGCCTGCGCCGTTCGGGCCAAGCAATGCGAAGAAGTCACCCTCTTCCACCGCCAGGTCGATGCCCTTTAAAGCCTGAACGCCGTTCTTGTAGGTCTTCGTGAGCTGCTGGAAGGTCAGTGCTTGCATGGCGCCTTCGGACCGCCCAGGGGGCGGCGATGACATTGATCGGAGTGGAAAAAGTGGCTGCGAAGGGTATCGATCCGGCGCTGCCCCAGCAAGGCGCGGGCGGTCACCAATGTCGTGCCTGCGACGAACTGCTGAAACGACCGACGTGTCGATCGGCCGACAGGGGGCTCATTTTTCGCCGTCAGGGCCGCTTGACGGCACGATTTCAGGGCGCATCATGACGGCCTTGCGATAACGCAACTCAGCATGTACACGAGCTTTTTTGGCCTGGGCGAGAAGCCCTTCGCGATCACTCCCGACCCGCGTTACCTCTTCATGAGCGAGCGGCACGCGGAGGCGCTCGCGCATCTTTTGTACGGTATTACCGAGGCCGGCGGCTTCATTCAGCTGACCGGCGAGGTCGGCACCGGCAAGACCACCATCGTGCGCTCGCTGCTCGAGCGCATGCCGGGCCATGCCGACGTGGCTGTCATCCTCAATCCCCAATTAACGCCGGTTGAATTTGTACTGACGATTTGCGAAGAGCTGGGCATCTTCATGCGGGACGAGGACGCCACCAGCATCAAGGACCTGGTGGATCTGCTGAATCGTCGTCTGCTCGAAGCCAATGCCAAGGGTCGCCGCATCGTGGTGATCGTGGACGAGGCGCAGAACCTGATGCCCGCGACGCTCGAGCAAGTGCGCCTGTTGACCAACCTGGAGACCGCTTCGAAAAAGCTGCTGCAGATCATCCTGATCGGTCAGCCCGAGTTGCGTGAATTGTTGGATCGCGTCGAGCTTCGGCAGCTCGCTCAACGCATCACCGGTCGTTATCACCTCGCGCCGTTGTCTCGAAGCGAGACGGCGTCGTATGTGAATCATCGACTCAAAGTCGCCGGCGCGCAGGGTGAGATTTTCAGCAGCTCGGCGTTGCGCGAGGTACATCGCCTGAGCGGCGGCGTGCCACGAATCATCAATGTGATTTGCGATCGCGCGCTGCTCGGCGCGTTCACGCAAGAACAGCATCGCATCGGGCCGGGAATGATTCGTGAGGCCGCGAGCGAAGTGTACGGTCGATCGTTCAATCCGCCGTGGATGAAGTTGCTCGTCGGCTCGGCGGCAACCATCGCCGTGGCGGGCCTGGCCCTCGGGGGTTGGCAACTCGCTCGAACGTCCGACGCTGAAGAGCCCGTCGCCGTCGCTGCCACGCCGCCAGTTGTCGTGGACCCCGCGCCGGTGCAGGTCGCACAAGCCGAGCCGACGTTGCCGCCCGCACCACCGCGTCCTCAGGACGTGGCCGAAGTGTTGGTCGAAAAGGTCGGCATGACGAACACTGAAAGCGCGTTCGGGCAACTGTTCGCGCTGTGGGGCGCAAAGTTCACTCCCAAAGGGGGCCGGCCGTGCGACCAGGCGAGCAAACAAGGGCTCGCGTGCGTGTATCAGCAAGGCACCTGGGGCCAACTGCGCACGTTGAATCGTCCCGCGATCCTCACGTTGATCGACGAGGACAGCAATGCGCACCAGGTGGTGGTGTCCGGCCTGGTGGGCGACACCGCCAAGATCAACCTGCCGGATGAAACGAGGATGGTGTCGATCGCGTCGTTGTCACGACTTTGGTACGGCGATTATCTGGTGCTGTGGCGGCCGCAACTCGGCTCGTCGCGTCCGCTCTCGGCCGGCATGCAAGGCGACGGCGTGCGCTGGCTGCGCACCAAGCTCAACTCTGTCGCTGGCAAGCTGGAAGGTGAGCCGGCGAGCGACTACTACGATGAGGACCTGGTGAAAATGGTCGAGGACTTTCAGCGCCAGTATCGCTTGAACGTCGACGGCATCGCCGGCGTGCAGACCCAGATCGTGCTGGACTCGCTCGGCAACACGCCCGGCACGCCGGTGCTGGTGGCTCAGGCTCGGGGCACGAGCTGATGAGCTTCATTCTCGATGCCTTGAAAAAATCGGAGAACGAGCGGCAGCGTCAGGTCGGTCCGTCGTTGGCGGATGTGCGTGTGGTGCGGCGGAGTGCCGAGCGTCCATGGTGGGTGGTCGCGGTCGCGGCGCTGCTCGTCGTGAATCTCGGTGTGTTGCTGGTCGTCCTGCTTCGTGATGGCGATGCAAAGCCCGCGCAACCGGCTCAGGCCGCGCCGGCTCCGGTGCAAGCCGCACCTCCAGCGCAGCAAAGTTATAACGCTCCGCCTCAGCAGAACTACGCTCAGCCGGCACCCGCTCCGGCCCAGCAGTATCAGTATCAGCAGCGACAACAACAGAACTATCAGCAGACGGTGCCCACCGATCCGTCGGTGCGCTCGCTCGCGGACGAAGCCAGCGGATACGGTGAAGGCTATCCAGACGATCCCGCGAATTCACATCTCGCCGGCGCGGCCGCCGTGCCCGAAGGTCCGCCGATGGTTCGTCAGATTCAGCCGCCTTCAGTCGCGCCGCTGCCGTCGGGCGCAGTGTTCGAAGCGAAACAAGCCGCGAATGCCCCGGCCCCGGGCACCGGCGCGATGGTCGGGAATGAAGCATTGCCGACCCTCGACGATCTGGCCTCGACCGGCACCAATCTTCCCGAGCTGCACCTGGACATCCACGTGCATTCCCAAAAGCCCGCCGAGCGCTTCGTGTTCGTGAACATGCGGAAGTACCTGGAAGGCGAAGCCCTCAAGGAAGGTCCGACGGTGGAGCGCATCACCCCGGAAGGAGTCGTTCTGAATCAGCGCGGCCTGCGGTTCCTGCTGCCGAGGCAATGAGTTCGATCTAGACACGAATTTAATCGTTGACACTGTGTCAATGGCGCGCGCACCATAGCGCCATGTCCTACATCGCCGACCGCCGTCAGGAAGAAAAAGACCGCCGACGCAACGAAATCGTCGACGCGGCCGAGAGCCTGTACCGGGAGACCGGTTGGGACGCCGTGACCATGGACGGCGTCGCACGTAAGGCTCGCCTAAGTCGAGCTCTGGTATACGTCTACTTCAAGGACAAGAGCGAACTGCTGCTGGCTATCACCGAGCGCGCCATGGAAGTACTGCGCACCAGGTTCGAGGAAGCCAGCGCGCGCGCTCGTACCGGCATCGATCAGATTGAAGCCATGGGTCGTGCATATATGGCGTTTGGCCTGGAATTTCCACACTATTTTGACGCCTGCTCGCGTCTTGAGCAGCGCGCCACCGACGCCGCCGAACAAGGCTCGACCGAAGCCGCCGTGCTGGGCACGGGGCGCAAGGTCCACGACGTCGTGGTCGCATCGCTCGAAGCGGGGCAGCGGGACGGCAGCATCCGCGCCGATATCGGCGATCTGCAGGTAACTTCGCGAGTGCTGTGGGGTTTTACCCATGGCCTGACACAGATCGCGATCACCAAGGCGCGACCGCTGGCCGAGGCCGGCATCAGCGTCACGCAACTGACTCAGCAAGCCATCGCCATGATTCGCTACACACTGGCCGGTAAGCCACCGTCATTGGCCGATTAGCGCTGGTTTTTATTTGAGCATTTTTTGACACTTGTCTAACGACTGAACAGCTGTGGCAACCGACACGGACGGCCACGAAAGGGATCGATCATGCGAGCGCCACCTCTTCTGGCGATCATCGGCCTGTGCCTGAGCGCGACCGCGGCCCGGGCACAAGCGCCGGCGGACTTCGACACTGTCGTGGCGAACTATGTGGCCGAAGGATTGCGCGGCAACCTCGCCCTGCAGAGCCAACATCTCGAAGTGGAAAAGGCCGCCGGCGCGCTCGCCGAAGCGCGCGCCCGCTTCTTCCCCGAGCTTTCTTTCGAAGCTCGCTATACGCGCGCCGAGGGCGGCCGAGTCATCGACATTCCGATTGGCTCGGCACTCAATCCGGTTTACTCGACCTTGAACGAGATGCTGGCTGCGCAAGGCCAGCCGGCGCGCTTCCCACAAGTTGCCGATTCGAGCATTCATTTCCTGCGCACCGAAGAGCAGGACACCCGACTGCTCCTTCGCCAGCCTTTGTATGCGCCGGCAATTCCGGCCGCAGTCCGCGCTCAGCGCGCATTGCTGGACGCCAGCAGCTTCAATCGAATGGCGGTGGCTCGCGCGCTTCGTCGTGACATCACGGTCGCATACGTCGATTGGCTGAAAGCTCGAAGCTCGGTCGAGATCGTCGCCGCGAGCGAAGCGCTGCTGCAGGAAAACCTCCGCGTCAACGAATCGTTGTTCGGGAACGGCAAGATCACCGAAGACCTGGTCCTGAGGGCCAAAGCCGAACTGCTGGAAGTCGAGCAACAAAAACGCGAAACCCGGAACCTGGCCACTCAGGCGCAAGCCTATTTCAACTTCCTGCTCAATCGACAACTGCAAACATCGATCGAGCCGACCTCGGCGCCGAACGAGGCCACGGGCACTGAAGCCGCGCTCGAACAGCTTTGGTCGATGGCGCTGAATCGTCGTCCGGAGATCGCACAGCTCGAACAGTTGCGACGTGCCAGCGAAGAGCAGGTGCGTATTGCTCGCAAGCAGAAATGGCCGACCTTGTCGCTGGGCGTGGATGCGGGCACGCAAGGCGAAGACTATCGTTTCGGCGAAGGTTACAACTTCGGCACGGCGTCGCTGATCTTCACCTGGCGCATCTTCGATGGCGGCGGCGACAGTGCCCGCGTTCATCAAGCCCGCTCCGCCGAGAAACAACTGGTGTTGCAACAGGAGGAAATCGCTCAGCAGATCCGCCTCGAAGTGCAGCAGGCTTACGATCGGCTCACCACTGCACGCGACTCGCTCGCCACAGCCGCGGCTAGAGCGGAGGCGGCGCGAGCGGCGTTCCGAATCGCCAGCCGCAAACGTGACGAAGGCGTGATCAGCCAGGTCGAGTTCATCGACGCACGCAGCGCGCTCACCAGCGCCGAGCTGAATCACAACCTCACCCGCTTCAACGTGCTCGCGCGCCGCGCCGAGCTGGAATACGCGACCTCGACGGGTGACATCCCGCTCGATCCAGGAGTCTGATCATGCCGCGCCTGTTCAACGTCCTATCGCCCCTGTTGCTGTCCGCCAGCGTGTTGGCTATCGCGGGTTGCAGCAGCAACGCCGATGATCCACCGCCTGTCGAGCTCTCGCGAGTGCGCACGGCGACAGCGATCGTCGGTCCGGCGGCGCCCTCCATTCGCACCAATGGCCTGCTCGCCAATGAAGACGAAATCCGCCTGTCGTTCAAAGTGGGCGGCGTGATTCGTCGCCTGGCGGTAACCGAAGGCGATCAAGTGCGCAAAGGCCAGAAGCTCGCGGAAATCGAGCAGACGGAGATCGATGCGCAGGTCGAGCAGGCAGCGCAGGCTCATGAGAAAGCACGACGTGACCTGGAGCGCGGCGAGCGTTTGTATGCCGACAAAGTCATCAGCCTCGAACAGCTGCAAGACTTGCGTACGCAACTTGCGGTCAACGAAGCCGCGCTGAACTCGGCGAAGTTCAACTGGAGCTACGCCGCGATCGTTGCACCTCACGACGGCACGGTACTCCGGCGCCTGGCTGAAGAACGCGAGCTGGTTCAGGCCGGCAGTCCGATCCTGGTGCTCGGCTCCAAAGACAAAGGTTTCATCGTCCGCACCGGCCTCGCCGATCGCGAGATCGTGCAAGTGAAGCTCGGCGACGAAGCGCGGATTCGGCTCGATGCTCTGCCTGGCAAGACCTTGACCGGCAGGGTGACGGAGGTGTCCGGCGCCGCCGATGCGGGCAGCGGCATGTTTGGCATCGAAGTTTCCCTGGATCCGACCGATCTGCCGCTCAAAAGCGGGCTGGTCGCGAAGCTCACCATCATCCCGTCGACGGCCAAAGCCGGCGAGCGCATCTACGTTCCCATCGGCGCCATCGTCGAAGGCGACGGCCGTACCGCTCGCGTGTTCGTGCTCGATCAGAATCGCGCGCGTCGACGCGAGGTCGACGTAGCCTTCATCGAAGGTGAGACCGTGGCGATCAACACGGGCTTGACCGCCGGCGAGCGAGTCATCACCGACGGCGCGCAATATCTGGAAGACGGCGAGGAAGTGACGCTCGCCGAGCCCATGACCGCGAACCGGGAGTAGCGCATGAGCTTCCTGGAATTTCCCATCAAGCGCTATCAGTTCACGCTGGTCGCGTTCGCCATGCTCGTGGCGCTCGGCATCTCCTCGTTCATGAGCATTCCCCGGCAGGAAGACCCGTACTTCCCGATCCCGATCTATCAAATCGTCGTCGGCTATCCCGGCGCCGAACCTCGCGACGTCGAGCGCCTGGTGGTCAAACCCATCGAGGATCGGCTCAGCGAGCTGGACGACATCAAGAAAATCGAGTCGTTCAGCAATGACGGCATGGCGGTGGTGATGACCGAGTTCTACAGCACCGCCGATGCCGAAAAGAAATACGACGAGGTGGTGCGAGAGATCAACGCGCTGCGACCGTCGTTGCCCGCCGAGATCGCGCGGCTCGACATCAAGAAGAGCAATCCCGGTCTGGTGAACATCGTGCAGTTCGCGCTGGTGTCGCCGGATGCGACCTATCGGGAGCTGGAAGACCAGGCGCGCGATCTGAAGGACCTCTTGAAAGCCGTCGACGGCGTGCGGACTTCCGAAACATGGGCCTATCCCGCCCGTGAGCTGCGCGTTGCGCTCGATCTGCCTCGCATGGCCGAACTTCGGCTCGCACCGAGCAGAGTGATCGAAGCGCTACGCAGCGAAAACACGACGGTGCCCGGCGGCGCCATCGATGTAGGCAGCCGCAGCTTCAGTGTCAAAACCTCGGGCAGTTACGAATCGTTGGACGAAGTGCGCGACACCGTCGTTGCCGCTATCGACGGCCGAACCGTGCGCGTTCGTGACATCGCCGAGGTGAACTGGGATACGCAGGAACACACGTACCTCGGTCGTTTCAACGGCCAGCGTGCTGTCTTCGTCACTGCGAATCAAAAAGACGGCTACAACATCTTCCAGGTTCGCCAGCGCATTCTCGACGCCTCCAGGAAGTTCGAGCAGCAGTTGCCCAAGCGCATCAAGCTGCACCTGGGGTTCGATCAATCGGATAACGTCGCGACGCGCTTGAATCGACTCACTACCGATTTCGCCATCGCCATCGGCCTGGTCGCGATCACGCTGCTGCCCCTCGGCCTGCGCGCGGCGAGCATCGTGATGATCTCGATCCCGTTGTCGCTCGCCATCGGCGTCTCGACGCTGCACATGGTGGGTTTCTCGTTGAATCAGATCTCGATTGCCGGCTTCGTCGTGGCCCTGGGCTTGCTGGTGGACGATTCCATCGTCGTCGTCGAGAACATCTCACGCTTCTTGCGCGAGGGTCATTCACGAACGCAGGCAGCGATCCTGGCGACACGTCAGATCTTCCTTGCGATCCTGGGATGCACGGCCACGATCATTTTCGCGTTCCTGCCGTTGATGATGCTGTCCGGTCCGTCCGGTAAGTTCATTCGCGTGCTGCCGACCGCCGTGCTGTCGACCGTGCTCGCGTCCTTGCTGATCGCGCTGACCATCATTCCTTTCCTCGCCAGCCGCATCCTCAGCAAGCACGAAAAGGCGGAAGGCAATCGACTGTTGCAATCGGTGCAGCGAGGCATTCATCGCTTCTACCAGCCGCTGCTGCACCGGGCGCTGGCTAAACCTCGGCTCACGGTGTGGGGCTCGCTGGCGGCGTGCTTCGTGATCATGATCGGCGTCGGCGGCCTCATCGGCTTCAGTTTGTTTCCCAAGGCCGATACGCCGAACTTCATCATCAGCGTCGAGACGCCCGACGGCAGCAGCCTCGGCGAGACGGATCGCGCTCTGAGGTTCGTCGAGGAGCGCTTGAGGGCGATGCCGGAGGTCGCGTCGTACTTCACGAATCTCGGCCACGGCAACCCGAAGATCTACTACAACGAGTTCGGCAGCGAAGGCGCCACCAATTACGGCGACCTCTTCGTCAAGCTCAAGGAATACGACACGACCGACACGCCGAAAAAACTAGAAGCCTTGCGTCGCGAGCTGAAGCAGTATCCGAACGCGCACATCTACGTAAAGGAATTCCAGAACGGTCCGCCAATCACGGCGCCGATCGCGATCCGGGTCATCGGGCCGGAGCTCGATGAGCTGGATCGACTGGCGGGTCGTGTCGAACAAGTCATCAAGGAAACGCCGGGCACGCGCGATGTCGAGAATCCCGTGCGCATCAAGCGAACCAACCTGCAGCTGAAGATCGATTCGCAGAAGGCGGCGCTGTTCGGCGTGCCGGCCATCGAGTTCGATCGCGCCGTACGGCTGGCAGTCGCAGGCATTCCGGCCAGCCGTTACAAGGAAACGGACGGTGAGCAGTACGACATCATGGTTCGCACGCCGATTGCCGAGCGCGCCGATATTCGTGCGCTCGATCAAGTGCGCGTTAACACGCTGAGTGGTGCAACGCTGCCGCTGAGCCAGCTCGCTCAAGTCGAATTCGCCGCGGCTCCGACGCAGATCGATCGTTACAACCGCTCTCGCGCGGTCACGATCAATGCCGAAGTTCAGAACGGCTACAACACGGATCGCGTGACTACCGAAGTGCTGCGCCGGCTCGACCAGATGCAGTGGCCTCGCGGATATTCCTATGTGCCGGGCGGTGAGCTGGAGAGTCGCACGGAGAGTTTTGGTGGCTTGCAGGCCGCGACCATCGTGGCGTTGCTTGGCATCGTCGCCGTGCTGGTGCTGGAGTTCGGCAGCTTCAAGAGCACGCTGATCGTGCTGAGCGTCGTGCCCTTCGGTATCGCCGGCGGCATTCTGGCGCTCGGCCTGGCGGGTTACAGCATCTCGTTCACGGCGACCATCGGCTTCATCGCGCTGATCGGCATCGAGACCAAGAACTCGATCTTGCTGGTCGATTTCACCAATCAGCTCAGAGCGGACGGGATGCCGCTCGATGAAGCCATCGAGCGCGCCGGTGAAATCCGCTTCCTGCCCATTCTGTTGACCAGCGCGACCGCGATCGGCGGCCTGCTGCCGCTGGCCTTGCAGAACGCCGGCATGTATTCGCCGCTGGCGTGGGTGATCATCGGCGGCTTGATCTCCTCGACCCTGATCGCGCGGGTCGTCACGCCGGTGATGTACAAGCTCATTCCGCCGTCGATCGAAGTAAGAAAGACGGCCGCCTCATCCGTCACCGCTGGGCCGACCGCGACGAGGCACATCTCACCGATAACGCCCTAAGTCATCGCTCGGAACTCCCACTCGCTCTCCGTCGCGGACGGAGAGCGTTTTTTTTGTACGGCGGCGGTGCCCGGCTTCGGACATCGAACATGTCGGCGCGCGCACTTTCCAGTACAGTGCCGGTTCCTGATCAGGAAGCCACGATGAAGTTCGAAACCCTGTCGGTCCATGCCGGACGAGATGTCGAGCGCGCCACCGGCGCTGTCGCCCCCGCCATTCAGATGAGCACGACGTTCGAGCGTGACATCGACGGCGAATTCTCCCGCGGTTTCTCGTATGGCCGCGCGGACAATCCGGGTCGCCGCCCCTTGGAAGAATGCATCGCCGCGCTCGAAGGCGGTGAAGATGCAACCACGTACGGCTCGGGCTCGGCCGCATCGATGGCGGTCTTCAGCCTGTTGCGACCGGGCGAACACGTCATTGCGCCGATCGAGTCCTATCACGGCACCGCCAAGCAGCTTCGCGATGTATTGGCACCCATGGGTGTCACGCACACGTTTGTCGACATGACTCGCGTCGACACCGTTCGCGACGCGCTTCGTAAGGAGACGCGGCTGGTCTGGATCGAAACACCCTCGAACCCGATGCTGAACATCAGCGACATCGAAACCATCGCCGAACTGGCGCACGGTCGCGGTGCCATGGTCTGTTGTGACAACACCTTTGCGACGCCAGTCTGGCAACGGCCGCTCGAGCTCGGCGCCGATCTGGTCATGCATTCGAGCACCAAATACTTCGGCGGTCATAGCGATGTGATGGGCGGCGCCGTCGTCACGCGCGATCGCGGCGGCCTCTCCGACAAGCTGCGCGACTATCAGCAGACGGCCGGCAGCGTGCCTTCGCCTTTCGATTGCTGGCTCATCCGCCGCAGCCTCACCACATTGTCATGTCGCGTGCGCGCGCAGACTCACAATGCAAGTCGTCTCGCAGGCTTTCTGCAAAGTCACAAGAACGTCGAACGCGTGTTCTATCCGGGCTTGGACACGCATCCCGGCCACGCGATCGCGCAACGTCAAATGAAAGGCGGCTTCGGCGCCATGCTGTCCTTCTGCGTCCGCGGCGGCCGCGACGCCGCCTTCGCTGTGGCCGCGAAGACGGAGCTGTTTATTCGCGCGACCAGCCTGGGCGGCGTTGAATCGCTGATCGAACATCGTGCATCGGTGGAAGGGCCGCACACGGTGACGCCTCAGAACCTGTTGCGCGTGTCGGTGGGATTGGAAAGCGCCGAGGATTTGATCGCGGATCTGGATCAGGCGCTCGGCTAAAGAACGTTACTTCTCCAGCGGCCGCTTCTGCGCTTCCCAAGCCTTCATGTCGCCGTCGAGATGAAGCAGCTTGGTGAAGCCGTTTTCGCGCAGGCGCTCGGCGCCCTTCTCCGCTCTGATGCCGGTGGCGCAGTACACGACGATATCCTTGTCGCCGGCATCGGCGACTTCGGAGATGCGTGAAGGCAGGTGCGTGTAAGGAATGTTGATGGCGCCCGGAACGTGGCCCGCCGCGAACTCCTCCGGCGTGCGCACGTCGAGAATCACCATCGAGTCGTCTTTCTTCTCGATGCGCTTCAACAGTGAGGCTTGATCGATCTTCGGCGTGTCGCCCGCATGAGAGACAGCGCCGAAACCGAGCGCTGCGAGGGCGAGCAACGAACGAGCAAACAAGCGCATCAGTGCTTACCCGGCTCCAGCTTCACACCACGACGTTCCCAAGCGATGTAGGAGAGAATCGCGGTCATCTTCGGATCGTCGGCGGGGAGCTGATCGCCTTCCAGCGGATTGCGAATACACCAGTTCACCATCTCCCACAGATTCGCCACCTTGCCGAGCTGCTTCTGGAACTTGGGATAGGTTTCCGGATGCGTGTTGGCGGCATTCGGATGGCATTGCGCGCACACCACCCCGTTCTTGCCGAGCTTGGCGTCGGTGAACAGCGCGCGACCTTCTTTCACCACGCCGTCGAATTGTTCCTGCCAGCGAGCCAGATCTTCCTTGGTGAACTCGTCGGCACCGGCCACCCCGGTGACACCCAGCGCCAGCGCGGCACAAGCAAAGACGGATGCGATTTTCATATTGGTAACCATCTCAATAGTGCACCTGGGGCGAGATGCGCTTGGCCTCATCCTGATAGGTCTGGTCCTTAGGATGCCCGGCCTGCGGATCGAACGCCACGGTACGCGTGGTGTTGTTGTACAGATTGAAAGTCGCGCTGGCCCGACCGCTGTTCACATCGATGAATTGCCAGCCGGTCGCATCGCGCTCGAAGAACGGATCGGCGCGATTCATCTGCACCGTCAGCTTCGGGAGTAACTGCTGAGCCTGTGCGTAACTCTGCGGATACGGCCACGGCCATGCCGTAGCCATCGCCGACGTGAATGCGATGTTACCGATCTGGTTGTACTGGATCTGATGCACGTGGCCGTAGAACACCGTGACCTTATCGAAGGGCGCGAGCAGCGCCTGCACCTGCTCCGCATCGTCGGTCCAGAAATTCCAGCCCTTGTAGATCTTCTGCAGCGGTGAGTGCGAGAACACCACGATGGGCGTGTTCTTCTTCACTTTCGCCAGATCTTTCTTCAGCCATTCACGTTGCTTGTCGCCGACCATGAACGGCGAGCCGTTCGGATTGTCGAGACCGGCCATCTCGGCCATGCGCTGTTCGGCGCTCGGCCAGCGATTGAAGGTCCAGTCGTCGTACGTGAGGATGCTGTTCAACACCACGAAGTGCACGCCCTTGTGGTCGAAGCTGTAGTACTGCTTGCCGAACAGCTTGGACCAGTATTCGCCGAGGTCGAGGTAATAATCGTGCTCGCCCATGACGTGGTAGACCTTGCCGTTGAGCTTCGAGAGCAGCTCCGCGCCGTGGTCGAGCTCGGGCTTCGAGCCCATCTGCGCGAGGTCGCCGCCGAAAATCACAAAGTCAGGTTTGGGCGTGAGCAGATTCGTCTCGGCGACCGCGCGGATCAGGCCGCGATCCCAGTTGCGCACGAACTGGTTGCCCTTGATCTGTTGAATGTGCGAGTCCGAGATGTACGCGAACGTGAAGTTGTCGCTCGGCTTCGCGAACGCCAGCTCCACCATGGTCATCGGCAACACCGCGGCGCCGAGACCCACGGTGGATGTTTTGATGAAGCTGCGGCGATCGTACTTGATGTCCATGTTACATCCCCTCTCCGCCGCTGGCAGATTTGCTGACCGGTGCGACCGGGCTCGCGTTGGCCACCGTGGTCTTCACGTTGCAGGAAACAGGATTCGCCGACGCGGCCTTCTGCGCGGCGAATTGCGGGCTGGTCAGCGATTCCATGAACGCGACCAGATCGCTGATTTCGTCGTCGGTGAGATTCAGCGGACGGATGCCGCCGCTCAGGAAATCGTTGACCGGATCGCCCGGCCTGGTGACGCCGCCGTTGTTGTAGTGCTCGACCACGTCGCGCAAGGTCTTCAAGCTGCCGTCATGCATGAACGGCGCGGTCACGGCGACGTTACGCAGTGTCGATGTCTTGAACGCGCCGATCTCATCGAGCGTCTCGGTCACTGCGAAGCGCCCCAGCTCGGACGCCTTCGGATTCGTGAGCACGGCCTTGTCGACATCGGTGCCCGCGCTCTTCGCGGTGAGGAACGCCGGTGCGAATTGCGGGATCTCCTTCTGAATCCGATTCACGCCGACGCCGATGTTGTGAAAGCGGTTGTCGGTGAACAGCGCGTAGTCCTGCTCGATGGCGTGACAAGAAACACAACGACCCTTGGTCAGAAAGACATTGAAGCCGCGCTTCACTTGATCGTTCACGGCACTTTGATCGCCACCGTAGTACCAGCGGTCCCACGGCGAATCGCCCGCGACGATGGTGCGCTCGAAGCTGGCGATGGCCTGCTGCACTTCCTTCATCGTGACCTGCTCGCCTTCCTTGTTGAAGACTTTCTTGAAGCGCGCCACGTAATCGGGATCGGTGCGCACGATCTTCAACACCGGCTCGTGATTCACCAGGCCCATTTCGACCGGATTGACGATGGGATGCTGAGCCTGGTCTTCCATGTCGACCGAGCGGCCGTCCCAGAAGAACAGCTTGAAGTACGCGGAATTGATCACCGTCGGCGCGTTGCGCGTGCCGGTGAGCTTGTTGATGCCTTCCGACGTCACGAGCGGACTATCGGTAAACGCTTTGTTCGGATCGTGACAAGTCGCGCAGCTCACCTCACCGGTGCTGCTGAAACGTTTGTCGTTGAAGAGCTTGTCGCCGAGCGCGATCTTCTCGGGCGTCTGCGGGTTGTTCGCCGGCACCGGCACCGGCGGCAGACCCAGCGGTTGGGCCAGCGCGGCTCCCATCGCAAACAGGCCAGACAAAATGCTGGCGCACGTCGTCACGCGCACGGTGTGAATCGGCGGTCCCATGCTGTGTCTCCCCTGCTCGGCCCGACACTCCAGTCGTAGCCCTGGTCTAAATTAGACAAAGTCTAATCAATGGGCGCGCGCTGACAATTGATCTCTTCAATAAGAGGCTCCGGAGCGGGGACGCGATCATTGCGGCTGACGGAGACGATGCGATCGGCGGCGCGCACGGCGACGCGAGCGAAGCGCAAGACTTTGCGTCCGTCTTCAGTGAGCGCGACATGCGAGCGATCTCGCTCGAACAAACGCACCCCGAGATACTCTTCGAGCTTGCGCAACTGAATGCTCAGCGTGGATTGGGTGACGGAGCAACGCTCGGCGGCGCGAGTGAAGTTCAAGCACTCGGCAAGAGCGATGAGGTAGCGCAAGGCGCGGATGGACATGCGAACCCCTCGTTGGTCCAGCGCGAATGTTAGAAACCCTCGACCGGGAGTGGCGTCGACATCCTGTCGACTTCCCGCTCTCGATGCGCGTCCGAAAATACACCGCGTCGATGTCGGCCGCCAGCACCGTCAATGCAATGAACGGCGCTTTGCCGGCAGTTATTTCCGATCGGCCTCATCGACACGATCGATTGCAAGCGCGTTTCACCCGCCGTTGCCGAGCTTTGCCAACGCCGGGCCGGTCACGCGATAGATGGTCCATTCATTCATCGGCACCGCGCCGAGGCTCTTGTAGAAATCGATGGCACGCTGATTCCAATCGAGCACCGACCATTCGAGTCGACCGCAATTTCGTTCCAGCGCGATGCCCGCCAGACGACGCAACATCTGCTCGCCATAGCCGTGGCCTCGATACGGCTGACGAACGTACAAGTCCTCGAGATAGATGCCGGGCTTGGCCAGGAAGGTCGAGAAGTTGTGGAAGTACAGCGCGAAGGCGACGACCTCGCCCTCCGGCAGCCGGCCCATGATGACTTCGGCTTTCGGCTTCGGGCCGAACAGGTGCTCATGCAATTGCGCTTCGGTCGCCGTCACTTCATGCAACAGCCGCTCGAACTCGGCGAGCTCGCGAATCAATTGCAGGATCATTGGCACGTCGGCCGGGGTCGCCGGCTCAATGCGCAGGCTGGTCATGGCTCGCTCCCACTCACGATGAAGTCTCCTCGAAGGCCCGGCATCGTACCTTGCATCATTAAGTGAATCGATATATTTTCACTACGCGTGCGAGGGTTCGTGTGGCGTTTCGGGTTCATGGATTAAAAGAATTTTGAACGAAGCGGCGGAGCGAGGATGAGCGCTGACACCAAATTGCCTTTGAATGCCCTGCGGGCGTTCGAGGCCGTCGCCGCCCACTTGAGCTTCACCGGCGCCGCTCAGTCCCTGAACGTGACCACCGCGGCGGTCAGCTCGCACATCAAGTCGCTCGAAGAATTCCTCGAGACTCCGCTCTTCGTCCGGCACAGCCGCTCGGTACGACTCACGCCACAGGGTGCGCGTTTGTTGCCGGGCGTGCAACGAGGCATGGGCGAGCTGACGCGCGCGGTCGATCAGTTACGCCTCGATCGTAGTAGCGGCTTGCTCAACATCAGCCTGCTCGGCTCATTCCTGCAGAAATGGTTGCTGCCGCGACTCGGCGATTTCTATCAGAAGCATCCCGAGGTGGACTTGCGCTTCAGCGCCAGTCGCGAGCTGATCGACTTCATGCAGACCGATTTCCATGCCGCCGTTCGTTACGGCTCCGGCAGCTGGCCGCAGTTGCAGGCGGAGAAGATGCTCGACGACTGGGTATTCCCGGTCGCCAGCCCCGCGCTGTTCGCGAAGCTCGGTCCGATCACGACCCTTGGCGATCTGAATAAATATCCGCTGCTTCACAGTGCGAGCGAACCGTGGGTGGATTGGCTGCGACGGGTCGGCGGCGACACGACACGCATCGAGCGCGGCCCGATTCTCGACGACTCCGCATCGGTGCTGGCCGCGGCCGAGCAGGGTCATGGACTGGTGCTGGCGAGATGGTCGCTGGTCGCGGGCGATCTGGCGTCGGGACGGCTGGTGAGACCCTCGACTCAGAGCGTGAGACAGCACAATTCTTATTACTTCGTCGCCCCGGCGCATAACTTCGAAGTGCCGAAGGTGATTCGATTCAGAAACTGGCTGCGCGAAGTGTGCAGCCAGTTTCCACCGCCCGAAGGCGAGCGCCTCGAACCGCAGTAGCTGGCGTACTTACGCAAGGGTCGGTTGCGCCGATCCGAGCGTAGCCTTAGCGCGCGCAGGCGCAGCCTGCAACGCCACCACCACGCTGATCACAATCAAGTACACCGGGTATTCCCAACCACCGCCCGTGTTACTGAATACCCAGCCGTTGCCCATGTGGACCCACAACGCACCGAGCAACACCGGGATCAAACCGAGCGCCACCCATCGCGTGCGGTAGTTGATCACCAACAACACACCGCCGACCGTCTCGAGCGCGAACACCACATACGCCAACGCCGACGGCAAGCCGATCGACGCGAAGTACTGCGCCGTGCCCGCGAGCGTAAACGTGAAGAACTTCAGGATCAGACCGTGAGCAATGAACATGAGGCCCAACGAGACGCGTAACAGCGCATTGCCGGCCTGCTGCGAACTGGAGAACATGACAGCACCTCTGGATGTACGATGATCGATCGAGGATTGGAAATCGTGAGTCGGGCGTTCAGCGCTCGACCGGCAACTCGTTCTTCACCCAGGCTTCGAAGCCGCCTTCCATCTCGACGACTGGAATGCCGGCCGACGCCAGCTCCACCGCCGCCGCCGCGGCGAGCTTGCATGTCTGGCTGTAGCAATAAAGAACGGCCGTGCGGTCTTTGCGGAGCCCGGCCAGGGTGTGCCACTTGCCCTGCGGCAAGTTGATGGCACCGGGGATGTGGCCCGCCTGATAATCGCTGGGTAGGCGCACATCGACGATGGTGATGGGCTCGTTCCGGCGGATCTGGCCGTGCAACTCGTACGGACCGGTGAGAAAAGCCAGCTTCTGGGCGAAAAACTCGCGCGCCTGGAGGGTATCCTGAGTGGACATGACAGCACCTTCATTGACGGCCAGGCGACGCCCGACCTGATGGGTGCTACGTTAGTGAGCCGCGGGCGCCGGATCATCGGGCCCGGCGGCATGGGATTTATTCCCCGATCGAAGCCAATGCAAAACCTCACCGACATCGCGATATTCGTCAAAGTAGTCGAGCTCTCCAGCTTCACGGCCGCGGCCGAAGCATTGGAGATGTCACAGCCCGTGGTCAGCAAGGCCATCACTCGGCTGGAGGAGAAGCTTGGCGCGCGATTGTTGAATCGCACCACGCGCCGACTCAGCCTGACCGAAGCCGGCTCCGAATTGTTCCGGCGCACTGGCAGCGCGCTTCGTCAGATCGAGGATGCCGAACTGGAAGTTGCGCGGTTTCAAACGGAGCCGCGCGGCACGTTGCGCGTGTCCGCACCGATGTCATTCAGCATCCTGCAGCTCGGCCCGGCCATTCAAACATTCATGGAGCGTTATCCGGGCGTCACCGTCGAGCTGAGCATGGACGATCGGCAAGTCGATCTGGTGGAAGAAGGCTTCGACGTGGCGATTCGCATCGGCCGGCTGCGCGATTCGAATCTGATCGCCCGCAAGATCGCGCCGACTCGCCAGGTCATCGCCGCCTCGCCCGCCTATCTTGCGAAACATGGCACCCCGGAACGCCCCGAAGATTTGCTCGAGCACAACTGCATCCTTTATTCGCTCCTGAGCGCGCCGCGCGAGTGGCGGTTCACGGACAGCGAAGGCGAGGAGTACGTCGTCCCGGTGAACGGCAATCTTCACTCGAACAATGGGCTCGTGAATCGCGCGGCCGCGGTCGCCGGCGGCGGCATCATCCAGCTGCCGACGTTTTATCTCGGCGATCAACTGCGATCGGGTGAGCTGAAGCCGGTGCTTTGCAAGTTCAGGCCACCCGAGATTGCCGTGCACGCCGTCTATCCGGAGCGACGCAATCTGATGCCGAAGGTGCGCGCGTTCGTCGATTTCGTCGCGACCACGTTCGGGCCGGAACCGCCCTGGGAGAAAGGCTGGACGCTCGAGGACTGACCCGAATAAAAACGCCGCTTCAATGAGCGGCGTTTCGTTTTCAACCCCGGCGGCGGACTCAGAACTGCTTGGCCGCGGCGACCTTGAAGTAACGACCGAGCGGATTGCCGATGAATGGATCGTAGCTCAGATCGAGCCGCACCAGCGGCGGATCGCGATCGGTCAGATTGATCACGGCCGCGCTGAACGTCGTCTCACCCGGCAGCTGCAAGCGATACACCAGATCGTGCGTCAGGAACGAGCCCACTTCGCGGAAGCCATCCGGCACGCTCGACCGCACATCCGTCACGCCATCGATATAACGCGTCGTCCACCGTATGCCGTGGCTGCCGACGCTGTAATCCATATAAGCCGAGCCGCGCAGCTTAGGCAAAGAGCCAGTGCCCGCGCCACCCCGAGTGCCGGCGTAATCATCCTTCTCTTGAATCAGGATGCCTTCGACATACAGAGCATCGCGCTCGTACTTCAATGTATATGAACCATCCGCGCCGACGAGCAGCTCGCCGCCCAGCACACCCTCGAACTGATACGACAGGCTGGCATCGAGACCCGAGATGTTTTCTTCCGGTCCATTGATGACATCCACTCGAGTGCGGATCAGGTCATCGGCATTGCAGGCCGTGGGGGTCGTGAAGGTGAAGCGCTCCTGCAAGCCATCGTAGGCGGCATCGTTACAATGGTTGGGATCGCCGCGATTCACACCGAAGAACGCCGCCACGAGCTCGGTGCCACCTTCGGTGCCGATGGGGTTCTTGAACTTGAAGTTCCAATAGTCCAGCGATCCTTTGAAATTCCCCGCCTGCACGATCGCACCGACGTTGAAGGTGTCCGCCTCTTCGGGCTTGAGATCCGGATTGCCGTAATTTGCATACGGCTTGTAGCCGCGCGCCACGCTCGTATAAACCAGCGTCGTGCTGAAGCCGTCCAGCAATTGCGTCTGCTGCGGGCCTCGGAACGTGCTGCCGGCCGAGCCACGCAGCGCCAGCCAGTCGAGCGCTTGCCAGCGCAGGGAGATTTTCGGATTGGTGGTCGAGCCGACCAGGCCGCCGTAATCCTCGTAGCGCAGGGCGAGTTGTGCTTGCAACGACTCCAGCAGCGGCAAATTGACTTCGCCGAACACGCCGAACACGTCGCGGCTCAAGTCCTGATTACGCAGCGGACCGAAGAAGGTGAACACGCCGAATTGGGTCCGGCAATTCATGTTGCCGTTGACCGGCGTATCGACGCACGGATTCTTGTCGATATCGGTCCAGTAGTTCACTTCGCGCTCGTAGCCTTCGTCTCGGTATTGACCGCCCGCGGCCCAGCCGATCGCGCCGCCCGGCAGCGACCACGGCAGCTCGCCGTTGAACACCAGGTCCAGCGCCAGGGTCGATGAGGTGTCGATCGCGCCGTTGTTCTCGAACATCCAATCGATGACCGCCGGATCGTTGGCGAGCGCGGCGTTGTAGTTGTAATCGTTGATCGCGCCCGTCGACGGATTGCCCGCGAAGGCATTCGAGAACGGATTGAAATATAAACATCCGGCCGACCCCGGCGCCGAGCCTGCCGCGCAATTCGGTCCGCCCAGTCCGTTCAACGCCAGTTGCAAGCGATACGCGAGAATGTCCGGCGTCCGGGTTTCGCGCGTGTTTTCGCTGTAGGTCACCGCGGCGTCCCAGCCGATCTCCGGGCCGAACTCGCCGTCGAGACTCGCCGACAAGCGGAATCCATCGAACAAGCGCTGATCTTTCTTGCCTTCACCGGTGAGCGGATTGCCGCCGTTGCCGAGCGGACGCCATTGCAGGCCACTCGCGGCCACGTAGCCGGTGTTGCGGATCCTGGTCTGATCCGCCGGGGACAACTGAGCCAGCAGTGCCGTGAGGCCGGGATTTCGCAGCGGAACGATGTAGGTCGGGCTCACCAGGTTTGCGGTAGGAGTCGCGGTCAGATTCGCGCCCTGCTGTGGACCGTACGATGGTGAGGAGTTTTCTTCCGGAGCATCGTGCACAGCGTAGAGCCCCTCGACGTGCAGTCGGGTCTTCTCGCCGAGATCCATGTTGAATTCGGTGTAGAGCTGATAGTGCTCCTCGCGCTCGACCAGGTTATCGAACGTGATGTATTGGAAACGACAGCCGTTGCCAGCGATTTCGAATCCGCCCAGCGCCGAACAACCGGGATCGCGGAAGGTCGGCGGCGCGGCCGTGCCGTTGGGCATGATGTACTGGCCGGGGCTGCCGAAACCCGAGAAGCCGCCCTGCGGATTCTCATCGTAGGTGCGCACCGCCCAATCGCGTTCCGTCGAGTTCAACTCCGACCGATGGCGGTAACCGCCGGCCACCAGGATGTTCCAGTTATCGGCGCGATGGCCCCATAAGGCGTTTGCATGGTAGTCGCCATCCGTGCCGTCGATGTAACTGTAGGAGGCGTCGAGCGACAAACCGTCCACGTTGGTCTTGGTGATGAAGTTGACGACGCCGGCGACCGCATCGGAACCATACGTCGCCGCGGCACCATCTTTCAGCACTTCGATGCGGCCGATCGCCGCCATCGGCAACAGGTTGGTGTCGACGCCATTGCCCGTCGGAGAACCTGCGATGCGTCGGCCGTTCATCAGCACCAGGGTTCGTACCGCACCGATGCCGCGCAGATTGATGTTGCTGCTGCCGGTCGATTGCGCCGAGCCGAATTGATTCGATTCGCCGAGCACGCCCTGCACGGCGGGGATGGACTTCACCAGATCCACCATCGAGGGTGAGCCCTGCATCTGCAGATCTTCGGCGGTGAACACGTCAACGGGCAGCGCCGCGTCCTCGGCCGTTCCTTGAATATATGAGCCGGTCACCACGATGACTTCCAGCTCTTGCACGCTGGCCTGCTGAGCCATCGACGCGCAACTGCCGAGCAGCAGCGAGCCTGTCAGCACGTTGCGCACTCCATCCCGCAACTTCTGATTGATGGCCACGCCATCGCTCGACGTGCGCACACGCCGTACCCACGGACTGCGACTCGGAATCATGTTATCCCCCACTAGAACTGCGGCCGTTGCCCGCCGCGTCGGCGAACACTTGCTGGTGCGTGTTCTATCGTCAGTCGTTCGCAGGATCCCCCGGGAAACGCATTCATTGCGTCGCTCGTGGTCGCCGCGAACTTTGTTTGGTGCTTGCCGTGGCCATCATGACCGCGTTGTGTCAAGCACTCGGGGTGTTGTACGTGACACTGTCAGCGAGGGTCAACGCGCTTAATAAATCATTGCAATGGCGCGCGTGAAATTTGCGTACTTCGACGTGACATTCTCGTTTTTATTCTGTACGTCGGAATCTCGGCGAGAAAAGATACAGATCAGTTTCGTGATTGCACGCCTGAACATCGGTGTGTTCCAGCTCGCAGTACACGACGGAGCTCACGCATGGAACAGCGGCAGGCTGACCACGAAGCGTGCGCCGCCGGTCGGCGCGTCGCCGATGTTGATCACACCACCATGCGCTTCGACCAGACTGCGTACGACTGCGAGTCCGAGACCGGCGCCGCCGGTCCGGCGATTGCGAGATGTTTCCAAACGAATGAACGGTTCGAGCAAGGCTTCGCGTTGCTCGAACGGGATGCCCGGCCCCTCATCATCGACAGTCAACTGCACGGATCGATCGCCCGCCTCCACCTGCACGTGCGCCGCGCGGCCGTACTGCAAGGCGTTGTCGATGAGATTCGCCACCACTCTGCGCAAAGCCACGCGATCCCCGAGCACCAACGCATCGTTCGTGGGTGTAGCTTCCTGCAAATGAATCGGTGCGCGTTCTGCTGAGCGATCGTCCACTTCGTCTCGCACCACCTGCCTGAACTCCACCAATTCCTCGACCAGCTCGTCGGCCCCGGCGCGGCTCGCGAGCAATGCGTCGTCGAGTAGTCGGATCATGTCGTCGATATCGGCGACGGCACGCTCGCGATCCGCCTTATCAGGGATGTGATCGACACGCAGACGCAGCCGGGTCGCAAACGTTCTTACGTCGTGAGATATGCCGCCGAGCATCGCCATTCGCGCTCGTAGCAGTTGCGCGAGGCGCGCCTGCAGCCGATTGAAGGCGGCGATGACCGCACGGATCTCCGGCGCGGCGGAGTGCGTTTCGGGCAGCATGGTCGGCTGATCGGAAAAATCGAATTGATCGACTGTTGCCGCCAGTCGAGCCAGCGGCCTGGTCTGTCGGTGCATGACGATCAACGCGATCAGGCCGGTGAGTGTGCCGACCAGACCCGCGATGGAGCCGATGGGCATGCCATAAACATTGGTCGTGGGCCGGTGATAGCCACGAACCACCAAGGTTTCTCCAGTATTCAGGCGAACGCGCAACTCCAGATCGGTCGGCGTCGTATAGGAGAATCGCGGCGCGCTGTGACCACCGGCCGCATCGAATGTGAGACTGAAGGCCCGACCGCCAATTTCGTCGAACGCCTTCTGCAACTGTCGCGCGCGCATTTCAAACGGGCGCGCATCCGGCGTTTGCAGGAGCGGTAACGGACTTTCCAACTTGACGCTGAATTTCTGCGAACCGACGGCTCGGATGATCAACGAGCGCTCCGTGGCGTCACGTGCCTGCTCGAGCAATTGAACGATTGCTGCTATTTGTCGCGGCAGTGGCAACGGCCGGGACTCACCGTCTTCCCGGGCGCTAGCCACGTAGAAAATCGCGGTCGATGCGATCCAGGCCACGATCAGGCTCAGCACGACGATCAACCCGAGTCGTGAGGCAAATGTCAGCCGCGTGATCACCTGGCATTCCCGACGTGCGCGGTGAACAGATATCCGCCGTTGCGTACGGTCGTGATCAACTTCGTGGCCGGGCTGGCCGCATCGAGCTTGCGACGCAAACGGGAGATCTGCATGTCCACGGTTCGGTCGAATGGGTCGGCCATGCGCCCGCGCGTCCAACTTAGAATCTGCTCACGGGTCAGCACGCGCCGTGGATGCTGAATGAAACATGCAAGCAGATCGAACTCGGCGGCCGTCAACGCCACCGGCGTGTGGCTTTGATCGACGAGCTCGCGCGCATCGAGATCGATGATGAAGCCGCCGAATGAGAAGCGTCGTTCGCGCATGACCGGCGGCGACGAAGCGCCACGCCGCAACAGCGCACGCACTCTCGCCAGCAGCTCACGAGGTCCGAACGGCTTGACCAGGTAGTCGTCGGCCCCCATTTCCAAACCGACGACCCGATCGACTTCGTCGCTCTTGGCCGTGAGCATGAGGATGGGCAAATTGCTGTGTGCACGGAGGCGACGGCAGATGGATAAGCCGTCTTCACCTGGCAGCATCAGGTCCAGCACGATCAGGTCGGGGCGGCGGCGCGCGAGCACGTCGTCCATGGCGCGTGCATCCTCGGCAGCATCGACTTCGAAGCCTTCACGGCGCATGAGATCGGCCACCATCTGCCGGATCTCGGGGTCGTCTTCGACGATGAGTAAGCTGGCGGTAGCGCGCATCCCGCTCTTGTAAGGCAGACGCGCGCTCGATCTCAAGCGCGGCCGGCGCCGTTACAGACTGTTACACGTCGTTGACCAAACGCTAAACAAACTGCACTACGAAACAGGCAGGCTGAGCGCACTTGGCGAGCATCCGCCCGAACCCCACTTCGGGTGCGCGCTGCCGCCGGCGGCCAGGGACGGCCGGTTTTTATGTCTCCGCAATGTTGTTTCGCGTGCCGATGCCTTGCTCGATGGCCGTCGTCAGCGGCTTCATGAAGAACGAGTCCTCGGGCATCAGCCGCACCGGAATCTCGTGACGCTTCAGCGCATCGGCCACGACCGGGCCGATCGCTGCGACCTCGGTCTTCTCGAACGCTGCTCTCACCAATTCCGGCGGACCGACACTGAACAAGCGCTCCACTTGCGGCGTGCTGGTGAACGCGATGATGTCCACGCTGCCCGCCGCCATCTTCTGCATCAAGTCGCGAACGGCATCGTCGGCGAGTTTGTCCGCATACACATAAGGCGCGACGGTCAGCACCTGCGCGCCGGCCGACTGCAAGAATTCCATGAGCGGACGGTTGGGCTCCGTGCCATACAACTGCACACCGACCTTGCGACCTTGGAGATTCTCGGCGCGCAACGAATCGATCACACCTTGCGTGGTCGGCGATTCCGCCGCGATGTCGGGCTTTAGTCCGAGCTCTCGCAAAGCACGCGCGGGTTTCGGGCCTCGCGTAATTTTTCTAACCGAGCCGAGGCGCTGCACGAACGGTTCGCGCAGCGACGGTTCGTTCTTGTCGATGCAGCCGAGCAGTCGGCGCAAGCCTTCGCCCGTCAGCAGAATCAAGTCGTCACACGAGCCGGCACTAAAAGCGTGCAGCCAGTCGAGTATCGGCTTTGGATCGGGCGCGTCGAGAATCGCCACGAGCGGACAGCGCAGAACCGTCGCGCCCCGGCGCTCGAGCATGGAGGAGAAGACGTCCAGCTCCCGAGTTTCGGGAACCGCGATGGTGCGACCGGTGAGTGTTGCCATTCCTGCTGCTATACCATCATCGGCAGCGCGGAGGCCAGACCTCGGCGGCATTCGGCACCAGATCGATCAGGAACATCTCGCCGGAGCGCTCGCCATCTCGTTGCGCGAACAGCAATCGGTCGCCTGTCGGTGACAGCAGCGGCCCGACCTGAAATTGCTCCGCCAGCGCCGGAATCTCACCGACCGCCACCCAGCGCTCGCCGCGCCACTTATATTGATACAAATGCGAGCGCTCGGTCCGGTGAGCGACGACGATCATGGTGCTGCCGTCGCGTGACACTTCCGCTTCATATTCGAACGACGGCGTGTTCACGGGCGGGCCGAGATTCTCGACTCGCCACGTTCCGTCCGGCTGGGGCACGGCGACGTAGATATCACCTTGACCCCCTTCGCGAGCCGAGCCGAAATACAGTCGTCCTTGCAGGTCCGCACGCGGCAGCAGCTCCGAGGCCTTCGAATTCACCGGCTCGGGCAAACGCTTCGGCTCACCCCAGGCACCGTTCGTCGAGCGTTCGACGAACCAGATGTCGAAGTCCTCATGCTTGGGGTCCTGGCGGGTCGAGATGTAGTACAAGCGACGGCCGTCGTGGGTTACGAATGGGTCGGCTTCGTTGATCGGCAATGCTCGCGCGAATGACGGCACCTCGGGTTTGCTCCATGTGCCGCGCTCGCATCGAGTGACCATGACACGATAGTTGTCGAAGCTGGCATCGGAGCTGAGGAAATACATCTCGCGCCCGTCGGGGGTGAAGCTGGGCGATGATTCGTACCCGGCGGATGCGATTGCGGCCGGGGTCCAGCGTTTTGCCGTGCCGGTCGGCTGCGACCAAGCGATGCCCACGACGAGAACACCGACAGCTGCTGAAAGGCAGCGGAGAGCGACGATGGATGCGATCGACATGCAGATAGTCTCGCTTCTGCGCACGAATGCGCGGATGCCGTTGAAAGCCCTTGCGGCCAAAGTGAAGCTGGCGCGCAGCACAGTGCGCGAGCGATTGGTGAAGCTGGAAGAGTCTGGCGTCATCCTCGGTTACCACGCGCGCATCGCCGACGCTGATCGATTGTCCGCTCTGCTGTTACTCAAACTCGCCAGGACCCCGGCGCCCAGGACCGTTGCCGCCATCACGGCGCTGCCAGAGGTCTGTCGTTGTTATTCGTTGAGCGGCGATATCGATCTTGCGGTGGAGATCGAAGCCCGCGCGACATCGCAACTCAACGCCACTCGCGATCACATCGCGACCTTGCCCGATGTGATCGACGTAACCACTTCGCTCATTCTGAAGCGCGACAAGGACGCTTAGGCGGCGGCGATCGCTTCGATCTCGAGCAACCATTCTTCGTCATAGATACCGGTGATGATGATGGTGAGCGCCGGCGCGTGCGCGCCGAGCACTTCCTTTCTCACGGCCGCATTGGCTGCGCGGTATTGGCGATCGGAGAGAAAGATCGTGACCTTGATCAGGTCGGTCAGTTTCATTCCGGCGGCAGTCAATTGGGTTTCGATATTGCGCCAGACGAGCCGGCATTGATCCTCGAAGCGCGCCGGCACCTTGCCGTCCTCGTCCGCCGGTACCTGGCCGCTGATGAACAGGAACCTGCTCGCGCGTTCGACGAGGTACGCCTGTGCATAAGAAAGACCGCTGGAGTTGATCGCTTTGCCGGGCATTGCTGCTGCCCCCCTGGAAACCGGGAACACCACGCCAGCCAAAATGCTCGCGCATACTTGTCGCCGTTGCATGGGTGAAGTGTGCCGCATGTGAGCAGCAGCCCGTCCCGGCCAATTGACGGCATTGCCGCCACTACGGCGGCAACCGATGCAAACTCGTTGCGCTCTCGAGGCGGGAGTCTTCGCATTTGCCGATGACAGAGTTTGCGAGAATCACATTGTGAGCTACGCATGTCGCGCGCGAGACTCGTGACATGACGGCCCATGGGCGCAAGGCCGCTCCAAGGTGGTGACGCTATGACGCATGCAGCCGTGACGGTTTACGTCACGTCGATCTTTCTGCTCGCGGGCGCGGTCAAAGGCTTGGTCGGGTTGGGTCTGCCCACCGTTGCGATGGGCCTGCTCAGCCTTCGAATGCCGCCGGCCGAGGCCGCCGCCATTCTGTTGCTGCCTTCCTTCATAACCAATGTGTGGCAACTCGTGGAAGGCCCGCGCCTTGGACTTCTCGTGCAGCGACTCTGGCCGACGCTGCTTGCGATCTTTGTGAGCACCACTCTCGCAGCCGGCGTGATTGCCTCAACCAAGTCGAGCGTCGCGAGCGCCGCGCTCGGCGGCGCGCTACTCATTTATGCGCTCGCGGGGCTGGGCAACTTTCACGTGAACGTCACCGCACGAGCGGAGCGATGGGCCGGCCCCGTTGTCGGCATCGTTACGGGGTGCATCACAGGTGCAACCGGAACATTCGTCGTGCCGGCCGTTCCGTATCTCGCCGGGCTTGGTTTGGCCCGAGACGAATTGATTCAAGCGCTCGGACTATCGTTCACCGTTTCAACGGTGGCGCTTGGGCTCGGCCTGCTGTGGCACGACGCTCTGGAGTTTCGTGCCGTCTCCGACTCCGCCATCGCCGTGGTGCCCGCATTGGTGGGCATGATGCTCGGCGGGCGGATTCGTCGCTGCGTTTCTCCAGAACGGTTCCGCCGTTGGTTTTTCGTCGGCCTGGGCCTGCTGGCGCTGCATCTGATCTATGCGGCGATGTGATCGCTCTACGCCACCAGCGCGCGAATTCGTTTCTCCACCGGCTGGTCGAGACGCTCCAATTCCTTCGCCAGATTGACCCGCATCGCCGTGCGAGCGATGTCCAGCAGATGCTTGTCGATGGCGTAACCGTCTCGAGTGTTGAGCCACTCGAGTACCGGAGCAAGATGCCACAGCGCCGTGCTGCCATCGTGCATAGGCGCGGGAAACGCAGCGGCGTGACTCATCATCAGCTTACGCATGTTCTGCCTCGACACGCCCACGTGCTCTGCGATATCGCTGAGGCCGACCAGATCCGGACCGACTTCGATCAGTTCCGCCTCGGGAAGCGCACGCTTCACGTCTTCGAGCGCGCTGATGATCGCCTGCTTCGCGGTGCCGGCCTCGCGAGTGAACATCAAAGCAAGGCGGCCCGGCAAACCAACACCCACCGTCGCATCATCGCACCCCGCCGCGCCCAGGCGCTCGACCACATCGTCCCCCACCGGCCCCGCGTCGGCGAGCTTGAAGCTCAGAACAAAGTCATATTCCATCGTTCACTCCTCGCCACATTCGGCTTCGTACAACTTTCGCAGCGCACAGTTGTCGACAATGCGCCGCAAGTGACGCGCATGAATGCTCGCACTCTTCGGCGTACTCCAGATGCTCGCGATACAAAACTTGCCGCAACGGCATTCGGGAAGATTGTGAGGGCAGTACATTCGCCCCCAGGCATGGCTGCCTCCAGGCTCGACTTGCCAACCCTGCTGTTCGGCATGCCGTAAAGCCTGCTCAACTTCCTTATTCGGATGCTTCGCTCGCCGCATCTTGCGCACCTGAAGAGTAATCGGGTCAACCAAGGTTGTCAAATGACAACCAATGATAATCGCGTAAGCAGCAGCATGGCCCGGCGAGAGTGGCCAGAAACGACGATTAATTGGATGTTTGCCGCGTTAAATGAACCACGCCGTCAGAGCGTGCGTGCGGGGCGGGATCGGCTCGAAAGAAACGTTAGCGCGCGATCATCGAAGATTGCAGCAAACACTGGTCGGAGTGGGTGCTTCGGCCGGCGCGAGATGGCTCAGCGCGCTCGCGACTTGTTTCTCGATCTGTGCGCTGGCGAAGATCACCACGGCGCCCGGAGAGAGCACACACTGGTCGCTTGCCGATTCATCGCCGAGATCGTCACCGAGCGGTTCTTTTCGGACGACGATCACCGGAATCGTCTCGGTCCTCGGATGCTGTCGCAGCCGGTCGATGATGGCATCCGTCGATACGATCAACAGATCCGCCGCGAGCACAATGAGATCCGGCGTCTCCGGCTCCTCCGTGAACAAGCCTCTCTGAAACAAGTGACGCATGGCCTGCTCGCCATCCTTCACTCGCACGATCGTCGCCTCCGGCTGATACCGGCGCACGCCGTTGGCGATCGAGGCCCATGTGTCTCTGTCAGCTTCCGCGACCAGTACGTGATGGATCATGCGCGCTTTCTGTCTTCCCACTTTCCACACACGAGTGGGCCGCGCAAAGGGTTGCAACGCGGGAGCGGTGCGCGGCGTCGTATGCCGCGCGGATCTTTTCGAACGCAGATTCGTTAACGATCATTGGAGATCCGGCGACTGGTTCCATCGCCGACGATTCTTCCTTTCCAAGCCTTTGATCATCCCGAGCAAGTCCACTGGACCGAGATCAGTTTCCAGGTACAGATTCTTGAGGGGAACTCCCGGTTCGGGATTGTCCACGAAATCGATATCGGCGTCGCACAGACGCTCAATCAGCTGGTTGAGCTTCACCACGGAGTTGTCGTCCGACGCGCTCCAGTTCGAGCGCGGCTTGATGCTGCTCAGCTCGTTTGTCGTACGAGTAGCCGAGACTGGTTTCGACCAGGCTCATGTCGATGCCGGCGCGCTTGGCTTCTTCGATGGCGGCGCTCGTTGAGATCGGCGAGCAACTCGAATCAGGGAATGGCGCGCCCGACTGGATTCGAACCAGTGACCCTCGGCTTCGGAAACCGATACTCTATCCAACTGAGCTACGGGCGCGTGCGGAGACGAATTGTAGCAGCCCATCCGGACGGAGGGGCCCCGGCCGGAGGCCCCCGGTGGGCGGGGCGCGAATCATAGCCGGCCTCGGGCCAACCCCCAAGCCCGGGCCGGGAATTCGCGCCGGCTCAGAGAGTTAGCCTGCTGAGTTTATCGGGAACGACGACGCCGTTATACTGCGCGCCGTTTTGCCATGTGGCTTTCCCGCCCCTGTAGCCTGTTGTTGGAGCCGAAGTGAGCGCCGAGCACGATAGAAAGTTCTTTGACACCTTCATGCTGGTACTCGGCATTTTGATCGGCATTGCCATCCTTCTATATGTGTTGGCGCGCATCGTCGCCTCCGGCACCCAGGAACAGCATGTGATCACCGACCCGCGGAACCAGGCTGTCGTGGCCGAGCGCATCGCGCCCGTGGCCAAAGTGGCTATCGCGGGTCAGGACAACTCGGCGCTGGCGCCGGTTCAGGCCGCGTCCGCGGAGCCGGCCAAGGAATTGGGTGGCGAGGAAGTGTTCAACATGGCCTGCATGGCCTGCCACGGCGCCGGTGTCGCCGGTGCGCCGAAGTACGGCGACAAGGGCGCCTGGGCGCCGCGTATCGCTAAGGGCGTGGACACGCTCCACAAGCACGCGCTCGAGGGTTTCCAGGGCAACTCGGGCTTCATGCCGCCGAAGGGTGGCCGCGCGGATCTGGCCGACAAGTCGATCCTCAACGCGGTCGACTACATGGTCGCCGGCTCGAAGTAATCCCGCCTTTCAAGGTCGCCGCGATTCAGCGCGGCGACCTCTCGCCGCCTCTCCCATCGCCCGCGGGCGACAAGCGATCCAACTTCCTCAGCATCATCGCCTCGCTGACATGCGGCGTATCGATCGCGGCCGCGCCGGCGAGATCGGCGATGGTCCGCGCGACTTTCAGCACGCGATGATAGGCCCGGGCCGAGAAGGCCAATTTGTTGGCCGCGCGGTCCAGTAACTGGCGCGCGCGAGCGGTCGGATGACAAACGCGTTCGATATCCCGCCCTTTCAAACGCGCGTTGGTACAGCCCTGCCGACTGAGCTGGAGCTCGCGAACATGCGCGACGCGTGCGGCGACGACGGCGCTCGACTCGGCCCTCGACTCGGCGCTCACAGTGTCCGCACGAAGAATCTCATGCGGCACGCGAAGCACTTCGACATGCAGGTCGAGCCGATCGATCAGCGGACCTGACAACCGGCTTCGGTACTTGCGGACTTGCTCCGACGTGCAGTGACAGATGCCCCGCTCGTCGCCCAGATAGCCGCAGGGACAAGGATTCATGGCGGCGACGAACTGAAACGACGCGGGGAATTCGGCTTGGTGAGCCGCGCGAGAGATCGTGATGGATCCCGTCTCCAACGGCTCGCGCAAGACTTCGAGTGCCGCGCGCTCGTACTCGGGCAACTCATCGAGAAACAGCACGCCGTGATGAGCGAGGGAAATCTCGCCAGGCCGCGGGCGTGAACCGCCACCGACCAGCGCGACGGGCGACGCGGAATGATGTGGAGTTCGGAACGGACGCGTTCGCCACCGCGCGGTATCGATCGGCAATCGCGCGACGCTACGCACGGCCGCCACTTCGAGCGCTTCGTCCTCGCTCATCGGCGGCAGCAAGCCTGGCAACCGTTGCGCAAGCATGCTTTTGCCAGTGCCCGGCGGCCCGATGAAAAGTAACGAATGCGCGCCGGCGGCGGCGATTTCCAGCGCGCGTTTGGCCGTTTCCTGCCCGCGGACTTCGCACAGATCAGCTTCGATGCCACTCGCACTCTCAGGCGCGGCGCCAGTGATGAAATACAGCGGCGCGCTGCCAGCGGCATGAGCAACGACATCGGGCAGACTTGAAGCGATCGCAATCCGACATCCCGTAACCAACGCCGCCTCGGCGACGTTTGCCCGCGGAACGAAGATGGAATGTCTGGCGCGAGTAGCCGCGACCGCGGCGAGCAGCATGCCCTGCATCGATTGCACTTCCCCGCCGAGCGAAAGCTCGCCGTAGAACTCACATTCGCTGAGGGAATTGGCCGGGAGCTGACCGGACGCGAGCAGGATGCCGAGCGCGATGGGTAAATCGTAGCGACCACCGTCTTTCGGCAGATCCGCCGGCGACAGGTTCACGGTCACGCGCCCTTCCGGCATCAGGAAGCCGCAATTCGTGATCGCCGCGCGCACCCGGTCGCGACTTTCTTTCACCACCGCTTCGGCGAGCCCGACGATAGTGAATCGTGGCAGACCCCCGACGAGATCGATTTCGACGCGCACCAGCGGCGCGTCCATGCCGTGCTGTGCGCGACTCAAGACAGTCGCCATTGCCATCCATGGCCTCCTGAAATATTCCATGCCGCTGCGATAAGGAACAAACAGGCCACGCAGCGCCGCGGCCATCGGCGCTATTCGATCACGACCGCAGGAGTGTCAGCTTGCAAATAAGCGAGCGAATCGCCGCGAAGTCGAGCAGCGGCGAGCCAACAAATCGGCTAGGGATTTTTCTTTTCCAATTCGGCGAGTCGCGCCTCCAGCGCTTCGAGCTTCTCGCGCGTCCGGCGCAGCACGCCGGCTTGCACATCGAACTCCTGGCGCGACACCAGATCGAGCTTGCTCAGGCCGGCTTGCAACACCGCCTTGAAGTTTTCTTCCAGATCGCGACGCAGCGCCTGCACGCCGGGCGGAACGGCGGAGGCGAGGCGACGGGCGAGGTCATCGAGCGAGCGGGGGTCCACGGACAGACTCCTAACAAAAAACCAGGGCGGCATTAAGCCTCAAAATCGCCCGTTCGTGGAGGTTCACTCCACGCTTACAGGGCAACCACTGGCGCATTTTGCGCCGAGTTGAAGCAAACCGGCGGAATTTTCGCACCAGCGCAGTGCGCTCGTGCCCTGTTCTCAGCCACCGGCACGTAGGTTTGCTGGCACAAATTCGTGGCACAGATGATGCATTTCCGATGCGGCGCGCTTGGGAAGCGGGGAATTACTACGAGCAGTCGTGACTGGCCCGAGCACGCGCCCATGAACCCGGAGCCGGAATGCAATGAAGTTGATAACCGCGATCATCAAGCCCTTCAAGCTGGATGACGTCCGACAGGCCGTCGCGGATATCGGAGTTCAAGGCATCACCGTCACGGAGGTGCAGGGCTTCGGGCGCCAGCGCGGTCACACCGAGCTGTACCGCGGAGCCGAGTACCGCGTGGATTTCCTGCCCAAGACCAAGATCGAGCTGGCGGTGGACGATTCGATCGCGGAGCAAGTGGTCGAAGCCATCACCAATGTCGCGCGCACGGGAAAAATCGGCGACGGCAAGATTTTCGTCATCGATCTCGCTCAAGCCGTGCGCATCCGCACCGGCGAGACCGGCGTCGAGGCAGTGTGAGTTTGTAACTTTCCAACAGCAGCACCTGGCAAACAAACGATCTATCTCTTCGTAGGAGAACGACAGTGAAAAAACCCTTGGCAACGAGCCGCGTGCTCACTTACCTATGGAGCCTCGCGCTGATCGCGTTCGCGATCGTCGCAGCGCCCGACATGGCGTTGGCGCAAGACGCTCCAGCCGCGGAATCTGCAGCTGCAACGGCTGTTGCCGCCGAGGCCGCGCCGGCTGAAGCCGCTGCTCCTGCTGAAGCAGCTGCTGCTCCGGCCGCGCCGTCGTTCGACAAAGGTGACATTGCCTGGGTGATGACCAGCACGCTGTTAGTCATCCTGATGACCATTCCAGGTCTTGCGTTGTTCTACGGCGGCATGGTCCGCGCGAAGAACGTGCTGTCGATCTCGATGCAAGTGTTCGTCGTCTTCAGCCTGCTGTCGGTGCTGTGGGCGGTGTACGGCTACAGCGTCGCGTTCACCGGCGGCAATGCATTCTTCGGCGGCCTCGATCGCATGTTCCTCGCGGGCATGCTCGATGCGGCAGGCAACCTGACGCCGGCGGCCACCTTCAGCAAAGGTATTTACATTCCCGAATATCTCTACGCGTCGTTCCAGATGACCTTCGCGGGCATCACCTCGTGTCTCATCGTCGGCGCGTTCGCCGAGCGTATGAAGTTCGCCGCGGTGCTGGCGTTCGTGGTGCTGTGGTTCACGTTCTCCTATCTGCCGATCGCGCACATGGTGTGGTTCTGGGCGGGCCCGGATGCGTATACCGACTCTGCTGCTGCTGAAGCCGCGACTGCAACCGCGGGCTTCCTCTTCCAGAAAGGCGCGCTCGATTTCGCGGGCGGCACGGTCGTGCACATCAACGCGGGTATCGCCGGCCTCGTCGGCTGCCTCTTGGTCGGCAAGCGCAAGGGCTACGGCACGACCGCGATGACGCCTCACAACGTGCCGCTGATCATGATCGGCGCTTCGTTGCTGTGGGTCGGTTGGTTCGGCTTCAACGTCGGCTCGAACCTCGAAGCGAACGCGTTCGCCGCGCAGGTGTTCATCAACACCTTCGTTGCCACGGCCGCCGCGGTCATTGCGTGGACCTTCGCTGAGTGGATCTTCCGCGGCACGCCGACGATGCTCGGCGCGGCTTCGGGCGCGGTGGCCGGTCTGGTCGCCATCACGCCGGCCTGCGGCTGGGTCGGTCCGATGGGCGCGATCGTGATCGGCCTGCTGGCCGGCGTGATCTGCCTGTTCGCGGTCACCAAGTTGAAAGCGGCCCTGGGCTACGACGACTCGCTGGACGTGTTCGGTGTCCACTGCGTCGGCGGCATCCTCGGCGCCATCCTCACCGGCGTGTTCAACAGCCCCGCCCTGGGCGGCACCGGCATCTACGACTACGTCGCGGGCACCTGGGGGTTCGCGGGCATCGGTCCGCAGGTCATCGCCCAGCTGTGGGGCGTGGGTACCACCATCGTCTGGTCGGGCATCGTGTCCTTCATCGCCTTCAAGCTGGTCGATGTGGTCATCGGGCTGCGGGTCAGCGACGAAGTCGAGACCGAGGGTCTGGACACGACCGAGCACGGCGAGCGGGCCTACACCCTCTGACGCCAGCCAGGCTTGGGCTGAAAACGGGCGCTGCGGCGCCCGTTTTCTTTGGTGCCGGCCGTTGCCCGACGACGGCTCGCAACGTGACCCACTGCTCAATCCTGCCGCATGACGGGGACTGTCTTAATCCCTCCTTCGGAGCCATCCTGTTAAACTGCCGACGTTTTTTACATAGGACCGCGGCGTGAAACTGGTAGTCGCCATCATCAAGCCCTTCAAAGTGGACGAGGTGCGGGAGGCGCTGTCGGAGCTCGGCGTGGCCGGTGTAACGGTGACGGAGGTCAAAGGCTTCGGGCGCCAGCGCGGGCACACTGAGCTGTATCGCGGTGCCGAGTACGTCGTCGACTTCCTGCCCAAGTGCAAGATCGAAGTGGCCATCGACGACGACCGGGTCGACCAGGTGCTGGAGACCATCGTGCAGGTCGCCAACACCGGGCGCATCGGCGACGGCAAGATCTTCGTGATCCCGCTGGGTCACGCGATCCGCATCCGCACTGGCGAAACGGACGCCCGGGCTATTTAGCCGCCGGGGACCGGTGCCCGGTGAGTTGAACATATGGAGACAGCCATGCTCAGACCTGTTTTGTTGCTGACCCTGGCCGCGGCGACGCTTGCAGCCGGCGGCGCCATTGCCGACGTCTACAAGTACAAAGACGAGAAGGGCAACATCCAGTACACCGACAAGCCGCCATCTTTGCCGGCCGAACGGCTGAACGTGCAGTCCCAGCGCACCGACGTGGTCGCCGCTCAGGCGCGCTCGCAGGCCGCGGTTCAAGCCGCTAAACCCACCACTGCTCCGGCGCCGGGCAACTCGCCGGCCGAAAAGCGAGCCGCCGCCGAAGACACCGCCAAGGACAAGGCGGATCGTTGCATGAAAGCGCGCGAGCGTTACGATCGCTACATGAATTCGCGCAGGCTGTACGAAGAAGGCAAGGACGGCGAGCGCCGTTATCTGACCGACGTGGAGCTCGACGCCGCGCGCGCCTCCGCCAAATCTTCCATGGATGTGCTGTGTCAGTGACCCTTCGAGCTGGATTTGTGGGCCTGGGCGCGATGGGCCTGGGCATGGCGCGCAACCTTCACAAGCAAGGACTGCTGAGCGCCGTATGGAATCGCACGGCTGAAAAGGCCACCGCGCTGGCGCAAGAAACCGGCTGCAAGGCCGTCAGTAAACTCGCCGATCTCGCCTCCCTGTGCGACGTCATCGTGACCTGCGTGTCCGCGGATGCGGACGTGCTCGCAGTGATCGATGAGTTGTTGCCGGTCATCAAGCGCGACACCATCGTCATTGACTGTTCCACCATCAGCGCCGACACGGCGCGGACCGCAGCTCATCGGCTGCATGAAGCCGGCGCGCAGTTTCTCGATGCGCCTGTCAGCGGCGGCACCGAAGGCGCGCGCGACGGCACGCTCGCCGTCATGGTCGGCGGCGACGAGCAAGCATTCGAACGTGCTCAGCCCGTGCTGAAAGCGATGGGCAAGGCAGTTACGCACTTCGGCGCCAGCGGCTCCGGCCAGGCGGCGAAGGCAACCAATCAGATCATGTGCGCCGGCGTGATCCAGGCCGTCGCCGAAGCGATGGCGTTCGCCAAGTCCGAGGACCTGCCGCTCGATCGGCTCATCGACACGCTCGGCAAGGGCGCGGGCTCCAGCTGGTATTTCGTGAATCGCGCGCCGAACATCCTGCGCGACAGCTATCCCGCCGGCTTCCGCGTGAAGCTGCACGAGAAAGACCTGAAGATCTGTCGCGCGATGGCGGCCCGTCACGGCGTGCAGTTGCCGTTGATCGAGATGACGCTGGTCCACTATCGGCGCCTGATCGAGCAAGGGCATGGCGATGAGGACATCTCCACGTTGTTCCGCCTCAAGGACGCGATGTTCGCCGCGGCCCGGGACAGCGACACGCCGAGACACAAACCCTAAACGTCCGTAGCCATGGTGGCGTCCGCCTCCGAACCTCGCGCCACATCCTCGCCCGCTTCCAAGGCGCCCGCGTTCTTTCTGCCGGATTTCTGCGCCTCGCCGGCGATCTTCGTCGTGGTGCTGATCGCCGAACTGGTGGCGCTGGTGATCGCGCTGGCCCGCCAGGCCCTGCACGACAATTTCTGGACCGATCTGGCCGGCGGCTCGATGTTTCTTTTATGGATCGGGCTCACCTGCTCCGCGGTGCTGTGCCGCTCGCGACCGTGGTTGCAAACCATGCAGCCCGGGCGCGCGTCGATGATGGCCATCGGCATGCTGGTCGTCACCATCGGCCTGGTTTCCGAAGCGGTGTTTCAAGTGGGCCGCGTCTGGGGCGGCGCCGCCACCGCCGGCGAGCCCGGCTTCTTTCCGCACGATCACGCCGGCTTCGTGTTGAGAAACATTGTCGTCGGCTTCATCGTGAGCTCGCTGGCGCTGCGTTATTTCTATGTCAGCGCCGAATGGAAACGCAGCATCGAGCAGGAAGCACTCGCTCGCATCCGCGCTCTGCAGGCGCGCATTCGCCCGCACTTCCTCTTCAACAGCATGAACACGATCGCCGCGTTGACACGTTCCAGCCCGGAGCGCGCCGAGCAGGCGGTCGAAGATCTGGCCGATTTGTTTCGCGCCAGCCTGAGCGATGCCAGCGCACGCATTCCTCTGAAGGACGAGTTGGAAATCGCGCGGACTCATCAACGCATCGAACAGCTGCGGCTCGGCGATCGACTCACCGTCCACTGGGATGTCGATGAGTTGCCGATGCGCGCGCTGGTACCGAGCCTGATCGTGCAACCGCTGCTCGAGAACGCCGTCTATCACGGCATCGAAACGTTGCCGCGCGGAGGCGAGGTTTTCATCGTCGGCAGGCGGCAGGACGAGCAGGTGCACATCGAAGTGCGCAATCCCATTCTGACCCAGAGCGGCTACGCCAACCGCGAGGGCAATCGCATGGCGCTGGAGAACATCCGTCAACGCCTGGAACTGGCCTGGCCCGGTCGCGCGCGGGTCGAGACCGAGCAGCGGGAGGGAGAATTTTGCGCCCGGCTGATCTTTCCGTATGCTGGCGACGATATGGTAAACGGCTAGCCGGGGTCGGGACGGTAACCAAAACAGATGCGTCTGTTAATTGTCGATGACGAGTCGCCCGCGCGGGAACGGTTGCGGCGACTGCTGGAAGAAATCGAGGACTGCGAGGTCGTCGGGGAGGCCGACAACGGCGAGCAAGCGCTGGCCACGTGCGGCGAGCTGCGGCCCGACGTGGTGTTGCTCGACGTGCGCATGCCCGGCCTGTCCGGCATTCAGATCGCGCGGCACATCGATTCTCTGGAAGATCCCCCCGCCGTGATCTTCACCACCGCCTACGATCAATACGCCGTGGAAGCCTTCGAGACCGAAGCGGTCGGGTATCTGTTGAAGCCGGTTCGCAAGGAAAAGCTCGCGCACGCGCTCCGCCACGCCTCGCGCATTTCTCCGACTCGTCTGGTGAAGGTCGCCGAGTCCGCCCGGCTCGAGCATCGTCGCGAACAGATCTGCGCGCGACTGGGCGAGACGCTCAAGCTCATTCCGTTGTCCGATATTTATTATTTCGTCGCCGACCAGAAGTACGTGACCGTGCGCCACAAAGGCGGCGAAAGCCTGATCGACGAATCATTGAAGGCGCTGGCCGAAGAATTCGCACCCGACTTCCTGCGCATCCATCGCAATGCCCTGATCGCGGAGAAATACATCTCCGCCGTGGAGCGCACCGATTCCGGTCAGTACGTCGTGCGGGTTCGGGAATGCGGCGAAGTGTTGGAAGTCAGCCGGCGGCATGCGTCGGAGCTGCTCCGGCGCATTCGCGGCGAAAGTCACTGATGTTGACGGCGCATGCGCATCAGGCGCCGCGCGGTTGAATAGATCAACGCGCCGCGACTCACCCACCGCATCAATCGCTTCGGCCCGATCAACGCCACCACCGCTACACCGCCGATCACCACAGCGGGATTTTTCAACGCGCGCTGAGCGGCACCGAGGCCGCGATCCAGACCGCTGAGGTGGTGCTCGATCTCATTCATGGTCGAGCCGAGCGCGCGACGCTCCAAGGCTGCGCGCAATCGCAGGTTGGAATGTTTCGCGGCCAGCTGGTTGAAGCGCTCGCTACTCACAACCGTGCCTTCAGCTGATCCCGATCCTTGGCCAGCTCCGCCAGCGTATCGTCCAGCAGTGGCGGCTTGGTGCTCAGCTTGTGCCGAAGAATCAGGCCGGCAATGACCGCCACCAGCACGAACATGCCGACCATGGCGACCGACGCCGCCAGCCGGTGCGTGTCCCAGAACACGAAGATCACCGCCAGCGCCACCAGGAACAAGCCCATCATCGCCGCGAACGCGGCGACGAAGGCCCACAGCAGAATCGCGCCGACCTGCCGCACCTCTTCCTGCAACTCGGTGGTCAGCAGCTCCAGCCGGGTATGCACGATGGCGACGAACGTCGCCAGGAAATTGTTGAGCGATTGAAACAGGCCGGCGACCGGACGCGGTCCCTCTTCCGTGCTTCGGGTGTGCGCGGTTTGAGCGCCGACACGCGGATCGTGCGTTTCCACTGCCATGACGGAGTCGCCTCCCGAGCTCGCGCTCAGCGACGGGCGAGCAACAGCCCCAGCACCAGACCGATGCCGGCGGCGATGCCGACCGACTGCCACGGATTCTCGTGGACATATTCGTCGGCGGCGTCGGCGATCTCACGCGCGCGGCGCATCGCCTCTTCCTCGACTTCGCTCAAGCGGACCTTGGCCTGGCGCAGCGACTCTTCGGCGCGCGCACGCACTTCCTGGATCTTCTCGCCGGTGAGCGTCGAGGTCGCTTTGAGCAGCGCCTCGGCATCCTCCATGACGGTCTTCAAATCGGCGACCAGCTGGTCGGTAGTCACTTCTGCTTGGGCGTTCATGCGTCGTTCCTCTCGAGCTTCGTGCGTCGGATGTTAACAAACCGGTGAGCGCGCGGCGGTGCTAGCATGGCGGCCTTTGCCGCGGGCTCGCGGCCACACGGAATGGATTGCCCATGATTCAACCGCCACGCGTTGCGCCGGTAAGCGATCGGTTCTACGCGCGCACGTTCGGAGTAGCGACGTGCCTGGTGCTGGGCCTGGCCTTGTTCAAGATCGTCCAGCCCTTCCTGGGGCCGTTGCTGTGGGCGATCTTCATTGCGTTTCTGCTTCATCCGCTGCATGTGCGGCTGGCCGCCCGGCTGCGTGGCAAACCCCAACTCTCGGCGGCGCTGCTGACCGTGCTCACATTCATCGTCATCATCGGTCCGCTGACCGCGCTGAGCGCGGCCTTCGCGGCCCAGGTCGGCGACCTGTTGCAGATCGTGCAGAACAAAGTCGCCGGCCAGACAACTGGCAACGTGTTGAATCTGGCGAATGTTCCCTGGGTGCGGCAGGGCCTGGACTGGCTCGACCGAACCTTCGACGTGGACCTCGCGCAACTGCAGGCGTGGTTCACGCAAGGCTCCCGCGAGGCATTGCAAACACTGGCGTCGCTGACCGGCAAGGCGTTCCTGGGCGCGATCGGCACCGTGGTCGGCTTCGTGCTGATGGAATTCATGCTGTTCTTTTTCATTCGCGACGGCGGCGAGATGGTGGCGACGGCGCGCGAGCTGATTCCGATGGCCGAAGCGCCCAAGGCCAAGCTGTTCGACCATCTCGCGGCGGTCACGCGCGCCATGGTGTATGGCACCGGATTGACCGCGTTGATTCAGGGCACGCTGGTCGGCATTGCATTCCTGATCGTGGGCCTGCCCTCGCCCATCGTGTTCGGCGTGATCGCCGCGCTGGTCGGCCTGCTGCCCTTCGGCGGCACCGGGCTGGTGTGGGGCCCCGCGGCGCTGGTGCTTGCCGTGCAGGGGCGCTGGGGCGCCACCATTTTCATGCTGATCTGGGGTACGGTGCTGGTGTCGCTCGTCGACAATGTGGTGCGGCCAATGCTGGTGTCGGGGCGCGCCAATGTCGGTACGCTGACCGTGTTCATCGGCGTGCTCGGCGGACTGGCCGCCTTTGGCGCCATCGGCCTGTTCCTCGGGCCGGTCGTGCTCGCGCTCATCATCGCGCTGATCCGTTTCCGGCTCGATATGCGGCGCGCGGAAAAAGCCCGGACCGTGTCGGCGGAATGATTCGCCGCGCGCCTCGGGCGACGGGTCCATTGATAGAATTGCCATGAGTATCTCCGAACATACATTGCGCATCGCCACGCGACAGAGCCGCCTGGCTCTGTGGCAGGCCGAGCACGTCGCGGCCTTGCTTAGAAACAAGCATCCGGGTCTGAAGGTCGATCTGGTCCCCATGACCACGCAAGGCGACCGTATCCTCGATCGTCCGCTGGCCGACATCGGCGGCAAGGGGCTGTTCATCAAGGAGCTGGAACTGGCCATGTCGGAGCATCGCGCCGACATCGCCGTGCACTCCATGAAGGATGTGCCGAGCGAAATGCCGCCAGGCTTCATGCTGGCCGCGATGCTGCCGCGCGCCGATCCGCGCGACGCATTTGTTTCTATCCGTTACCGGACTTTCGCGAGCCTTCCGCAAGGCGCACGCGTCGGCACTTCGAGCCTGCGCCGGCAATGTCAGTTGAAACACGCGCGACCGGATCTCGAGCTCATCACCTTGCGAGGCAACGTCGACACCCGGTTGCGCAAGCTCGATGAAAATCACTACGACGCCATCATCCTCGCCGCCGCGGGTTTGATTCGTCTCGGCCTGCAGAGTCGCATCACCGAATATTTCGGCCCCGAGCAATCGGTGCCGGCGGTTGGCCAAGGCATCATCGGCATCGAATGCCGTGATGACGACGCACGTAACATCGCTTACGTCCGTGCACTGAACGACGCGCAGTCCTGGCAATGTTGTCTGGCGGAGCGTTCGTTCGCGCAGCGGCTCGAAGGCAGTTGCCAATCGCCCATCGCGGGGTTCGCGACGCTCAATGGCGATCAGCTGCAACTTCATGGCGTCATCGGCTCGCCCGACGGTCGCGAGATGTACCGCGGCTCGCATCTCGGCCCCGTCAGCGATGCGGAAGCGATCGGCGTGCGGCTCGCCGAAGAATTGTTGAAAGACGGCGCCGGCCAATTGCTCGAGCGCTTGCGGCAGGAGTCGCCATGATTCCGAAAGTCATGCCGCCCCTCGCGGAGCTGACGGTGCTCGTGACTCGTCCAGCCGCGCAAGCAGCGGGGCTTTGCGCACAGATCCAGCAGCACGGCGCAATTGCCATTGCGTTTCCCGCCGTGGAGATCGCGCCCGTGGCTGCCGAAGCAGTGAGCGGCCACGATCTGATCATCTTCGCGAGCGTCAACGCGGTCGCGCATGGCGTGCACTTGATCGAGAAGGGCCCGACGACACGCGTGGCTGCGATCGGCAAAGCCACCGCCGCGGCTTTGAAAGAGACGTCTTTGCCGGCCGATATCGTCCCGGAGGCCGGCTTCAACAGCGAAGCCCTGCTGGCGCATCCCGATCTCACATTGGCCGAAGGCGCCAGAGTTCTGATCGTGCGCGGCTCGGGCGGTCGTGAGCTGATGCGGGAATCGTTCACCGCTCGCGGTCTGAGCGTCGAGACGCTCGACGTCTATCGGCGCGTTCGCCCCACCATCGACGACGCCACGCGCGACGCGCTGGAAACACGCTGGCAGAACGAAGGCATCGACGTCGTGACGGCGACCAGCATTGAAACTTTGCATAACCTGATCGACATGTTGTCCGAGCGAGGTCGCGCGCTACTGCGCGAAACCACGCTCCTGGTAGCCAGTCGGCGCATCGCTGAAGCGGCACAGGCCGCGGGCCTGAAGGGGACGCTGATTGTCGCGAACGGCGCCGACGACGCGTCGATGATCGGTGCATTGGCTCGCTGGAGAACCCGCGCCCGGGCGGCTTGAAATCCGCACTGCGTGCTACGATACACGCGTCGCAAGCAGCGCCCTTTCCTATGGCCGAGACCGGTCCTGAAACCATCAGCTCGTCTGCTCCCGGCGATTCGTCGAGAACCCGGCGCGCACACACGTACAGTCGATTGACCACGGCTATTGCCGTGCTCGCGCTGGCAATCGCCGGCTATAGCCTGGTACGTCTCGATTCGATTCGGGACAAGCTCGACACGGCGAACGCAGCCGTTGCTGCATCCAACGCGGATCGGGAGCTGTTGCGCGCGGAGCTGAAAAGTCAGGCCAGCCGCGAACGCCAGGCACATCGCGATCTGAATCGTCGGCTGGATACGCTCAACGACGCGCCCCAACAGTTGCAGGAACTGGCCTCCTCGGTGGAGGAGCTGCGTGGCCGCGCCGAAGGGCCGGAGCGCGCATGGTCGCGTGCCGAAGCATTGTTTCTTCTCGAGTTGGCCCAGCGCCGCCTCACGCTGGATCGCGATGTCGAGACGGCGATCGTCGCGCTGGAGTCGGCGGATCTGCGCCTGGCCTCACTGCGTGACCCCTCATTCGCGCCGGTCCGTCAGGAGATCGCGAAGGAGTTGCAGGCGCTGCGAGCCGTGCAGTTGCCTGACACCACCGGCATCCTGTCCCGCTTGATCAGTGCCGAAGAGCGCGCCAGCGACGCGCCCGTCAAAGGCATCCTGCTGACCGAGCGCAACGCCTTCGATCGCAGCAAGCTGCCGGAAGGAATGTTTGCTCGTGCCGGCGCCATTCTCAGCCAGACCTTCTCCAACCTCATCGTCGTGCGCAAAGTCGACGATACGTCGGGCAGCGTCATTACCGCTGAAGAAGCGCTGCTGAGACGGCAGCATCTGCAGTTGTTGTTTTTCGCGGCCCGCACGGCGGTGATCCGCCATGATGAGCAGGCGTATCGCACGGCGCTGGCCGGCGCGCGTCGCTCGCTCGGCGAATTCTTCGATCTGTCCAGTCCCGAAGCGCAGTCGTTGCTGAACGAGGCGCAGGCGCTGGAACCGATCAACGTCGATCCCACGCTGCCGAACGTGACCAGCTCGATCAACGCGCTGCGCCGGATGGTCCCGTCGCGCCGGGGTCCGGAGTAACGGCCATGAGAAGCGGTCTGTACATCGCCGCGGCGATGATCATCGCCGGCCTGATCGCCAATATCGTTTTGGGCGATCCGGGCTACGTGGCCCTGCGTTTCGCCGGCCGGCTAGTGGAAATGTCCGCGGTGACGTTCGGCCTGCTGCTCGTCGCCGCGTATTTCGCGGTGAGATTGTTGATCAAGATCGTCACCGCACGTCGCACATGGAAGGCCGCTCAAGAAGCACGGCGCCATGAGCGCGCACGTCGCAGCTTCGCTCAAGGCATCCTGGAGCTGTCCGAAGGCAATTGGGAAGCCGCCGAGACCACGCTGACCCGTAATGTGCGCGAAGCGGAGAGCCCCGCAGCCCACTATCTAACAGCGGCTCGCGCCGCCGAGTTGCAAGGCGCGGCGGATCGTCGCGACGAATATATCGCACGCGCATTGGAAGTTGCTCCCGACCGTCGCGCGCCGGCGCTGGTGATGCAGGCCGAGCTCCTGCTCAAGCACAAGCAGTTGCAAGCGGCATTGACGACGCTCGAGCAGCTCGAAGCGATGAAACAGCAGAACGCGCGCGGCCTGTTGTTGCTCGCTCGTGCTTATCGTCAATCTGGCGATTGGCAGAAGCTGCAAGCGCTCGAGCCGCGCTTGCGTAGTACCCGCGGCATCACGGCCGCGATGGTCGATGAGACCGTCGCGCAGGTTCACCTGGATCGCTTGAAAGCCGCCAGCACCAAAGGCGACCTCGGCGAACTGAAGGCCGCCTGGAAAGAAACATCCAAGTCGCTGGCCCGGCATCCGGAGATCGTGGTTGCGTACGCGCGTGCGTCGATGGCGGGCGGTGATCACGAGGCCGCTGAAGCAGCGCTGCGTGAGTGCATCAACAAACAATGGAACGAATCGGCCGTGCTCGCCTACGGCGAGCTGGAAACGGATGAGCCTCTTAAAACGCTCGATCGCGCCGAGGGCTGGCTGCCCGACCATGGCGACGATCCGGCGCTACTGTTCACGTGCGCACAGCTTGCCACCCGAGCTGAGCTGTACGGTAAAGCTCGCAGCTTCCTGGAAACCAGCATCGCGATCCGGCCGCGCCTGGAAGCGTATCAACTGCTCGCGAGCCTCATGGAACAATTGGGCGAACGCGAGCGCTCGGTGAAAGCATTGAACGACGCTCTCGCGCTGGCCGTGGGCCGCAAAGCCAACCTCCCGAAGATTCGCGCGCGCCGCTGGCTGGAGCGCAGACAAAGCGATCGGCGGAGAAACTAGGCTTCCGTCATGTCCGCTCCCCGGCCCTATGCCCGCGTCACGCTGCTGCCATCGCAGCAGATCCTCACCGTGGAACGCGGCGAGACCATTCTCGATGCGGCACTTCGCGCGGGATTGAATCTTCCTCACAGCTGCAAGGGCGGGCATTGCTCCTCGTGTCGGGCCCGCATCCGGCAGGGCGAAGTGAGCTATCCGCTCGGCCGGCCTCTGGGCTTGATGGAGGATGAAGAGCGCGATGGGTACGCTCTGCTCTGCCAGGCGCACGCTGCCAGCGAAGATCTCACCATCGAAGTGCGCGAGATTCGCCCCCCGGTGCCGGAGATCGTGGTCAAGAGCCTGCCCTGTCGCATCGAGAAACTGGAGCGGCTCACGCCGGACATCATGGCGGTGTTCCTGAAAATGCCGGCGAGCGAATATTTCCATTTCATGCCCGGCCAGTACCTGGACATCATGCTGCCGCAGAACCGACGCCGCAGCTTCTCGATCGCGAGCACGCCGGGCGACGGCAAAATGATCGAGCTGCACATCCGTCGTGTGTCGAGCGGCGAGTTCACGCAACAGCTGTTCGACGGCACGCTGGAAAAATCGCTGCTGCGAATCGAGGGGCCGCTCGGCCAATTCTGGTTCCGTCGCGAATCGCCGCGACCGGCGCTGCTCATCGGCGGCGGCACCGGATACGCGCCGCTACGTTCGATGCTGCACAGTCTGCTGGAAGTCGGCGATCGCCGGCCGTTGTATCTCTATTGGGGCGCGCAGACTGCGCCCGATTTGTACGAAGACGCGCATCTCCGGGCGTTGTCCGGGCAACATCCCAATCTTCATTACATTCCGGTGCTCTCGGCGCCACGCGCCGAAGATCGCTGGCAAGGTCGAACCGGCTGGGTGCATGCCGCCGCGCTCGAGGATCATCCCGATCTAGCCAAGGTCGACGTGTATGCCAGCGGCCCGCCCGTCATGGTGGAAACGATCCGCCATGAATTCACGCATCGGGGCCTGCCGCCCGAACAATTGTTCTTCGATTCGTTCGATTACGCGCCGGACGTGCTGGCCAAACTCGGCGGCGCATTCATCCCACCGCAGGATCTTTAGGACGGCACGACGCGCTCAGGTGACGATCTTGGCCACCTTCGTTCCCATGCGCATGAGCTTCAACAGCGTCGGGCGCGGCATGGCGCGGATCTGGTCATACCAACCCGACAGCTCCTCCAGGAATTCGAGCATGTCGCCGATCCGCTGCTTCACCTGCTCGGGGGTTTCCTGATCCTTTTTGGCATCGGCGGTCGCTTCGCGCAGCATCTGTAAAGTCGGATCGATCTCGCGCTTCTTGCGTCCATCCATGATCATGGTGAGCACTTCCCATATATCCTTGCGCGCCTGAAAGTAATCGCGCCGATCGCCGAGTTGATGCGTCACGCTGACCAGATCCCAGGCCTGCAGCTCCTTGAGACTGACACTGACATTGGACCGCGCCACGTTGAGCGTCTCGGCGATCTCGTCGGCCGTCAGCGGCGCCGGCGCCAGGAACAACAAGGCGTGGATCTGCGCTACCGAACGGGACACGCCCCAGCGGCCCGCCATTTCGCCCCAATGGAGCACGCAACGATGCATCGTGGGAGTCAGCTGCATGTTCGACCCATCCGTAATTTCTGTCTTTTCTGAAATTTAAATATGCACCGACACCGTGTCAAGTCGACGATCCGAGGGCACGCATGACCTCGTTTGGCAGTGAGGGCCGACCGCACGTGCTGATTGCCGGGTGCGGCTACGTGGGCCAGCGTCTGGCGGCCCGCCTGCGGGACCGATATGAGATCACCGCGCTGGTCCGCGCGAACGACAAGGCCGCCGCGCTGGAACGGCAAGGCTTGAAGGCCATCGTCATCGACCTCGATCGCCCGCGAGTCGGCTCGAGCATTCCCGAGCGGCTGGACCAGGAAGCCATCGTGTATCTCGCCCCGCCGCCCGCCGCCGGCGAAAGCGATCTGCGGCTCGATCGTTTCCTGCACCTGGCGTTCGTGCCGCCGAAGAGTTTTGTTTATATGAGCACGACCGGCGTATACGGCAACACCGAGGGTGAGCTCGTGGACGAAAGCACGCCCGTCATGCCGCTCACCGATCGCGCCCGCCGACGAGTCAGCGCCGAGGAAATGACCCGAGTGTGGTGTCACGAACGACGAGTTCGACGCGTCGTCCTGCGAGTGCCGGGAATTTACGGGCCGGGGCGGCTGCCGCTGGATCGATTGCGAAAATCAGAGCCGGTGGTGCGCCCGGAAGACGCCGGCATCAGCAATCGCATTCACGTGGACGACCTGGTCGCGGCCTGCGAGGCGGCGATCGAAAACAAAGAAGCCCGTGGCGTTTACAACGTCACCGACGGCAATTCCATCAGCTCCACGGCATTCATCGATCGGGTCGCGGAGCTCGCCGGCCTGCCGCGTGCGCCCCGGGTGTCGATGGAGGAAGCCCAGCTCACGTTCAGCCCCGAGCGACTTTCGTTTCTCAACGAATCGCGACGGGTCAGCAATGACCGCATGCTGAAACATCTAGGGGTGAAGCTGCGGTACGCGGACGTCGACGCCGGGATCCGCGCCAGCCTTGAAGGCTGAATCGAGCGATCAGCTTGGCTGACTCTTCTTGCTGTCGAGCCACTTGGTGATGGGCTTCCACTGCTCCCAGTCGGGGCTCGCCAGATACTCCGGCAGCTCGAAGATGCCCATGCCGCGCTGATAGGCCCGTAGATAGTTGGCCGACTGCCGCAGCTGGCCGAGATACGGCACTTTGAGCTTGTCGAGATACTGATCCAGCTCGTCGAACAACAGCGTGTTCTCGCGGACGCGGTTCGCCACCATGCCGAGCCGCGCCTGTTGACGTTGCACCTTGCCCAGCTCGAGCAGCTCCTCCATGAAGCGCGCGGACGCTTTCATGTCGATGGGCGATGGCATCACCGGAACCAGGATGGTCTCGGCCCGACGGACCAGCTCGTTCATTTCCGCGCCGTGCGTCCGCGCCGGGGCATCGATGACCAGGACATCGGTATCGCGTGGCACGCCGCGGATACCTTCCTCATAGGCCGGCACGCCGGCGATGGTGGGCAGATCGGCGGGGCGCACCGCCAGCCAGTCGAGACTGGAACGCTGCGGATCGTAGTCGGCGATCGTCACCTTGGCATCCTGGCTCGCGAAGTAACAAGCGATGTTGGTCGCCAGAGTGCTCTTGCCGCTACCGCCTTTGGAGTTCATTACCATCACGTGGCGCATGAAAGTCCTCGCTTCCCCGGTCAAACAGACAGCATCTTGGGCCCGGCGAGGCGCACCGGACTGTGCTGGGTTTCGCGTTGTCGCGAATGATATGCTTCGCCCATGCGCCTGTCTTTCACCAAGATGCAGGGCCTGGGCAACGATTTCATCGTGTTCGACGCTCCGGCCGGCACGGAACTGCCCTCCGCCGAAGTGTTTCGCCGCCTCGCCGACCGCCGTGTCGGCATCGGTTTCGATCAGGCCCTGGTGCTCATGCCGCCCGCGAAAGAGGGCGTCGATGTGTTCTATCGCATCTTCAACGCCGACGGCTCGGAGGTCGAGCAGTGTGGTAACGGCGCGCGCTGTATCGCCAGCCTCGTCGCTCGCAAGCTCGGCAAAGCGCGCGTGCAGATGGACAGCCCCGGCGGCCGGGTCAGCGGTTTCCTGAGGGACGACGGCCTCGTTTCCGTCGATATGGGTGTGCCGAATTTTTCGCCCGCGTCGCTGCCGTTCGAAGCTTCACGAGAAGCCGAGGTGTATCCGCTGCGCGTCGGTGAGAAGGAGCTGCAGATCGGCGCGGTCTCGATGGGCAATCCGCATGCCGTCATGCAAGTGCCCTCGGTGCGAGATGCCGCCGTGGACACACTCGGGCCCGCGGTGGAGAATCATTCCCGCTTTCCGAAGCGCGCCAACGTGGGCTTCATGGAAGTGGTCAGCCCCTCTCACATCCGGCTCCGGGTGTTCGAGCGGGGCGTGGGCGAGACACAAGCTTGCGGCACCGGGGCGTGCGCGGCTGTTGCTGTCGGACGACGATGGGGGCTGCTGCAAGAGGAAGTGCAGGTGGACGCGCCCGGCGGTCGCATGATCGTGCGCTGGCCGGGGCCCGGGGAGGCGCTGTGGCTCACTGGCCCGGCGGTCACCGTGTTCGAAGGCACGGTGGAAGTTTGAACGTTCGAATCGAGCAAGAACAAGGCAACTGTATGAGCAAGCAACCGGTCCGCGGCGCCGATGCGGAAACTCTCGCCCCGGCGGCGACCAGCAAGCTGGATCACAGCGGACCGAGCGAGACCGAGATCGCCGACTACCTGCAGAACAACACCGACTTCTTCGAGCGTCACGCCACGCTGCTGACCAAACTGAAGCTCCCGCACAGCCGAGGCAACGCCACTGTGTCGCTGGTCGAGCGTCAGGTGTCGGCGCTGCGTGAGAAAAATCAGTCCTTGGAATCGCGTTTGCGAGAGCTGATCGACGTGGCTCGCAGCAACGACGTGCTCGCCGCGAAAATTCATCGCCTCGCCTGCCGGCTGGTGCGCGCACGCACTGCCGCCACGCTGCTCGACTCGATGGAAACATCGCTGCGTGAAGACTTCGGCGCATCCGAATGGTTGCTGCTGCTCGCACCGACGCGTCCTTCCGGATTCTCCGGCATCGACAGTCGTCATCTACGCCTGATGGACCCGAGCGCGACCGAGCTGAAAATGTTCGACACGCTGTTCGAATCGGCCCGGCCTCGCTGCGGACAGATTCGCGACAGCCAGCGTGACTTCCTGTTCGGCGCCGGCACGATCGAGATCGGCTCGGCCGCCCTGGTCCCGCTGGGTCGCGAGCTCGGTTTCGGCCTGCTCGCGATCGGCAGCCCGGACGCGCAACGTTTCCATCCCACCATGAGCACCGACTTCCTCGCCCGCATCGGTGACCTGGTGAGCGAGGCCGTCGCGGCCGCCTGAGCTTGCGGTCGCGTGGGCGTTGATCGATGGATGAGTCCGCCCTCGCCTGGCTGCCGAAGTTCTTCACTCACCTGTCCGTGGAGCGGCGCATGTCGCCGCACACGGATTCCAACTATCGGCGCGATCTGAAACGTTTCGTCGCTCATTGCGACCAGAGCGGCTTGAGCGACTGGTCGCAAGTCGACAATCAACACGTTCGTTCCTTCGCCGCCGCGGAACATCGCTCGGGCGCTTCGCCTCGAACCATCCAACGCCGGCTCAGCGCGCTGCGCAGCTTTTATAACTTTCTGCTGCGTGAACAGGAGGAGGAAAAGAACAAGGAGCCGAGTGAGCGCCAGCTGATCGGCATCAACGTGAACCCGGCGATCGACGTGCGGGCGCCGAAGGCGAAGAAACGTTTGCCCGCGACCATCGACGTCGATCAGATGACCCGCCTGCTCAGCTTCCGCACCGACGAAGAAATCAGCGTGCGCGACAAGGCGATCATGGAGTTGTTCTACTCCTCCGGTTTGCGCCTGTCGGAGCTGACCGGGCTCGACCTGACCGACATCGATCTGGTCGATCGCACCGTCCGCGTGCTCGGCAAAGGTGGCAAGACTCGTGTGTTGCCGGTCGGCCGTCATGCCGTGGAAGCCATCAGCCGCTGGCTGCTCGAACGCACCAAGATCGCCGACGTAGGAAATACCGCGCTGTTCGTCGGTAAACGCGGCGATCGCATCAGCCCTCGCTCGGTTCAGAAACAAGTCGCGGCCTGGGCCAGAAGCCAGATAGGCGTGCACGTTCACCCGCACATGTTCCGTCATTCGTTCGCCACGCATCTGCTCGAGTCGAGCCACGACCTGCGCGGCGTGCAGGAACTGCTGGGCCACGCCAACATAGCAACCACTCAGATTTACACCCACCTTGATTTCCAGCACCTCGCCAAGATCTACGATGCGGCCCACCCGCGGGCCCGCAGAAAGAGCTGACGACGCGCGAAGCAGACAACCATGAGCGAATCACCCCACGCAACCACCATCCTCTCCGTCCGTCGCAACGGCATCGTCTGCATCGGGGGTGACGGCCAGGTGTCCTTAGGGAACACGGTGATGAAGGGCAACGCCCGCAAGGTGCGGCGTCTGTACGACGGTAAAGTGCTGGCAGGTTTCGCCGGCGGCACCGCCGATGCATTCACGCTGTTCGAACGTTTCGAAGCCAAGCTGCAGCAGTACGGCAACCTGACGCGCGCCGCCATCGAGCTCGCTAAGGACTGGCGCAGCGATCGCAGCTTGCGACGCCTGGAAGCCCTGCTATGCGTCGCCGACGTGAAAAGCTCGTTCATTATTTCCGGCAACGGCGACGTCATCGAGCCCGAAGACGATATCATGGCGATCGGCTCCGGCGGCGCATTCGCTCAATCCGCCGCGCGCGCGTTGTTACAGAACACCGAGCTGGAGGCGCGCACGATCGTCGAGAAGGCATTGAACATCGCCGCCGACATTTGTATCTACACCAATCGTAATCTCACGATCGAAGAGTTGAAGTAACTCTTCCACCCGTATGTCAATGACTCCCAGAGAAATCGTTCAAGAGCTCGACAAGCACATTGTCGGCCAGGGCGCGGCCAAGCGCGCCGTCGCCATCGCGCTGCGCAATCGCTGGCGGCGCATGCAGGTCGCCGAAGGTCTGCGCGCTGAGATCACGCCGAAGAACATTCTGATGATCGGGCCCACCGGCGTCGGCAAGACCGAGATCGCTCGTCGTCTCGCTCGCCTGGCGCGCGCGCCGTTCATCAAAGTCGAAGCCACCAAGTTCACCGAGGTCGGTTACGTCGGCCGCGAAGTCGATTCCATCATCAAGGATCTGATGGACGTCGCCGTCAAGATGACGCGCGAGGAAGAAATGGAGAAGGTGCGCCATCGCGCCATGGATGCCGCTGAAGATCGCGTGCTCGACGCCTTGCTACCACGGCCGAAATCGCTCGGCTTCACCGCTGAGCCGGAACCCACGCCTCGCGACGGTGAAACGCGACAGAAATTCCGCAAGATGCTGCGCGAAGGTCAGCTCGACGATCGTGAGATCGAGATCGAGGTGCGCGCCTTGCCCGTCGGCGTCGAAATCATGGCGCCCGCCGGCATGGAAGATCTGACCCAACAGTTGCAAAGCATGTTCTCGAATCTCGGCGGCTCTCGTACCAAGACTCGCAAGGTGAAAGTTCGTGAAGCATTCAAGCTGCTCACGGATGAAGAAGCCGCGAAAATGGTCAACGAAGAAGAGCTGAAGCTGCGCGCGTTACAGAACGCCGAACAGAACGGCATCGTGTTCATCGACGAGATCGACAAGATCGCTCGTCAGGAAACTCACGGCGCCGATGTTTCGCGTGAAGGCGTGCAGCGTGACCTGCTGCCGCTGGTGGAAGGCAGCACCGTGACCACCAAGCACGGCATGGTGAAGACGGACCATATCCTGTTCATCGCCTCGGGCGCGTTTCACATGTCGAAACCTTCGGATCTGATCCCCGAACTGCAGGGTCGTTTTCCGATTCGCGTGGAGCTGGACGCGCTCAAGGTCGACGACTTCATTCGCATTCTCACCGAGCCCGATGCGTCGCTGTGCACGCAATACAAAGCGTTGCTCGCCACCGAAGGCGTTACGCTCGACTTCGACGCGAGCGGCGTCCGTCGTATCGCCGAAGTCGCGTACCAAGTGAACGAGCGCACTGAAAACATCGGCGCGCGTCGTTTGCACACCGTGCTGGAACGACTGCTCGAAGTGCTTTCGTATGAAGCGGCCGACAAGAATGGCTTCAACGTCACGGTCGATCAGGAATACGTCGACAAGCATCTCGGCGAGCTCGTGAAGGACGAAGACCTGACGCGCTACATCCTGTAACGTCGGACCGCCATGCCACATCCGACCAACATCAAGTCGCGGACCAAGTCCCGCGTGCTGGAAGTGAGCTTCGACGACGGCTCGGTGTTCGAGCTGCCGTATGAATATTTGCGGGTCTTCTCGCCCTCGGCGGAGGTGCGCGGTCATGGCCCCGGCCAGGAACAGTTGCAGCTCGGCAAGCACGAAGTCGCGATCACGCAGGTCGAGCCGGTCGGCAACTACGCCGTCAAGCTGGTGTTCGACGACGGCCACAATACCGGCCTTTACACCTGGGCCTACCTGTATGAGCTGGGCCGGGACCGAACGCAGAAATGGCAGAGCTATCTGGATCGGCTGAAAGAGCTGGGGATCGCGTATCCGACCGTACTGCCGAAAAAGCCGGCGGGATTTTCACTGAAACCGCCGCAGCGCTAGCCGACCTCCCCTGCAAGCGCCGATATCGCTACTCTCAGTAGGGATCTTGATTAAAATGGGTCGTCACAGCCAGCGACGACCATGACCGCCAACTCCTCCAACTCTCCCCCCGACGCGACCACGGACTTCGGCTACCAACAGGTGCCGGTCGCGGAAAAACAGGCGCGGGTTCGAGCCGTGTTCGAATCGGTCGCGAGCAATTACGACCTGATGAACGACTTGATGTCGGCGGGCACGCACCGGCTGTGGAAGCGGTTCGCGCTGTCGCAGACCGGCTTGCGTCCCGGCCAGCGCGCGCTCGATGTCGCGGGCGGCACAGGCGATTTATCGGCCGGCATGTGCAAGCAGGTCGGCGAGAACGGCCTGGTCGTTTTGACCGATATCAATGGCGCCATGCTGGCGGAAGGTCGCGAGGCCATGACCGACCGCGGCTTCGTGAACAACGTCCGCTTCTCGCTGGCCAATGCCGAGCGGCTGCCGTTTCCAGACAGCACTTTCGATTGCGTGACCATCGGCTTCGGCCTGCGCAACGTCACCGACAAGGCCGCGGCTCTGCGCTCCATGAAGCGCGTCCTGAAACCCGGCGGTCAGCTGTTGATTCTGGAGTTCTCGCATCCGGTCATTCCGGGTTTGAAGCCGCTGTACGACGCTTACTCATTTTCGGTGTTGCCGTGGCTGGGCAAGGTCGTCGCACGGGACGAAGCCAGCTATCGGTATCTGGCCGAATCGATTCGCAAGTTCCCCACCCAGCAGGCACTGATTCAGATGATGCAGGAGGCGGGGCTGGAGAACTGCAGATATCACAATCTCACCGGCGGCATCGTCGCCCTGCATCGCGGCTATCGTTTCTGATATGCGCCTGACGCCGCTGGAATCCGTGCTCAATCGCAACATCGCCGCCTCGTCGACGGCGCGCGCAATGTGCCGTCGTCTCGATGGCAAGGTGCTGGCGCTGCATGTCGACGGCTTGCCGCTCAGCATCTATTTCAAGTCGAGCGGCGAGCAGATGTCGCTCGAGACACAGTACGACGGCACGCCGAACGCGACACTCTCGGGCACGCCATTGTCTCTGCTTCGCATGGCCGGCCCGACGCCGGAAACGGCGTTGCGGACCAGCTCGGTGCATATTCATGGCGATGCCGAGATCGCGCAAACCTTCAGCGAGTTGCTCAAGCACGCGCGGCCCGATCTGGAAGAAGAGTTGTCGCGAGTCATCGGCGATGTCGCCGCTCATCAGGTCGGCAATGTGGCGCGTTCGGCGCTCGGCTTTGCACGTCGTGCCGCGGACACTTTTGCGCAGAATGTTTCCGAATATCTCCAGGAAGAAGGGCGCGATGCTCCCAGCCGGACCGAAGCGGATGAATTCATCACTGGCGTCGACAAGCTGCGCGACGATGTCGATCGCTTCGAGGCTCGTCTGTCGCTGCTCGAACGCAAGCGCGGTTGACGCATGCGCCTGAGAGTTATTTCCCGGCTGCTGCAGATTCAACGCGTCCTGGTGCGCCATCGCCTGGACGAGATCATTCTCGCGACCCATCTGTTCCGGCCGGTGCGGTTTGCATTCTATCTGTCGCCCAACACCTGGTTCCGACGGAAGGCGTCGCTGTCACGCGGTGAGCGCTTGCGTCTGGCGCTGGAGGAACTGGGGCCGATCTTCATGAAGTTCGGCCAGACGCTCTCGACCCGTCGCGACCTGCTGCCGCGAGACATCGCCGACGAGCTCGAGAAATTGCAGGATCGCGTGCCGCCGTTCTCGAACGAAGCCGCGCGCGCCATCGTTGAAGCAGCTTACGAGCGCCCGACGAGCGACGTGTTCGCACGCTTCGACGCCGCGCCGCTCGCGGCGGCGACTATTGCTCAAGTGCACGGCGCGCAGCTCAAGGACGGCAAGGAAGTCGTCGTCAAGATCGTGCGCCCCGGCATTCGCCAGCTGATCGAGCGCGATGTCGAGGTGCTCTATGCGCTGGCCGATCTGGCCAATCGTTACTGGCGCGACGCGCCCCGGCTGCGACCGGTCGAGTTGGTTCGTGAATACGAGAAGACCATCATCGATGAGCTGGACCTGAAGCGCGAGGCCGCGAACGCCGCTCAGCTCAAACGTAATTTCGCGAACTCGCGGTTGTTATATGTGCCCGAGGTTTACTGGGACTACACGCGCAGCAACGTGATGGTGATGGAGCGCGTGCAGGGCGTGCTGATCAATGACATCCCGGAGCTGGAGCGTCGCGGCGCAAACATCCAGCGCCTGGCCGAAAATGGCGTGGAAATCTTTTTCACCCAGGCGTTTCGCCATAATTTCTTCCACGCCGACATGCATCCCGGCAACATCTTCGTGTTGCTCGACAATCCCGAGCAGCCTCAGTACGCGGCGGTCGACTTCGGCATCGTCGGCACGTTGGCGCCGCGCGATCAGCACTATCTCGCTGAGAATTTACTGGCCTTCTTCGAGCACGACTATCGACGGATCGCTCAGTTGCATATCGATTCGGGATGGATTCCGGCGCATGTTCGCGTGGATGAACTGGAGTCGGCGGTGCGGACGGTGTGTGAGCCGATCGCCAACAAGCCGTTGCGAGAGATTTCGTTCGGCCAGGTGCTGATCAGCTTGTTCGAAGCGGCGCAGCGATTCGATGCCCAGATGCAGCCGCAGCTCATGCTGATCCAGAAGACGCTGCTGCAGATCGAAGGCGTCGGCCGTCAGCTCTACCCGGATCTCGATCTTTGGAAGACAGCCCAGCCACTGCTGCGCCAGTGGGTCGCGGAACGATGGAGCATGCGCGCGCTGGCGCGCCACGTGCGCAAACAGCTGCCGGATATGCTGCAGGCGTTACATCAATTGCCACCGTTGGTGGAGAACGCGGTTCAACGCGCGTCGGATGGGAGATTCAGGGTGCCGATCGATACGACGGAGATCGAACGGCTCAAACAAACCATCGAAGAGGATGGTCGCCGGCGTGACGTGACATTGGCGACTGCCGTTGGAACTCTCAGCGCTGTCATCCTGCTTGCAACGGGCACCGGCCCGGAGTGGCTGGGTTTCACCCTGCTCGGAGCCAGCATCGTGGGCCTGCTCACGCTCCGCAAATAACACAGCAACGTTATTTTTCCCCCGGCTGCGCCGGTCCGGAATCCAGAACCTTCCCTCGGCCGAGCAGGTCGCTCGGTCCGTGCCAATTGCGCAGCCCTAACTGACCCCGGCCGGTTTGCGGCCGCCGCGCATCAACTCCCAGAGCACCGGCATCACCGAGATCACGATAATCAAAATGGTCACGATGCCGAAGTTCTCCTTGATCAGCGGCACGTTCCCGAACAGATAGCCGCCCCAGATGAAAATCGACACCCACAGAAACCCACCCAGCAAATTGTAGGTAAAGAACCGGGCTCGATTCATATCGCCGACCCCCGCCACGAACGGCGCGAACGTCCGCACGATCGGCACGAAGCGCGCCAGCACGATGGTCTTGCCACCGTACTTCTCATAGAAGGCGTGCGTCCGATCCAGATATTCCTTCTTCAACCACGGAATGGTCCCGCTGAACGCCTTCGGCCCGACCGCCCGGCCGATGCGGAAATTGGTGGCGTCCCCCAGCCACGCAGCGACCATCAACATCGCCCACAACGCCGGCGCATTGAGCGTGCCCGTGGTATCGACCGCCGCCAGTGCACCGAGCGCGAACAGCAACGAGTCGCCGGGAAGAATCGGCGTCACCACCACACCGGTCTCGCAAAAAACAATCACGAACAGGATCGCGTAGATCCAGTAGTGATAGTCCGCGATCAGCTCGATGAGGTGCTTATCGAGATGCAGGACGAAGTCGATGAACCACGTGACCAGCTCCATGTGAACCGGCGCCTCAGGAGGCCGCTCGCAGCGGCTTCACGCGCGGTTGATTGTTCTCGTCGACGAGGACGACGATGGGCTCGTGCTGCTCGACCTCCGCCTCCGAATATTGGGAGTACGCGCAAATGATCAGCAGATCGCCAACCATCGCCCGGCGCGCGGCCGCGCCATTCAGCGAGATCGCGCCGGAGCCGCGGGGTGCCTTGATGATGTAAGTGGAGAAGCGTTCGCCGTTGTTGACGTTATAGAGCTCGATGTACTGATTTTCCCGTAGCCCGGATGCTTCCAGCAGCCCTTCATCGATGCCACACGAGCCTTCGTAATCGAGATCGGCCTGGGTGACCCGCACCCGGTGCAGCTTGGCCTGAAGCATGGTACGAAACATGAGAATCCTCTTTGATCCCGGGCTTGAGCCCATCATCGAATAGCGGGCCGAAGGCTGAAGGCCGCCGGCATCAGTGTCAAGGTAACAAGTGGCAGCGGAATTACGCTGCGGGAGCGACTTTGGCCGCGTCCTGCAACCGATCGAGCAGCGGCCCGAGCTCAGCCCCGACCAGCAGCGCCGCACGATGTTCGGGCCGCAGAAAGCCCACCGACACACTCCGATCCATAAACTGGATCAGGGGGTCGTAATAGCCCCGGAAATTCAGCAGACCGTTCGGCTTCTTGTGCAGCCCCAGCTGAGCCCAGCTCCACGCCTCGAACAGCTCGTCCAGGGTGCCGATCCCACCGGGCAAGGTCAGAAACGCATCCGCCATCACCCCCATCTGGAACTTGCGCTCGGACAGCGTGCTGACGACGCGCAGCTGGGTGAGGCCTCGGTGCGCGGCTTCGCGATCCATCAGCATCTGGGGAATGATGCCGACCACCCGCCCGCCGGCCGCGAGCGCCGCGTCCGCCAGGGCACCCATCAATCCGACCTTGCCGCCCCCGTAAATCAGGGTGAGCTGCCGCTCGGCGATCAGGCGCCCGGCATCGCGGGCCAGGTCCATGTATTCAGGTTGGTCGCCGGGGCTGGAGCCGCAAAACACACAAAGGGAGCGCATCGGGTGATTCTAACCGAGGTGGCATTACGTTAATCGAGACGACGAGCGGTGCGAAGCAGCGCACACTTCCCGACTCGGACCCGGACTGTCGGTGTTCTTTGGGGCCGGGGCGCTCAAGCCCCGGGGGCCTTGCCCGATATGTTCAACAGACGTCTCGCTCCGCGGGGCACGACGACGCTTTGGTTACATGCAAGGGACTTCACAATACTGGCTGGCATACCTGCCGCTGCTCGCGATCCTCGCGGCGCCGACGGCCGTCGCCACCTGGTTCGCGATCCAGCTGCATCGGGAGCGAGTCCTGCGCCGTCGCGATGGCGCGGACTATCTGACCGGCCTGCCGACCCGACGCGCCGCCGCCGCGGTGGCCGCCCAAGCCATCCTCGATGCCCGGCACAGCGGTAATGAATTCGCCGTGATCGTCCTGAACGTCGATCGCCTCAAGCCCATCAACGACTCGCTGGGCCATCAGGCCGGCGACGAGCTGTTGCTGGCGTTAGCCCAGCGACTGCGGGGCGTGCTCGGCTACAACAATGTGCTCGCGCGACTCGCGGGCGACGAGTTCACCATCATCGCCCGCGATCTGAAGGGTCCGCGCGAAGCCGAGGCGCTCGTCAACAACATCATCGAAGCGGTGCGCGAGCCGTTCGTCGTTGCTTCGTTCGACATTCACACCTCGCTGACGATGGGCGTCAGCATGTATCCGCTCGACGGCGAAACATTCGATGTCTTGTTGCGCCGGGCGGAGATGGCCTTGCGGAGCGCGAAAGCGGCGACTCGCGGCAGTTATCGTTTCTACGCGTTGGAAATGTCTAATGCCGCCGAGGAGCGCGTCGCGCTGGAAAACGATTTGCGCCGGGCCATCGAGCTGGATCAGCTGGAGCTGCACTATCAGCCCAAAGTCGACATCGGCACCAATCGGATCCGCAGCGCCGAAGCGTTGCTCCGCTGGCGTCATCCGACGCGCGGGCTGGTGCCGCCGAATGTGTTCATTCCAATCGCCGAAGACACCGGACTGATCGTGCAGATCGGCGAATGGGTGCTGCGCGCGTCCTGTCGTCAGGTGCGTGCGTGGATCGATTCAGGCATGTCGCCGGTGCGCGTGGCGGTCAATCTTTCCGCCAAACAATTCCGGCACGTCGATCTGGTCGCGGTGGTGCGCTCGGCGCTCGATGAGGCGCAATTGCAGCCCGGCCACCTGGAGCTCGAGCTCACCGAAAGCGCCATCATGGACGACGCGGAAAAGTCGGCCTCGACGCTGGAGTTCCTGAGCACCATGGGTGTGCATATTTCCATCGACGACTTCGGCACCGGCTACTCGAGCCTGAGCTATCTACGCCGCTTTCCGCTCGACAAGCTCAAGATCGATCGCAGCTTCGTGCGCGACCTGATGTCGAATCCGGACGATGCGTCCATCGTCAAAGCCATCATTTCGCTTGCTCACAACTTGCGGTTGCGAGTAGTTGCCGAAGGCGTCGAAACCGCCGAGCAACTCGGCTATTTACGCGAGCTCGGCTGCGATCAGTATCAAGGATTCTTCTGCAGCCCGGCGGTGCCGGCGCCGGCGTTCGAAGCGCTGCTGTTGAAGATGCGCGCCGATCTTCCAGAGCTGACCGAAGCCGATATGCTCCGAACGCAAAGCCGCTTGTCGGCGTTCTCGCCGGAAGGCGCTAGTAACGATCGGTAGCGCGACGGCCGCGCGACTGGCGGCGCTCCTGTCCCGAGTATCCCGCCATCATCATGCCGACATCGCTGCTCCGACGCGGCCCGGAGCGACGATCCTTGTGATGTTTGAAACGACAGCTGCACGTGGTGGCGTCACAGCTGGGCAGCGGCAAGCGGGGCGCCTGCCGGGACAAGAAACGTTGACCTGAGAAACGATAAGCGGCGGCACAAGCGTCGGTGCCGGGAAGAACGGAAACGGCGTGATACGGATTGGGCTGGGCAGCCGGACGCGCCGGCTCAGGGGCTTTTCTGGCCCCGAACAGCGCTGCGAAAAAACCTGGAGACTTCGACGCCATCACTCCCCGCCACCCATCGTCGTTGGGCGGATTGTTCCCGCAGTCCGGGCCGCAACGCAAGTGAACCATGGGACCATCGCGCCGCTGCGTCATCTTTACGCAGCGG
>JAEWAF010000105.1 GCA_023391815.1 Pseudomonadota bacterium
CAACGAGGCCGCGATAAAAACGCCCAAGCGGCGCAGCCCAGCGACGCCTCTTACAGCAAGCCCGGCTCAGACCAAAGAGGCATCATCGAGCAACCCCGACTCAGACCACCGAGCCCTCCGGCAACGCGCCAAGAGAGACAGACTCGACACCGCAGGTCCGACGACACGGCCGAGATAGAACATTCCGAAGAACGAACCCTCAGCTGCGACGCCAGGCCGTCGTCCCATCCGGCTTGTCTTCCAGCACGATTCCCGCATCCGACAGTTGCTGCCGAATCCGATCCGCCTCTTTGAAGTTCCGGCCCGTGCGCGCAGCCTTACGCTCGGAGATCAGCCGCTCGATGTCAGCATCGCTGAGAGCCGACGTTCCCACGCCCTTCCGCAAGAACTCTTCCGGCGCCAACTGCAACAGCCCAAGCACATCAGCGAGCTTCTTGAGCTCAGCCGCAAGCGAGCTCGCGGCGGCGGCATCGCCGGCGCTCTTGGCCCGATTGATCTCCGTCGCCAATGTTTGTAATGCCGCGATCGCATCGGGCGTGTTGAAGTCATCATCCATCGCCGCTTCAAACCGCCGCGTCGCCTCGCTCGGCTCGAAGGTCTTGGACGGTGTCACATCGCGAAGTGCCGTGTAGAGCCGTCCCAACGCCGCATCCGCCTGCTCGATCTGGACCATCGAATAGTTGATCGGCCCGCGATACTGACTCGACACCAGGAAGAACCGCAGCACCTCCGGATCGCGCAGCTTCCCCGAATCGAGCACATCTCGAATACGGAAGAAGTTGTTCAGCGACTTCGACATCTTCTCGTCGTCGACATTCACGAATCCGTTGTGCATCCAGACCTGCGCGAACGTATCGTCCGTCGCCGCGCACGACTGCGCGATCTCGTTCTCGTGGTGAGGGAATTTCAAGTCCATGCCACCGCCGTGGATATCGAAACGCGAGCCGAGCAGATCCAGCGACATCGCCGAGCATTCGATGTGCCAGCCCGGCCGACCCTCGCCCCAGGGCGACGGCCAGAACGGCTCGCCCGGTTTCGCGCGCTTCCATAAAACAAAGTCCGCCGGATCGTGCTTCGCCTCATCGACCGCCACACGCGCACCCGCTCGCATGTCTTCCAACGCTCGACCCGACAACTTCCCGTACGCCGCGAACTTCGACACCGAGTACAACACGTCGCCATTGCTCGCGACGTAGGCGTAGCCTTTGTCGATGAGCTGTCGGGTCATCTGGATGATGCCCGGGATGTGCTCGGTCGCCTTCGGCTCGTGCGTCGGGCGCAGGATGCCGAGGCGGTCATAGTCCTCGTGCATGTACTTGATGAAACGCTCGGTGAGCGACTGGATGCTCTCGCCGTTCTCGGCGGCGCGGTTGATGATCTTGTCGTCGATGTCCGTGATGTTACGAACGAAGTTCACGGTGTAACCGCGATATTCCAGGTAACGACGCACGACGTCGAACGCAACTTTCGAGCGCGCATGACCGATGTGGCAGAAGTCATAAACCGTGTCGCCGCACACGTACATGCGGACCACGCCCTGTTCGAGAGAGTGAAACTCTTCCTTGCGACCGGTCAGTGAGTTGAATATCTGCATAGACGGATTGTGTCAGAGCGCGAGCCGGCGGGCATGTTCGAGACGCGCCTGCACTTCTGCAAAGGGCAGTAAGGCGAGCATCGGCGCCAGTTCCGGCCCATGAGTGAAGCCCGTCAGCGCGGCGCGCAGCGGCATGAACAGCGCCGGGCCTTTTTTCCCAGCGGCCTGCCCCAGCGCCTTCACGGCCTGTTTGAACTCCGAGCCCGGATGACCGATGACCTTGAGGGCTTCGGTGAAAAAGCCCTCACCGGCTTCCCGGATGGCGGTGAGTGCGGTCGACTCGAACTCGTCGAGCTTGCCGAACACCACGTTGGCCCAGACCCTCGCATCCGAGGGCAGCTCGATGTTTGCGCGCACGACGTTCACGAACTGCGTGCGCTGCTGTGGATCGAGACCCTCGGGCAGCTCGGCCGCGATCCAATTCACGAACTCGTCCGCCGACAAATGGGCGACCGCTTCTTTCTGCCAGTGACGCAGCTGCGCCTCGTCGAACTTGGCGGCGGCGCGGCCCAGGCGATTCAAATCGAAGTCCGCGATCAGCGCGGCATTGTCCAACCAACCATCGCTCACGCAGGAGTGACCCAGTCGCACCAGATGATTGCGCAAAGCGCCGGGCAAATAGCCACGCTCGCGCAGGTCTCGCAAGCTCGTGTCGCCATGACGCTTCGAGAGCGGCGCGCCGTCCATGCCGAGCAGCAGCGCCACGTGCGCGTACTGAGGAATTCGCATTCCCAGCGCCTGCAGGATCAGAATCTGACGCGGCGTATTGGTCATGTGATCGTCGCCGCGCAGGACCAGCGTCACGCCCATCAACGCATCGTCCACCGCGTTCGAGAAAAAGAAGGCGGTGCTGCCGTCGGCGCGGCGGACGATGAAGTCGCCGATGTCGTCGGTGTTGAAGCGCTGCTCGCCGTGGACCACATCCACGAACGACACAATCTGCCCCTCCGGCACCCTAAAGCGCAGAGCCGGCGACAAACCGCGAGCCACTCGTTCAGCGCGCTCTTCGGTCGTGAGATTGCGGCACGTGCCCGCATAGCGCGGCGGCTGACCGGCGGCCAGCTGGCGCTTGCGAGAAATATTCAGCTCGGCGGGCGTGCAGAAGCAGGGATATGTCAGCCCCGCCGCATCCAACCGCGACAGCAATTCGTCATAGATAGGCCGGCGCTCCTGCTGGCGGTAGCTCGCGTGCGGACCGCCAATGTCCGGCCCCTCGTCCCAATCGATGCCCAGCCATTTCAAATCGGCGAACAGGGCCTCCATGAGCGCTTCGCTCGAGCGCGCTTCGTCGGTGTCTTCGACGCGCAGGATGAAGCGCCCGCCGCCCTTGCGGGCCGCAAGGAAACTGAGCAGCGCGGTGCGCGCGTTGCCCAAATGCAGGTATCCCGTGGGACTGGGGGCGAAACGCGTGACGAGCGGGTCTGGGGAATCTGAAGACATCGAATCTGAGGACATTGAAGGGCTTGCGTCCGTGTAGCGGCGCATTCTATACGGCCGGCGCGGCCGCTGCTGTAAGACCGACCGCCGGGCGGTTCGCGGCCCTTTTGATAAGATCGCCGGCCTAATCCCTACGGCGGTCACTCATGCGCATTCCCGGATTTGCTCGCCTCCTCGCCTTGTCGGCGGTCCTGTTGCTCGGCTTCGGGTCCCTGGTCGCCGCCCAGTCGTCCGCACCGCGCGTGCGGGTGGACACGACCCTGGGCAGCTTCACGATCGAGCTGGATCCGCAGCGCGCGCCGCTGACGGTGGCATCGTTTCTCGAATACGCGAAAGCCGGTCACTACACCGACACCGTGTTCCATCGCGTGATCGGCAACTTCGTGGTTCAGGGGGGCGGGTATGACACCAAATATGTCGAAAAGCCGACCCGGCCCGGCACGCCCAACGAGTCCGGCAACGGCTTGTCGAACCGTCGCGGCACGGTGGGCCTCGCTCGCACCGGTGAGCCTCACAGCGGCACGGCTCAGTTCTATGTGAACCTGGCGGACAACGCGGCGCTCGATCCACAGCCGAGCCGCTGGGGGTACACCGTGTTTGGTCGCGTGATCGACGGCATGAACGTGGTCGATGACATCGGCGCGGTGGCCACCGGCAGTGTCGGTCCGTTCGAGCGCGACGCGCCGATGCAGCCGATCGTGATCAAGCGAGTCGAAGTGTTGCAATGAACGAGGGTCGGCCGACGCTGTTCATTTCCGATCTGCATCTGGACGGCGAGCGCCCCGACATCACGGCGCAGTTTCTCGAGTTCCTCCACCGCGAGGCCCGACAGTCGGCGGGACTTTATATCCTCGGCGATCTGTTCGAGGCCTGGATCGGGGATGACGATCCGGATACGGACAAACGACGCGTCGTCGAGGCGCTCAAGTCGCTCACGGCGGGTGGCGTGCCGGTTTACTTCATTCACGGCAATCGTGATTTTCTGATCGGGCGGCGGTTTGCGAAGGAGACCGGGGTGACGTTGCTGCCGGATGGAACGTCGATCCAGCTGCACGGCAAACGCGTGCTGCTCATGCATGGCGATACGCTCTGTATCGACGATCCGGACTATCAGCGGTTACGGCGCATCGTGCGGAATCCGTTCGTGCAGTTCGTTCTGCGGCGGTTGTCGTTGGGGCGCAGGCAGCAACTCGCAGCCCGGATGAGAGAAGGCAGCAAGAAACATATCGAGTCGATGGATCGGACCCAGCCGCAGATCATGGATGTGAACCAGGGCGCCGTCCGGCGTACTTTCGAGCAGGCACGGGCGGATGTGATCGTGCATGGGCATACGCATCGGCCGGCGGTTCATGACGTTCCTGTGGGAGATCACGTGGCCAAGCGCATCGTGCTTGGGGATTGGTATGAGCAAGGGAGCGTGCTCAGGTGGGATGCGCGAGGGTTCGAGTTGGCGGGGCTGCGGCGCTGAGGTCGTTTACGTCGGGGCGCTTCGGAGACAGCAGGTTTTCTTTTTGACCTGCGACGCTGGCCCGGAACAGGGGCGCGGTTGTTGTATCCGCGGGGAGCTTGTATCTCTGCCTCGGCAAGAGGCTTGGTGGTTCGCGTCGTCGGGAGTGTCCTATCTCTTCCCGGCACCGCGCTCGCCCGTCGCGCATTGCGCTCCTGGGCGCACATGCCTGATGGGCGCTGATTTCGAAAAATCGTCCCTGTATTTCGAATCTGCCGGGAAGAGATAGGACACTCCCGACGCCACCGACACCTCACAGCGATTCGCCGCGCGGATTCGCTGGGATCAAGTCTTCCTAGGGAGTCGGCAGGCCGGAATGGAAGCGGAACTGCGGGTCGGGGCTCGTGGCGAGGTCGGCTTCGATGGCGGCGAGGTGGTGTAGTCGGGCGCGCCAGTCGAGGTCGCCTGCTCGCTGCTCGGCGAGGCGCAGATACAAGCTTTGATGTCTCGCTTCTGACACAGCGAGTCCGGTGTAGAAGCCGCGGAGCGGCTCGGTCAGCAGTGGGCCGAGGCCTTCGAAGCGCTCGCAGGAGCGGGCTTCGATGAGGGCGCCACACAGCAACAGATCTAACAATCGTGCCGGTTCCGCGCGACTGATCGCCGATCGCAAACCTTCCGCGTAACGCGACGGCTGCATGCGTGCGAACGGAACGTTCAGCTCTTGCATGAGCTTCTGCACTTGCTCGAAATGGCGCAGCTCTTCGCGGGCGAGGCGAGAAAGCTTGTCGGTGAGCGCCATGTCTTCGGGATAAGAGAAGATGAGGCTCAGTGCAGTAGAAGCAGCCTTCTTCTCGCAGTTGGCGTGATCGACCAGCAACTCGCGCCACCGCTCGCCAGCGACTTCAAACCAACGGGCCGGAGTCGCGGCGAGCAGCACGCCGGCTCGCGAACTTACAATCTGGTCTTCTCTAATCGCAGCGTTCATACGTGCGCGGCCTCGAGCCTCAACGTCTCAGCAACCAGCTCCCGCGCGGACCCAAACCGATCGGTCGGCTCGATCGCCAAGAGCCTGCTCAGCAGCGGCTGATACACACTCAACGCCCCATTCAACTCCGGACGCGGCGCGTTGCCGTGTAGATAAATCACTCCCATCGGCGTAGGCGCGAGGAACGGTTTCTTACCCGTCAGCATCTCGTAAAAAATCACACCCAGACTATACAGATCGCTGCGCTCGTCGAGCGATTGGCCGTGGCCCTGCTCCGGGCTCATGTAGTACGGCGTGCCGAAGATCTCGCCGGTGCCGGTCATTTCTGCCTTGACCTCGGTGTGCTTGGCCAGACCGAAATCGATGATCGCGAGCGAGCCGTCGGTGCGCTCCATGATGTTGCCCGGCTTCAAATCCCGATGAAGCACGCCGATCTCGTGCACGACCTGCAGCGCTGCCGCCATCTGCGCCAGATACTGCAACGCCTGCCGCGGCTCGAGGCCCTTCCCGATCCGGCCGCGCAAGTCGCCGCGCTGGAAATATTCCATCGCGATGTAGGCGTGATCGTCGGAAATGCCCAGATCGAAAATGCGCACCACGTTGGGATGGCGAATCTTCGAGATCAGCTCGTACTCCTGCAGGAAGCGCGAGAACTGCATTTGCTCATCGCCCGTCTCCGGCGCATCTCGCAGCACCTTCAACACCACCAGGTCGCCCGCGCGCTCGCTCTCGGCGAGATACACCATCGACGTGCCGCCGATGGCGAGCTCGCGAATGAAACGGTGACCGAGAATGTTCACCGGGCCAAAGCGCGACAGTTGTTGAGCCTGCGCGCTGGTACGCCACAGCGCCAGCTCCTGGCGGCGGCGCTGAACGGCATCGCGCAGTGAATTCGCCAGACGCCGATGATCGATGCGCTCGCGCACGACACATTCGATCGCGCCCCGTTTCACAGCACGGTCGGCCAGCGCGGGATCGTTACCGGGAGCGAGATAGACAATCGGCGGGAAGCCGGGGCGATACAGGAAGTTCTCCAGCCACTCCTCCCCTCGCCCGCGCTCGCTGCGGTCATCCAGCAGCACAGCGTCAAAGCCGACGGCCGTGAACGCCGAATGCAGGCGTCCGGAAATCAGCGGTGCGTGAATACGGCACTCGGCATCCGACCAGACGATGGAGATGTGATGTTCGAGCGCCCGCGCGAGCTCCGTGTGATCCGTGATGATCAGGATGCGCGGCGCCAGCGACGTGGACGCCGCGGCGAGCGGACGGGAGGCAGGGCCGGCAGGTAGAGCCATGGTGTCAGCTCACGTTGCCGGCCAAGTGGATCACACTGCGCGGATGGCTTTCAGCGGCGACTGACGACGCTTCGCCTTGGCCTGATCCGAGCGCTCATCCTCCAGTCGCTTCAGATACGCCGGGGTGATGTCGCCAGTGACGTACTCGCCCGAGAAGCACGAAGTGTCGAACTGCTCGATGTGCGAGTCGTGGTGAAGGCACGCGCGGACCAGATCGTCGAGATCCTGATAGATGAGCTTGTCCGCGCCGATGGACTTGGCGACTTCTTCTTCGGTCTTGTTGCTGGCGACCAGCTCCGAGGCGGTCGGCATGTCGATGCCGTACACGTTGGCGAAGCGCACCGGCGGCGCGGCCGAAGCGAAATAGACGCGGCGAGCACCGGCTTCGCGCGCCAGATCGATGATCTGCGCCGAGGTCGTGCCACGCACGATGGAGTCGTCGATCAGCAAGACGTTCTTGCCGCGGAACTCGAGGTCGATGACATTCAGCTTCGAGCGCACCGACTTCTTGCGCTGTTCCTGACCCGGCATGATGAATGTGCGGCCGATGTAGCGGTTCTTCACGAAGCCTTCGCGGTACTTCACGCCGAGCAACTGCGCGACCTGCACAGCCGCCGTGCGGCTCGTATCGGGAATCGGGATGACCACGTCGATGTCGTGATCCGGCCAGACGCGTTTGATCTTCTCCGCGAGCAGATCGCCCATGCGCAGCCGCGCCTTGTGCACGGAGATGTTGTCCATCTTCGAATCGGGGCGTGCGAAATAAACGTACTCGAAAATGCACGGCGTATGTTTCGCGGCCGGCGCGCACTGCTGCGAGTACAAGCGACCGTGTTCATCGATGAACACCGCCTCGCCCGGATTCACATCGCGCTCCAGCGTGAAGCCGAGCATGTCGAGCGCCACGCTCTCCGACGCGAGCATGTACTCGGGGCCCTGCGCCGACTCGCGCTTGCCGAGCACCAGCGGACGAATGCCGTGCGGATCGCGGAAGCCCAGCAGGCCGTGGCCGACGATCATCGTCACCACCGCAAAGCCGCCACGCACGCGGCGATAAACAGCGGAGAGCGCGGAGAAGATATCCGCCGCGGAAGCACGCGGAGTCCGCACGCGCGACAGTTCGCTCGCCAGCACGTTGAGCAGGACTTCGGAATCCGATGTGGTGTTCAGGTGACGCAGATCTTCGCGCGTCAGAACTTCGGCGAGCTCGGCCGTGTTGGTGAGATTACCGTTGTGGCCGAGGCAAATGCCGTACGGCGAATTTACGAAGAACGGTTGCGCTTCGGAGGCGCTGTCACAGCCGGCCGTGGGATAGCGCACGTGGCCGATACCCACGTTGCCCTTCAGCTTCAGCATGTGGTTTTCCTGGAAGACATCGCGCACCAGGCCGGTCTTCTTGCGCATGAACAGCTCGCCGTCGTGGTACGTCATGATGCCCGCGGCATCCTGACCACGGTGCTGCAAGACCGTGAGCGCGTCGTAGATCTGTTGATTGACCGGACTGTGTCCGACGATGCCAACGATGCCACACATGCTCAGACTCCTGCTTTGCTCAACGCGGAACCGTGAGCCTGCTTATCGAGCACGCTCATGCCGGTCTCCGCAAACGATTGCAGCCAACCCGCCGCCTCCGTGGCATATGGGATCAGCCGCGAGCCTTTCCACCAAACCGTCTGGGTGAGCTGCACGAACTGTCCCAACAATACAAACACCGCGACGATGACCGCGCCGCGCACGAAACCGGTGACCAGCCCGAGCAGGCGGTCGACCATGATGCTAAGACCGGAATGGCGGAGCATGTAACTGAGGATGCCCGCGAGAATCCAGCCGACGATGAGCACCGCGAGCACGATCAGCGTGCGGGCGGCCCAGGTACTTACCGGAGGATCGCCGACTCTGCCAGCCAGCAGCGGCTCCACCATGTGGGCATAACGCCAGGCGAGCCACAGTCCGCCCAGCCAGGCGATCACGCCAATGGCTTCGCGAACAAATCCGCGGATGAACCCCAACAGCATCGAAAGAAGCAGTACGCCGAGAATCAGGTAGTCAGCACCATTCATAAGCGCAACAACGATTACGGCCTCGCGACCTGGGGCGCGCGGATTCTATCAGCGCGGCTCGGTTTGGAAACAACGGCCCGCGCACAGAACAAGGCGCGGTCATCCCGCGGAACGGACCGATCATCGCTCACGGATGCGCCACCACGGCGGCGGTGGGGATGGAAGTCTTTACCAGCTTCAGCACGGCTTCGGCACCGGCGCGATCCTTGCTGGGCCCGATCCGAACGCGGTAGAGCGTCTTGCCGCCCGTCGTCACCGGCATGACGAAAGCGCTCTGACCTTTACCACGCCATTCGTTCATGACTCGGGTCGCCGTCGCCTCGCTGGCATAACTTGCCAATTGCACCGCCCAACCTTTGCCCGTGGGAACCGACGATTTGGGGGCGGACGGCGCGGAAGCAACGGCGCGCGGCTCGGATTTGGGCGTTTCAGCCTTCGATTCAGGTTTCGCCTCAGGCTTGGGCGGCGCCTCGGTCCGCGCCGGCTGCGCGGCGACCTGGCGCGGCGGAGCTTCAGTGCGCGGTTCCGGCTTCGGAGCTTCGGCAGGCGGAGCGGTCCTCTGCGCTGGCTGCTCGGCGAGTGTGGGTGCTTTTGGCTCGGGGGAAACCTGAGCCGCGGCGGGAGACTGCGGCTGCTCGGCTGCAGTTAGCGTCTCCGGTGGCGGGGTTTCTTCCGGCGGTGGCGCGCGATTGTCGGTCTGCTCGATCGGAGTCGGTGGGGCCGAGCCTGGCGACTTGCTCAGATCGATGGTGTAGGTCTTGATGGCGGCTTCGCCGCCGCCCGTGCCGTTCGCGGCCGTCTGTGCCTGCTTCTCCGCAGACTCGCGGCCGGGTCCCGAGAGCATCTCGGGAATCAGGATGATGGCCGCGGCCATCAACACAGCCGCACCGATCAAGCGTTCTTTTACAGGGCGTTCCACGGCGCGAAGTATAAAAGGCGCCGCGCGCGAACGACACGTAAGTTAACCCCTGAAACTCAACTTCCCGCCTGCAACCATTCGAGCGCGGGCCCGACGGTCAGAAACGAGCCGAACACGACGATACGATCGCCGGCGCGCGCCATCGTCCGCGCAGCTTCGCAACCGCCCGCGACGGTCGCGGCTGTTTTCGCAATATGCGCGCCCATCTGAGCGAGACGCTGCGCCAAGGCGTCGACGGGCACGGATCGGGCGCCTGGCAAGCCGACGACGATCCAACCGTCGAAGGAATTACGCAGCGCCGTCGCAATGCCTTCGATGTCCTTGTCGCCGAGAATGCCGCACACCGCGATGGTTCGTCCGCCGATGGGACGCGCAGCGAGCTGCCCCGCCAGCGCTTGAGCCGCGGCGGGATTGTGTGCGACGTCCAGAATCCAATCGACCGCGGCCGGCTCGGTCCGATGCACGACCTGAAAGCGTCCGGGCAGCGTCACGTTGCGCAGTCCCGCCTCGATTGCTTCGCGCGTCACCGGCAGTCGCGACGACAGGCATTCCAACGCGCACAGGACGGCCGAGGCGTTGTCGAACTGCAATTCGCCGTGAAGCGCGGGGCGTGGAAGGTTGTCGTAGCTCGTGATCCGCCCGCGCCAGGACCAGCGCTCGCCCTCGCCTCGCCAGTCGAACTCCTGACCCAGCCGATACAGCGGCGCGCCCAACTGCTGAGCGACCTCAGCGATGGATGCTGGCATGTCACGCGAGCCGAAGATCGCAGGTTTGCCCGCGCGGAAAATGCCCGCCTTTTCACGGCCGATTGTTTCCACATCGGAGCCGAGCCAGTCGCAGTGGTCGAGCGCGATCGAGGAGACAACCGCGACATCGGCATCGACGGCATTAACGCTGTCGAGGCGTCCGCCAAGTCCCACTTCGAGCACGATCGCATCGACGCCCGCGGTGTCGAACACCAGCAGCGCGGCGATAGTGTTGAATTCGAAAAAGGTGAGTGTGTCAGAAGCGCGTGCCGCGTCGATGCGCTCGAACGCCGCGACCAATGATGCGTCCGACACTTCGCGGCCATCGATGACGATGCGCTCGTTATAACGAATCAGATGCGGCGAAGTGAACGTGCCGACTCGATAGCCGGCAGCGCGGAGAATCTGCGAGGTCAGTGCGACGGTCGAGCCCTTGCCGTTCGTGCCCGCGACGGTGATGACGGGGCACGTGGGCTGTCGCCAATGCAGCCGTTCGAGCGTGCGACGCATGCGGTCCAAGCCGAGGTCAATCGCGCTCGGATGCAGCGTCTCCTGCCAACGCAGCCAATCGCCGAGAGATTTCATGGCGAAACAGTCACCATTCGGAACAGAGCCCGTGCCAACAGCGCCCGTTTCGCGCTGGGGCAACGGCCGAAGCGGCGTCCGAGCACGCCGCTGGCGGATGTGAGTTGCGAACTAAGCCGCGACCTTCGGCTGCGGCGCCGGCTTGTGCATGAAGATGGTGAGCAGACCGGCGATGCGCTCACGCATATCGCGGCGGTCGACGATCATGTCCAGCGCTCCCTTCTCCAGCAGGAATTCGCTGCGTTGGAAACCCTCGGGCAGCGTCTCACGCACCGTCTGCTGAATGACGCGCGCGCCAGCGAAACCGATCAGCGCCTTAGGCTCGCCGATGTTCACGTCGCCGAGCATCGCGAGACTGGCGGACACGCCGCCGGTCGTCGGATCGGTCAGCACCGAGATATATGGAATGCGAGCCTGCGCCAGGCGAGCGAGCGCGGAGCTGGTCTTCGCCATTTGCAGCAGCGACAGCAATGCTTCCTGCATACGCGCGCCACCGCTCGCGGAGAAACAAATGAGCGGCTTGCGATGCTCCAAAGCATGCTCCGCCGCGCGCACGAAACGTTCGCCCACCGCGGAGCCCATCGAGCCACCGAGGAACGAGAACTCGAACGCGCACGCCACCACGGGCTCGCCCATCAGCGTGCCGGCCATGACGATCAGCGCGTCTTTTTCCTGAGTGTTCTTTTGCGCGGCCTGCAGGCGGTCGCGATATTTCTTGGTGTCGCGGAATTTCAGCGGATCTTCCGGCTCGATGTTGTCGGCCAGCTCCACCTGCCCTTCCGGATCGAGGAACGCTTCGAGCCGATCGCGCGCGCCGATGCGCATGTGATGGCCGCACTTCGGACACACATGGAGATTGCGCTCCAGCTCGGCGCGGTACAGAACCGCGTCGCAAGCGGAGCACTTCATCCACAGGCCTTCGGGGACGGAGCGCGTGCGACGCTCGGTCTTGATCCGCGAAGGCATGATCTTTTCGAACCAGGTCATGGTGACAGCCTGAATTGAGAGGGGTGCATCTATACTTGGTCCCGAACCTGCGGGCAAGTTGCGGGGACCGGTGCCAAAACTGTGAATTCCGGCTCGCTGGGTAGTTTCAAGGCGGCGGCATAGCGGATACCCGCCAGGTACAGCCCGCCCGGCACGGCGGTGACGCCGCCGAGCTTCCGATCCCTGTAGCCCAATACCTGCGCGGTCCAGTCCACCGGCCGCTCGCCGGTGCCGATCGCGATGAGCACGCCCGCGATATTCCTCACCATGTGATGCAGAAAGGCATTGGCGCAGACAGTGAGAACGACCAGCTCCCCATGTCGCGTCACTGAGATCTCATGCAGGTGACGCATGGGGGTTCGCGCTTGGCACTGCGCGGCGCGAAACGACGAGAAGTCGTGCTCGCCCACCAGATGCTGGGCGGCTTCATGCATGCGCTTCTCATCCAGCGGCTCACGCACCCAGGCCGCGCGCTGAGCGTTCAGCGCTGGCCGCGGCACGCGGTTCAGGATCACGTACCTGTAACGGCGAGCGATGGCTGAATAGCGCGCGTGGAACCCTTCGGGCACTTCGCGCGACCAGAGAACGCTGACTTCCTTCGGCATGTTCGACACGGCACCAAGCATCCAGGCACGCTCGGTGCGTTCAGCCGTGGTGTCGAAGTGAACGACCTGCATGGCCGCGTGCACACCGGCGTCCGTGCGGCCGGCCGCGACGACTTCCACCGGATGATCGGCGACGACCGACAGCCCCTTCTCCACCACGGATTGGATTCCAGTGGCGTGGAACTGCGACTGCCAGCCGGCAAAGCTGCTGCCGTCGTATTCGATGCCGAGGGCGATTCGAGGCATTCAGAAGAGTGATGTCAGCCGCGAGGAAGCGGCCAGGGAGCGCAAGGATAACGAAATTGGGCAGCCCCACGAGCGGGGGCTGCCGTCTCAAACCGATTAGCGAATCGAATCCATGAGCCGCTGCGCTTCCTGCTTCTGGCTCGGATTACCTTCCGAGAGCACCTCATCGAGGATGCTACGGGCACCGTCCGGATCGCCCATGTCCATGTAGGCGCGGGCCAGATCGAGCTTCGTGCCAACCTCGCTCATGGTGACCGGCTCGAGCTCGGACAGCTCCATCTCGGTCGGCATCGCGTGACGCTGGGTCGGCTCGTGGTCCTCGTTCGAGGACAGCGGTTCGCCTACGTCGAGATCGACGCCGCCGCGCGGCACTTCCTGCGTGCGCTCGTCGCTGCCGAACACGTCGCTCGAGAAGATGTCGTCGTCCTTGCGCGGATGACGCACGGTATCCGAGCTCGGGCGCGCATCGCTCAGATCGTCCAGGTCTAGGTCGATGTCGGTCATCGCCAGCGAGCTCTTCATCGACGCCGTCGAGTCCGTGTCCGGACGCGGATGCTCGGCCGTGTCGCCACCGCCGCCGGTCAGATCGACCTGATCGATATAAATCGTGCCGGTGCTCTCGATGTCGCCATCGAAGCGCTCCGCGACACGCGGCGCTTCCATCGTGCGATCGAAGCTGCTCAACGACGGCGCCAGCTGGGTCATCTCGTCGTCGCGCAGCGGCCGCACGTCTTCGATCGTGTCCTTGTCGAGCGAATGGGTGTCTTCCAGCGCGCGGCCCTGATCGAGCGAGTCGGCATCGAGGCCGAGATCGTCGATCGACAGCTCGGCGGTGTCACCGGTGCTGGTGCCCTTGCTGAACAGCGCGGCGTCGATCTTCTCGCGGACGGTCGAGGTAGTGCGATCGATCATCGGCGATTCGATGGTCGGCGTTTCCTGCGTGCGGGCCAGCGCATCGATTTCGCGCGTGCGCTGTTCCTGCGTGTCGTCGTCGTTCGGCTCGTCGAGCAGGAAGTCCAGATCGCTCGCGACCTGCGTGGCATCGTTCGGACCGCGGTGCTCGCCGCTCGCGAATTCCAGATCCAGGCCCTGGCGCTCTTCGCCCGAGGGCTCGGCGAACAGGTCGACGTCGACGCGGTTCTCGCCGCCTTCGAGGTTCACGTCGACCAGATCCACGTGACCGCCCTCGCCCTTGAACATTTCGTTCTCGGCGGCGATCTGCTTGCCCATGATCAGGACCTTGTCCCACTCGCCCGGCGCGGCCTCGGTACGCGTCTCGTACAGATCGCGCGCGGTGTCGAGGAACAGATCCTTGTTGCCCCAGACGAAGTAGATCTCGAGCAGCTTGAGCTTCAAGTCACGGCGCGACGGCTCGCGATCGATCGCGATCTTCACCAGATCGGCGGCCTGGTCGTACAGACCGTACGCCATGTGGAAGTCGGCCTCGGCCAGCGCGTCCTGCTGATCGAAACGAACCGCCGACTCGCTGCTCATCGTGTCTTCGACGGCGCGGGCTGCGGCCGGGGCCGCGGCAGCAGCCGCAGGCTCGAAGCCGCGGGCCGGCTCGCGACGAGTCGTCGGCGCGGGCTGATCGAAATCCAGACCGTCGTCGAGATCGGTGTCGAGGTTGGTCTTCACCAGACCGGCGTCGTCCTCGCCTTCCACGAGGAACGCATCGGCGCGGCCGCCCTTGCTCGACGGCGCAAGCGCGCGGGCGGGACGTTCCGCCGGCGGATCGAACGCGAGCGGCGAAGACAGTGAGTCGAGCGAATCGTCCTCGCTCTCGCGACGACGGCGCATGAACAATACGCCGACGACCACGGCAAGGCCGAGCGCGACCACTGCCCACCAATAATCTGTAATGCGTTCAACCAGCGACGGCTCGGGCGCTGGCGGCGGGGTCTGAGCACGCGGCGCTTGCGGAGCCGGTTCCGCGGTCGGAGCTGGCTGCGGTTCGGCAGACGGAGCGGGCTCGCTCGGCGTCGGCGCCTGAGCTTCCGTCGGCGGCGTCTGCTGCTCAGCCTGCGGCTGTTGCGCGGGCGTGGGCTCGACATTGCGCTGAGCCTGCGCCAAGCCAGGATTCTCGACTTCGACACGACGATCCGGCGCAGCCGGCGTGCCCGGGGCCGCGGAGGCAGACGGCTTCGGCGTTTGAGCCTGCGTCTGCGGAGCCGGTGCCGGCGTCGGCGGAGTCGGCGTTTCTTGCGGCGTTACCAACCGCAGGCGATCAGCTTCCGGTGTGGTGTCGGCGACCACGCCGCCGCTCCACTCCGCTGCCTGACGAGCCACTTCCGCGGCAGCCTCGTCATTGGAGATCGCCTCGATCTCGGACAATTCAGGAATGCGCAGCACGCTGCCGGCGCGCAGGCGATTGATGTTGTTGCCGCTGAACGCCTGCGGGTTCGCGCGGAACAACGCGATCATCGTGCGGTTGTTGACGCGACGGTTGCCCGGGTTCGCGGCGGCCGCGATCTTCGACAACGTGTCATTGCGTTGAACCGTGTACTCGCTGCCCGGCGACGCGACGATCTGCTGATCGCTGCTCGATGTTTCGGTGCGCTGAGCCGTGGGCTCGGGCGTGCGCTCGGGAGCCGGTGTCGGCACCGTGGCACGCGGCGCGGGAACAGGAGCAGCGGGCTGCTCGGGAGCGGGAGTCGGACGACGTTCGATGCGACCTTCCGCCGTCGTCGCCGACTGCGGCGTCGTGACTGGCGCGGGCGCTTCGCTTTGGGACGGCATGAACACCGGCGGATCGAGCAGCACGGTGTACTCGCGAACCAGACGTCCACGGGCCCAGGTCGCCTCGACCAGCAACGTCACATACGGCTCGGTCACCGAACGATTCGAGGTGACCTTGATGGTCGCCTTGCCCTCGCGGTTACGGCTCACCGAGAAGTCGAAGTTGCTCAGGTACTGCGGCCGATCGATGCCATAGCGCGAGAACACATCGTTGCTGGCCAGCGCGACTTTCAGGCTGCCCAGCTCCTCCGTGGTCGGCGACAGCAGCTCGATTTCCGCGTTGAAAGGCTGATTCAGGGCGGAATTGAGGCGGATTTCCCCCAGACCCAGTGCATATAGCGTCGCTGGGGACAGCAGGGCGCCCGTCAGCAGCAGGCGCGGCAGGTGTCTTCTCATCAGCTCTCCCGGTACGTGTCCCGAAGCATCCTTCAGCGATGTGGGGGAGCTTGCCCCAAGGCGTTATGCAACGACCTTATGACAAGCGCCCTTGCTATAGATGATCAGCGCGCTCGCCCTCGAAGTGCATGAAAAGTTCATGTGCTTCCTGACGTTAGGCGCGCAACTATAGCTCACAAATACTCTTTCACCAAAATCTCGGCGATTTGGACGCTATTTAACGCTGCTCCCTTGCGAACGTTATCGGACACAATCCACAGATTTAGACCCCGGTCGTGACTGATGTCCTCCCGGATGCGTCCCACGAACACCGGATCGGTGCCGGCGGCTTCGGTGACGGGGGTTGGATACCCGCCCGGCTTGCGCTCGTCCATCAGCACCACCCCAGGCGCCTTGCTCAGCAATTCCCTGGCTTCGCCTTCGGTGAGCTTGCGGCGGGTCTCGATGCTGACCGCCTCGGAATGGCCGACGAACACGCCGACGCGGACCGCGGTCGCGTTCACTTTGATGTTCTTGTCCTCGAGGATCTTCTGGGTCTCCCAGAACATCTTCATTTCTTCCTTGGTGTAGCCGTTGTCCAGGAACACGTCGATCTGCGGCACGCAGTTGAACGCGATCTGCTTGGCGATCACTTTCGGCGTCACCGAGCCGCCCTTGAGCAGCGTCTCGGTCTGGCTCTGCAGCTCGTCGATGGCCTTCTGGCCGCCGCCCGACACCGACTGATACGTCGCCACGTTGATGCGCTCGATGCCGGCGGCATCGTGCAACGGCTTCAGCGCCACCAGCATCTGCATGGTCGAGCAATTCGGGTTGGCAATGATGTTGTGTTTCTTGTAGCCCGCGATGGCGTGCGGATTGACCTCGGTCACCACCAGCGGGATGTCGTCCTGATAGCGGAACTGCGAGGTGTTATCGACCACCACGCAGCCGGCCTGGCCGGCGCGCACCGCGTGCACCTTCGAGACGCTGGCACCGGCCGAGAACAGGCCGACCTGCGCCTTGGTGAAGTCGAATGTCTCGACGTCCAGGACCGGAATGTCTTTACCTTTGAAGCGAATGGTTTTGCCGACGGATTTGGCGCTCGCCAGGGGAAACAGCTCGCCCACCGGAAAATTGCGCTGTTCCAGGATCGACAGCATGTTGCCGCCGACCAGACCAGTCGCACCCAGAACCGCCACATTCCAACGCTTGCTCATGACTCCAGACTCAGTTGCTCGCCAGGACGGCCATCCGGCCCCATGCCGAATAGCCCGTTATTACGTTCAAATCGGGCCGCGCACACTACCTCAATCACCGTCGGGAAGCAGCGTCTTAAGCGCGAATTTCGCAGTCACTTCGGCATTTTGGCCGCGGTGCCTGAGGTAGTGATCCATCAGGACCAGCGCCAGCATGGCTTCGGCAATCGGCGTGGCGCGCAGTCCTACACACGGGTCGTGCCGCCCGGTGGTGACAACTTCGACCGGATTGCCGTCCACATCGATGGAGCGGCCCGGAACGATGATGCTGGACGTGGGCTTGAGCGCGATGCTCACCACGATGTCCTGTCCCGAGGAAATGCCGCCCAACACGCCGCCCGCGTTGTTGGAGAGGAAGCCTTGTGGCGTGATCTCGTCGCGGTGCTCGCTGCCCTTCTGGCTCACGCTCGCGAAGCCAGCCCCGATCTCCACGCCCTTCACGGCGTTGATGCTCATCATCGCAAAGGCGATGTCCGCATCGAGTCGATCGAACACCGGTTCGCCCAGCCCCGCCGGCACGCCGCTCGCGATCACGTTCACACGCGCGCCGACGGAATCGCCTTCGCGACGCAGATTGACCATGTACTCCTCCAGCTCTTCCAGCCGCGACGGGTCGGGACTGAAGAACGGGTTGTCGTACACCGTGCTCAACGACTTCGGCTCGAGCACCAGCGGGCCGAGTTGCGCGAGGTATCCCTGAATGCTCACGCCGAGGCGCTCACGCAGATATTTACGAGCGATGGCGCCGGCGGCGACACGCATCACCGTCTCGCGCGCCGAGGATCGTCCTCCGCCGCGATAGTCACGAAAGCCATACTTCTGTTGATAGGTGTAGTCGGCGTGCCCCGGCCGAAACCGATCTTTGATCTTCTCGTAGTCGCGCGAGCGCTGATCCGTATTCTCGATCAGCAGACCGATCGGCGTTCCGGTGGTGCGCCCTTCGAAAACGCCGGACAGGATCTTCACCTGATCCGGCTCCTTGCGCTGACTGGTGTGCCGCGAGGTACCCGTGCGGCGCCGCTCCAACTCCGGCTGAATATCCGCCTCGGACAACTCCAAGCCCGGCGGACACCCATCGACGATGCAGCCGAGCGCCGGCCCGTGGCTTTCGCCGAAGGTGGTGACAGTGAAGAGCTTGCCTAAGGTGTTACCGGACATGGAGCAACGCGGAGAGCCAGTTAGTACGTACGCACATACATACCGATTCTACCCACAGACAGGGCGGGCCCGCCCTGCGCCCTGCGCATCCTATTCAGACTTTTTTTATCACTTTGCGACCAGCTGTTCTCTGGTAAGCAGGAACACCCCGCCGCCGCCGCGCTCGAATTCGAGCCAGGTGAACGGCATCTTAGGCCGCGCCTCGACCAGCGCATCCTCGGAATTGCCCACTTCGACGATCAATATTCCGTGCGGCTGCAGATGCGCGGCGGCCTGGTCGATGATCCGGTGCACGATGTCGAGGCCGTCGCGGCCGCCGTGCAAACCCATGACCGGTTCGCGGCGATATTCCTCTGGCAAGCCCGCCAACTCTTCATCGCCGACGTACGGCGGGTTGGAAACGATCACGTCGTAGCGCTCGTCCTTCAACCCGTCGAAAACGTCCGACCTCACCGCCCGTACGCGGTCCTGAACGGAATGACGCTCGATATTCTTGCGCGTTACCGCCAGCGCGTCGGGGGACAGGTCCGCCGCGTCGACCTTTGCTTTAGGAAACGCGAGCGCGCTGGCAATCGCGATACACCCCGAGCCGGTGCCGATATCCAGAATGCGACGGACCTTGCCGGGATCGATCCAGGGACGAAAACGCGCCTGGATCAGCTCGGCGATCGGCGAGCGCGGCACCAGCACGCGATCGTCGACGTAGAACTCATGACCGGCGAACCACATCCGATGCGTGAGATAGGCAGCGGGAATGCGCTCCCGAATGCGCCGCTCGATCAACCCCAGCGCCTTGGTTCGCTGCGCGGGCTTGAGCGTCTGGCCGTACACTTCGTCCGCTTCGTCATGCCGCAGCCCGGCTGCGAAGAACACCAACTCGGCGGCCTCATCGACGGCATTGTCGGTGCCGTGGCCAAACCAGAGCTCCGCGTGAGCGAAGCGTTCGGCGCCGAAGCTGATGAGCTGAGCCACTGTTACAGGATCGGGCGCGCCGGCGACAGGTGACGATTCGACCACGGAGGCGGCCCGATCGCGTTTCGCGCTCGCCGTCCCGGATTTCTTCGCGCCGGGTTTGGTCGAAGTGCCACGGCCCGGCACGGCGCGCAGCTTGGCGGTGGACTTCCTGGAGGCGGATTTCTTGGCGGGCATGCGATACTTTGCGCCACGAGGAGACAAATGAATCGAGCAAAAACGATAGGACTCGCGGCGTTGGTCGCTATTGTAGCGATAGCGGCGGGCATGCTGGTGTCGCGCGCGCTGATGGATCGCTCCAGCGGGCCGACGCTCGCCAGGGCGACCCTGCTCGAGCCGGCCCGGCCGCTGCCGCCGATGGCGTTCATCGATGAGCAGGGCAAGCCGTTCGGCCTCGAACAGTTGCGCGGCCATTGGAGCATTCTGTTCTTCGGCTTCACCTCCTGCCCGGACGTGTGCCCGACGACGCTCGCGCTGCTGGCCCAGGTGGAGAAGAAGCTCACCGACCTGCCGACTGAACAGCGTCCGCACATCGTGCTCGTCTCGGTCGATCCCAAGCGCGACACGCCGGAGCGCCTGGCGCAGTACGTGAAATCGTTCAGCCCGACCTTCACCGGCATCACCGGCGAGCAGAACGCGGTTCATGAGTTCGCCCTGAAGATGGGCGTGCCAGTGGCGATCTCGCAGCAGGCGGGCGGCAACTACACTGTCGATCACTCCGCCGCCATCTTCATCGTCGACCCGAACGGCGCGTTGCGAGCCTTGTCCTCGACGCCGCACGAAGTGCCGATCATCGCCGAAGACTACCGCGCCATCGTCGCTGCCTCCGCGTCCTCATGACTGAAGTACCCAACGTCAGTACGGGCGACCGGCTGTTCGCCGCGCTTCAGTACGTTCTGCCCAAACACTTGATGTCGCGCGCGATCTACGCGATCACGCGCAGCCCGTCGCCGTTCGTCAAGAACACGTTTCTGCGCATCTTCCTGAACCTGTTCGATATCAACATGGCCGAGGCGGTCCAGCCCGATCCATTTGCATATCGGACGTTCAACGATTTTTTCACGCGCGCGCTGAAGCCGGGCGCCCGCCCGATCGCCATCGAACAGGAATTCGTCGTCAGCCCCGTCGATGGCACCGTGAGTCAGGTGGGCGAGTTGCTGAACGAGTCCATTCTGCAAGCCAAAGGACAGCACTACACGCTGCAGGAACTGCTGGCGGGCGACGAAGAGTCCATCGCCACGTATCGTAACGGCAGCTTCGCCTGCATCTATCTGGCGCCGTACAACTATCACCGCATTCACATGCCGTATGCGGGCACGGCGTTCAAGAACATTTACGTCCCGGGCGAACTGTTCAGCGTGAACGCATCCACCGCGCGGGCCGTACCGCGGGTGTTCGCTCGCAACGAACGCTTGATTTGTGAATTCACCACGCCGATCGGGCGAGTCGCGGTCATTCTGGTCGGCGCGTTGCACGTGGGCAGCATCGAGACGGTGCATTGTGGCGAAGTGAATCCGCCGCCGCGCCGTCGCAAGCGTCCGGAAATCATCGCCAGCGGCGTGGGCCATGAGTTCGACAAAGGCGAAGAGCTCGGCCGCTTCAACATGGGCTCGACGGTGGTGCTGTTGTTCGAGCGCGGCCGCATTCACTGGGACCCGTCGCTGCACCCGAATTCGACCGTGCAGCTCGGCCGGCCCATTGCGCGAGTCGCGAAATGAGTAACGACCGGCCCTCGTCGGCGTGGCGACCGACAGCGCCGATTGCGACGCTCGAGATTCGCGCCACCATGCTGCGCGCCGCGCGGGAATATTTCACCGCCACTCGCGCGCTGGAAGTCGATACGCCGACGATCAGCTCGGCCGCGGTCACGGACGTGCATCTGGCCAGCGTCGGCGCGACCACCCTCGGCCGTCGCACGTTCTTGCAGACATCGCCCGAGTACGCGATGAAACGTTTGCTCGCGGCCGGGTGCGGCGACATCTGGCAGATCTGCAAGGTCTATCGCGATGGCGAGAGGGGCCGCTCGCACAATCCCGAGTTCACCATGATCGAGTGGTATCGGCTCGGCATGGATCATCATGCGTTGATGTCGGACGTCGAGCGTCTGATCGGCGCGATGCTGCCGCCCTCACGCTCCTTCGATCGCTCCGAACGGCTCACGTATCGGGAAGCCGTGCATCTGCATGCGGGCATCGATCCATTCGACGATCCCTTGGCCGTGCTGATCGCGAGACTGGAAAGCGCGGACATCGAAGTGCCTCGCGATGTGAGAAACGATCGCGACGCATGCCTGGATTTGATCATGGGCATTCTGGTCGGCCCGCAACTCGGTCACGATCGGCTGACCTTCATCTACGACTACCCCGCCTCGCAAGCGGCGCTCGCGCAGATTCGCGGCCCGGTCGCCTCGCGCTTCGAGGCTTACATGGATGGGCTCGAGCTGTGCAATGGGTTTCACGAACTGGCCAATCCGGCCGAACAGCGCGCCCGGTTCGAACGTGATCTCGCCGAGCGCGCCAAACGCGGCTTGCCATCGATGCCGATGGATGAACGGTTCCTCGCGGCGCTCGAACACGGCTTGCCGGAATGTTCCGGTGTCGCGCTGGGCTTCGATCGCCTCGTGATGTGCGCGACCGGCGCCAAACATATCGACGCCGTGCTCGCGTTTCCGTTCGACCGCGCCTGATCAGCGATCGACCAGCTTCATGAACTGCTCGCTGTAGCGCGGGCCAGACACTTGCTCTGCGCCGATCGCATCGAGCTGCTGCATCTCCTGCGATGTGAGCGTGAGCGAGGCGGATGCGGCGTTCTCTTCGAGATACTTGCGACGCTTGGTGCCCGGAATCGGAACGAAGTCGTTGCCCTTCTGAAGCACCCACGCGAGCGCAACCTGTGCCGCGGTTGCGCCCTTCTTCTTGGCGACCGTTTTCACTTCCTCGACCAGACGCAGATTGCGATCGTAGTTCTCGCCCTGGAAGCGCGGGTCGCGACGACGGAAATCAGCGTCGTTCGTGGATTCCAGCCGCGGCGCCGTGCCGGTGAGGAAACCTCGACCGAGCGGACAATACGGCACCAGGCCGATGCCCAGCTCGCGTATCAGAGGGATGATCTCGGCCTCCAGATTGCGTTCCCACAGCGAATATTCGCTCTGCAATGCCGAGATCGGATGCACCGAGTGCGCACGCCGGATGTTCGCCACGCTTGCCTCCGACAAGCCCAGATATCGCACCTTACCCTGCTTCACCAACTCCGCCATCGCGCCGACCGTCTCCTCGATGGGCACGGCCGGGTCGACCCGATGCTGATAGAACAAATCGATGTAGTCGGTATCGAGCCGCTGCAGGCTTTCGTTCGCGACCTTGAACACGTTCTCCGGCCGGCTGTTGACCGCGACGAGCCGGTCCTTCGCGGTCAGATCGAAGCCGAACTTGGTCGCGACGATGGCGTGCTGGCGCTTGCCCTTGAGCGCTTTGCCGAGCAGCTCTTCGTTGATGTACGGACCGTAGACCTCGGCGGTATCGAAAAAATTCACGCCGAGTTCCAGGGCGCGATGAATGGTCGCGATCGACTCGGCGTCATCGCTCTCGCCGTAGACCTGCGCCATGCCCATGCAGCCCAGACCGAGCGCGGACACTGTCAGACCCTGTGTACCCAATTTACGTTGTTGCATGGTGACCTCGAAGGTTCAACGAATCGTGACGGTGCGCATTGTCACCGTCGACGCGTGCGGTGCTGTTATCCGAAGCCGCACGATGATTGCCTAAAGATGCGCTCCACTGCAGCCGTGAACAAGGCGCAGGATTTACCGAGCGAGAGGATCGGTCACCTTGAGAGCACTCAACTGACGCTGCACGGCTGCCAATGCGGGATGGGCCGCCGGCATGATCTTTCGACGCAACGCCTCAGCCTCGTCGAGCAACATTCGCGCGCCGGCCATGTCACCGGCGTCCGTACGTAACTCGGCGAGATTGCAAAGCGCTTCGGCGAGGCGCGCCGGTTCGTCTTGTTTACGCAAACTCGCGACGGCGCTCTCGAGATCTTTTTGCGCCTCCCCCGTTTTGCCCGTCACGAAATTCAAGCGACCGCGCTCGATGGTGACCATCACGTGCCGCCGATCGCTCGGATCGAATCGCTGAGCCGCGATGGTCTCGGCTTCGGCCAACGAGTCGTGCGCTTCGGCGAATTCACCCAGCTCGCGCAACGCTCCCGATCGCTCCAGCAAAGAGCTCACCAACTGCGGACTGCCCGGCCCGACGGCTTCACGCTTGAGCGCGATCGCCTGGTCGGCGTGCTCCAAAGCGTGCACAAAATCGCCGGCTTCACGATATACGCCCGCCAGGTTGTGATGCGCGATGGCAAGATCCAGCCGGTCCGGCTCGCGGCCGGACTGATAGATTCGCAGCGCTTCCAGCAGCGCGTCTTCCGCACCTTTGTAGTCGGCTTTGGCTCGCAACAGCGTTGCCAGATTGTTCTGCGCGCGGGCCACGAGGAAATGATTCTTGCCGAGCATCTCGGTCTGGCGCGCCACGAAGCGACGAAACAAGGGCTCGGCCTCTTCGAGCTTGAATTGCCGCCGCAGGATGTGGCCGAGCGTGTTCAATCCATTGGCGTAGAGATCGTGCCCTTCGTAAACCGCGCCTTCCAACAGCGGCAATGCCTCACGCGCATAGGGCTCGGCATGAGCGTAATCGCCCGATTCGCCGTACGTAAACGCGAGCCCTTGCAGGACGTTACCCAGCGTCGCGTGCTCCGATTCGGGCAGCGCTCTGGCACCCTGCTCGGCTCGGAGGTGATATTTGATCGCATCCTCAAAACGCTGCTCGGCGCGCAAGTTGGTGGCAATGGAATGCAGCAGTCGCACCCATTCAGCGTCGTGCTCCAGTCCCAACCGAATACGGATCAACTCAGCTTCACCGAACGCTTGCTCCGCGAGCGGGAACTTCGACATGGAATGATGCACATGACCGAGCGCTTCCAACGCTCGCGCCAGCTCCACATCGGTCTCGCCGAACAGCGAGCGCGCCACGCTCACTTGCCGTTCCATCAAGCTCAGCGCTTCGGGCATCAATCCCAGGCCGCTGTACGACTGCCCCATCTTGCGCATGAGCGCCAGACGCAACCGCGGCTCGTTGTTCAGATCTCGATCGATACGAGCAGCGGCGGCATCGAGAGCGTCGCGCGCCGTGACTTCGGCACCCCGCGTCTCATTGGGATTGGCGCGACGGAACACGTCGATCATGAACTCGGCGACGGTGTCGGCGGCTTTGCGCTCGCGTTGCGCGATGTCGCGTTCTTCGGAGAGTCGAACGGTGTAGAACGAGATCACCGTCGCGATCATCAGTACCGACGCCGCGACTCCGGAGACTGCCCACGCATTCCGACGCAGAAACTTGCGAGCACGATAGGTGAAAGTATCCGGCCGCGCCTGCACCGGTCGGCCATCCAGATAATTCTGGATGTCCGCCGCCAAGGCCGCCGCCGACGGATAACGGCGATTCGGATCGCGATGCATCGCCTTGAGCACGATGTTGTCGAGGTCGCCGCGCAACTCATTGGCGAGTCCGCGTCGATCGGTTTCCGTGCGTATGCGCGCACTCGGTGGTGCCGGACTGGTGAGACCGACGATGCGCGTGATCTCACTCAGCGACAGGTTCGCGAACTCGAACGGACGCTTGCCGCTCAAGAGCTCATACAACAGCACGCCGAGCGCGTAGATATCGGACGTCGTGCCGACAGGCTGGCCGAGCAATTGCTCCGGACTCGCATGATCCGGCGTGAGCACGCGATCGATCTGCTGCGTCATCGAGTGATCGCTCACGTGATCTGCGCTGAGCAGCTTGGCGACGCCGAAGTCCAGCAACTTCACGACGCCCTGATCCGTCACCAGGATGTTCGACGGTTTCAGATCGCGATGGATCACCAGGTTCTGATGCGCGTACTGCACGCTCGCGCACACTTGCTGCATCAACTTGAGTTTGGCTTCGATGCCGAGCCGGGCGAGCTTGCAGTAGTGATCGATGCGCGTGCCCGCGATGTGCTCCATCACCAGATACGGCGTGCCATCCGACATCTGACCGCCATCGAGCAGTCGCGCGATGTTCTCGTGCGTGAGTCGAGCGAGAATCTGACGCTCCGCCCGAAAGCGACCGGCGAGATCCGTGACGGCCGGACACCACTCGACGATCTTCAACGCCACCGACTGTTGATATTCCTCGTCGGCACGCTCCGCCAGATACACCGACCCCATGCCGCCGCGTCCCAGCAGGCGCACGATTCGATATCGTTCAACGATCTCTCCCGGCGGCAGCTCGCGCCGGACCGTCGTTTGATCCGAAGAGGTCATCGCCGTCAATTCTGAGAAGTCTGGACGGGCTCTGCCTGCAGCAGCACCTGTAAGGCGATGAACCCCGCCACCCTTGCGCGAGCCAACCGTTGTTGCGGCATAACCTGTCCTGCGTCCCAGCTGCGTGATCGATGATCCTGAGTCTGTAAGCGGCATGCCGCTGTGTGACCACGATTGCGTCACACTACAATAGCGCTCAGCCGCCCAGCGAATTTTACCGAGTTACGTCATGCATGAAAGTCACATCGACCCGACCCAACCAAAGTCAGTGCTTTATCGGCAACTAGTCGAAGAGCTGCGCGGCTTGATCGCGGGCGAGCGCGATTGGATCGCGAATCTCGCCAACAGCGCGGCGCTGCTTTATCACTCGCTGCCGGAGCTGAACTGGGCGGGATTTTATTTACTCAAGGACGGCGAGCTGGTGGTCGGTCCATTTCAGGGCAAACCTGCGTGCGTACGCATCGCGATGGGGAAAGGTGTGTGCGGAACCGCCGCCGCTCAGAGAAAGACTCAGGTCGTGCGTGACGTGCACGAGTTTCCTGGTCACATTGCGTGTGACTCGGCGTCGAACTCGGAGATCGTCGTGCCGATGATTCGAAACGGCGAGCTGATCGGCGTGCTCGACCTCGACAGCCCGAAGCTGGCCCGCTTCGACGAGCAAGACCGTGAAGGATTAGAGCAGTTCGTACAGGTGCTGCTCGCGAGCTGACAAAGCAAACAGCGTCCGGGCCGTTTCCGCCGACATGGCGGCACGACGCCGAAGCCGTTTCCACTGGTGTGTCGGCACGGCGCCGAGGTGGGGTATCTCGTCCCGGCAGCTTCGAGCAAGAGGGACCTTGTCGGAGCAGTGCGCCCAGGGATGGGACCCAACGTGGCGCGCGATAGCGCAGCCAAGAGGGGGGCACGGTGCCGGGACGAGATACCCCATCTCGGCGACGTGCGAGAGATGACGCTATTCTTACGCCGGAGCCTTGGCGCGAGCGATGTACTCGGCGGTGCGGGTATCGACGCGGATGTACTCGCCTTCGTTGATGAACAACGGCACGCGCACCGTGGCGCCGGTCTCAAGCTTGGCGGGCTTGGCGCCGCCGGTTGCGGTGTCACCGCGCAGGCCCGGATCGGTTTCGATGACCTTGAGCTCGACGTGCGCCGGCGGCGTGACGTTGAGCGGCTCGCCGTTCCACAGCATGACGGTGCAATTCATGCCGTCCTTCAACCAGATGTAGCCATCGCCGAGCGCTTCCTTACCGGCGGTGTACTGCTCGAACGACTCCGGGTTCATGAAGGTCCAGAACTCGCCGTCGGTGTAGAGATATTGCATTTCCGTTTCAACGACGTCGGCCGCCTCGGCCGTGTCGCCCGACTTGAACGTGCGCTCCGTGACCTTGCCGTTCTTCAGATTGCGTACTTTGACGCGATTGAACGCCTGGCCTTTGCCGGGCTTGACCATCTCGTTTTCGACGATGGAATACGGGACACCTTCAAGCAAGATTTTGACGCCCGACTTGAATTCATTGGTGGAGTAACTGGCCATTGGGCACCGCGGGTTAAAGTCTGCGAAAATGGACCGGCCCCGCGATCCAGCGGGGCCCGGCAAAGGGCGCAGATGATAGCCGCAACCTCCCACGCAAACCAGTTGGCCAGCCAGCACGACCCCGTTTCACTGCGTTCCGCGCCCGGCTGGCAGCAGCTGTTGGCCGATGCGGTGACCGATCCGAGGGAGCTGTGCATCCTGCTCGAGCTCGATCCGGCCCTGGTTCTGCCGGCCATCGACGCCGCCAAAGACTTCGCTCTGAAGGTGCCCCGAAGCTATGTGGCCCGCATGCGCAAGGGCGATCCGAACGACCCGTTGCTGCTCCAAGTCCTGCCGATTGCCGCCGAAACGGCGGTGGTCGAGGGCTTCGTCACCGATCCGGTCGGCGACATGGACCGGCGGGCCGCCCGGGGTCTTTTGCACAAATATCACGGCCGCGCGTTGCTGGTGGCGACGGGCGCCTGTGCGGTCCATTGCCGCTACTGTTTTCGCCGGCATTTTCCCTATGGCGAAGAGTCCGCTCTTCAACAGGGCTGGGGCGGCGCCCTCGATCACCTGCGCGCCGATTCGACCATCAGCGAGGTCATTCTCAGCGGCGGCGACCCGTGGAGCCTGAGCGATCGACGGCTCAAACAGCTGACCGACGCGCTCCAGGCCATTCCCCATATCCGCCGCCTGCGTATCCACACCCGCTACCCCATCGTCCTGCCCGAGCGGATCGATTGCGGCTTGCTCGACTGGCTGCGCAGCGTGCAGCTGCAGAAAGTAGTGGTCATGCACGCCAACCATGCCCGCGAAATCGACGAATCCGTGCGCCAGGCCTGCCGGCAGCTGGTCGACGCCGGCGTCACCCTGCTCAACCAGTCCGTGCTGCTCAAAGGGGTCAACGACACCGTGACCGCCCTGGCCGAATTAAGTGAAGCGCTATTCGAGACACACGTCCTTCCTTATTACCTCCATGTATTGGACAAAGTGCGGGGCGCGGCCCATTTCGACCTGCCCGAAGCCTCCGGCCTCGAGCTGCACCGGGCGCTGACCGCCCGACTGCCCGGCTACCTGGTGCCGAAGCTGGTCCGGGAGATCGCCGGAGCCCCGGCGAAGACCGCCGTCGTGGGTCTTTGAGACCGTAACGAGTTTTGTTGGAGTAGAACGTTGGCCGAATCTAGCGCCGTGCCGATGATTGTCCTGACCCGTCATCAGGACAACGTCGAGGCGATCAACAGCAACCTGCGAAACGCCGGCGTGGCCGTGCGCTGCAATTGGATCAAGGAGCTCACCGACCTGGGCGACGCCTTGCAACAGATCAATGCGCACATGCTGGTCGCATTCGTCGGCCCCGACCCGGCCGACATGACCAAGGTCATGACGGTGGCCAAGCAATACGGCGCCGACGTGCCGGTGCTGTTCGCGCGCGACCAGGTCGATGAGGAGATCATCGCCAACGCCATGCAACAGGGCGCGCGGGACGTGGTCACGTTGATGAATCCCAATCGCCTGCGCGGCGTCGTCGCCCGCGAGCTCGAAGCGAATCGCCAGGCCCGCGCGCTCAACAGCACCATCAGCTCGGCGCGCGAATATCGCGATCAATTGAAATCGTTCATGGCCGGGTCCGCCGATGCCATCGCTCACGTGCAGGAAGGCATCATCGTCGACGCCAATCCGGCGTGGCTGGACTTGTATGGCTTCACCGATGCCGATGCGCTGGTCGGCACGCCGTTGATGGATGTGTTCGACGCCGATGCTCATGCCGCGCTCAAGGGCGCGTTAGTCGCATGTTTGCAAGGTAAGTGGTCGAATCACGCGCTCAAAGCGAATGCGCTGTTGAATGATGGCTCCAGCGTGCCGCTGGAAATGGAGCTGTCGCGCACCGAGTTCGACGGCGAGCCCGCCGTGCGATTGTGTTTCGCCGCGCGCAAACGTGAGTCCGGCAATCTCAACGAACAACTCACCGAAGCGCTGGAACGCGACGCCAGCACCGGCGCCTTGCAACGCCGCTTCTTCATCGAACATCTGAAGAAGACGCTGGCGCAACCGATCAAGGCGGGCGTGCGCGAACTGGTGGCGATTCAGCCCGACAAGCTCGACGCCATCAGCGAGGACATCGGCCCGCTGGCCCTCGAAGACTTCATCTCACAATTCGCCGGCCTGATCGGCGAGACCCGCCAGGCGTCCGACCTGTTCGGCCGCTTCGGCGACGGCACCCTGCTGTTGCTGATGGAGCGCGGCACGGCTCGCGACATCGAAGTGTGGGCGACGAATCTGATCCGCAAAGTCGGCACCCAGGTGTTTCGACTGAGCGAGAAGCAAATCTCCTGTACCTGTAGCGTGGGCATCGGCCTGATCGATCCGCGCGCACCCAACGCCGGCACCGCCCTCATCGATGCACTGACCGCCCGGCGCACCGCCGAGAGCTCGGGCGGCGGCAAAGTGAGCATCGTCGACCACCGAGAAGAATCGACGAAGCGCGAAGCGGCCGACGAATTGTGGGTCAAGCGCATCCGCGCCGCGCTGATGGAAAACCGCTTCCGTCTCATGCAACAGCCGATCGCGAGCTTGCTCGGCGAAGACAAGGGCATGTTCGACGTGCTGGTTCGCATGGTCGACGAGCAAGGCGAAGAGCTGTTGCCGGGCGAATTCATGGCCGCCGCCGAGCGCAACGATCTGATGAAGAACATCGATCGCTGGGTGATCGGCGCGTCGATGACGTTCATCGCGAGCCGCCCGGTGAAACAGTTGTTCGTGCGCCTATCGAAGGACTCGGTGCGCGATAAATCGCTGGTGCAGTGGCTGCTCAACCAGCTCAAGTCCTCCCGTATCGAACCGGGCCGCCTCGCCTTCCAGGTCAGCGAGCAGATCGCCACGGAATATCTGGCGGACAGCAGTGAGCTGGCGAACGGCTTGCGCAAGATCGGCTTCCGGTTCGCCATCGAACACTTCGGCACCGGCCGCGATCCGCAACGTTTGATCGCTCATCTGCCGATCGATTACGTGAAGGTCGATGGCACGCTCATGCAGGGCCTCGCCGTCGACCAGGGCCTGCAACAACGCGTACGCGAGCTGGTCGATCAGGCCAAAGGCCGGAACGTCGCGACCATCGCGGAACGGGTGGAAGATGCGAACACGATGGCGGTGTTGTGGCAGCTCGGGATCGAGTTCATCCAGGGTTACTTCGTCAACGAGCCCGAACAGGTGGTGATTGGCTGACCGAGCTCATGTCGATGCCATCGACACATTTGGAGAACATGTCGATAAAACTTGAAAATTTCGACATATCCTGGCCAAATGTCGATCGCGTAAACATATCGAGAGCGCCCGCTCCGCGACCATGGCCGCCAAGAAAGCCAAAACGCCCAAGAAGGTCGGACGCGAGAAATTATTCATTCATCCAAACTTCGTTCACCTCCTGATCAGTGACGATCACCCAGTCCAGCATTACGGCAGGACACGCTAAACATCGATGTCGCGGTAGGGCACGGCCGCCGCCCGCCCGTACAACGTCGTCCGCTGCACTTTGCGCCGAGCGATTTCTTCGATCAATGCGCCCATGCGCAGGGCATCTAATTCCTGGCCGTGAACGGCTCCGGCGGCCTTACTTATGGACTCATTCATCAGAGTACCGCCAAGGTCATTGGCCCCGGCCGTCAGGCACCGTCCAGCCCATTCCGGACCAAGCTTCACCCAGGATACCTGGATATTACGAATGCGCTCGCCAAGCACGAGCCGTGACACCGCATGCATCAGGATCGTCTCGCGCAATGTGGGGCCGCGACGTGCGCGGCCTTTGAGGTACATCGGGGCTTCCATGTGAACGAAGGGCAAGGGAACAAACTCGGTGAACCCGCCTGTTTCTTCCTGCAATTCCAGGACTCGCCGCAAATGGCGCGCCCAGTGCAGATAGTTATCAACGTGGCCGAACATGATCGTAGCGGTACTGCGCAGCCCGAGCTGATGCGCCGTGCGCATGACCTGTAACCAGCTATTCGTATCCGGTTTATCAGGCGCGATCACCCGCCGAACTTCGTCATCGAGAATCTCCGCCGCCGTGCCCGGCAGCGACCCAAGCCCCACACTCTTCATCTCCGAAAGAAACTCCGCCAGGGAAACACCGAGCGTGCGCGCGCCGTGCGAAATCTCCAGCGGCGAGAACGCGTGGACGTGAATACCCGGCTGAGTCCGCTTCGCGGTTCGGCAAATCTCCAAGTAAGTGTTGCCATCGAAGCTCGGATGAATGCCGCCCTGCATGCAAACTTCCGTGGCTCCTCGCTGCCAAGCTTCGTCCACGCGTCGAGCGATCTCGTCCAACTCCATTACATACGCCGGGCCACGCAGCGACTGATGCGAGCGACCCTTGGAGAACGCACAGAACGTACAGCGATACAAACAGATGTTGGTGTAGTTAATATTTCTATTGACGACATACGTAACGTCATCCCCAACCTGCTCGCGGCGCAACTCATCCGCCGCCGCTTGGAGATGCAAGAAGTCCGCGCCACGTGCCGTAAATAATTCAGCGACGGCCGCATCGGTAACTCGTGAGCCGCGAGCTAACGCATTCACAGTCGAAACGATCGAACCGACTCGCGGCGACACCGAAGCTCCGGGTCGTACGATATCTATTACGGCACCGCCAATCCGGGCGTATGGAATCCGGACATCCGCGTCAGCGGCAACTAATGGTCTACCCTTCAGCTCCCGCAGCTCTTCCTCACTCGGTGCGTCCGCACTACCCGGTGACCACACGCCAACTCGTGCCAACCCGGCACCATCACTCCATCGCAATACCTGCCCATGCAACCCCGAATCGATCCATTCATCTCGCCGCTCGATGTAGCTCGGATACACTGTCAACCGTTCGACCAGCGTCGCCCCTCGGCTCGCAAGCTGCTCTGTCAATCGTTCCACGTGCGGCCACGGTGCCTCGGGATTCACATGGTCGGGCGTCACCGGCGAAATCCCGCCGCAATCGTTGATGCCCGCAGCAACCAAGTCAGCGAAATCGCCAACGTAAAGGTTCGGCGGCGCTTGAATGCTCATATGGGAGCCGAACAGCAAGCGCGCCACGGCCACCGTCCACGCCAGCTCATCCATTGAAGGCTCCGGCGCATTCGCCATCCGCGTGCCTGGCTTCGCCCGGAAATTCTGGATGATGATCTCTTGCACATGGCCAAGCTCGTCATGCAACTCACGCAAAGCCAGCAGCGATTCGATGCGTTCGAGACGGGTCTCGCCGATGCCAATCAAGATGCCGCTGGTCGTCGGCACCTTGGCGACGCCGGCCGCACGCAAGCTCGCCAACCGGTGTTCCGGAATTTTGTCAGGCGACCCGAAGTGCGGCCCGCCTCGCTGTGACAACCGCGCCGACGCGGTTTCCAACATCAGCCCCATCGACGGCGCCACCGGACGCAGGAAACGAAACTCCGTCTGCTCCATCACGCCGGGATTCAGATGAGGCAATAAACCCGTGTCAGCTCTGACACGCGCCGCGACCTCTTTCAGATACGCCAGCGTCGACTCGTGCCCCAGCTCAGCCAGTGCCCGACGCGCATGCGAATATCGCGTCTCCGGCCGGTCCCCAAGAGTGAACAACGCTTCCTTGCAGCCCGCATTCGCGCCCGCGCGCGCAATCTGCAGCGCCTCTTCAAGGGTCAGGTAAGCACGCTCCAAGGAACGTGGCGTCGTCGCGAACGTACAGTAATGACAAACATCCCGGCACAGCCGCGTCAGCGGGATGAACACCTTGCGCGAGTAAGTGATGAGAGAGCCCCAACCGGCATCTCGGCGCTCCGCCGCGGCGGGCGCGAGCGAGCGCCAGTCGGCATCGAGCAACGCAATGGCCTGCTCCGCCGTCGCCCGCTCTCCAATTCCAATAACCGAGCTCATGAGAGCAAGCTCGGACGAGCCAGAGCCCTGTGACCGATCAAGCTAAGATCCTGCGGATCATCGACATCGAATCCCAACCCCAACCGTTTGACGACCCGAGGCGTCATGCCAGCGGCTCGAACGGCAGCGCAATGACGCTTGAAGCTGTTCTCGCCAAAGAGCGGCTCGATGATTCCAGCCGTACGACACCATAGCGCATTCGTGCCGCAACCGTGCCGATCCGGCGCGATGACAACGTCATCGTGATTGCGACACATGATCTCAACGTCTTCCGGTTGCAAGAACGGCAGATCGCCATTGATGAGCAGCAGGGCTCCCCCGGGCCGGTGGATCGCAATCGCCTGTTGATACGCCGCGCGCGTCCCGAGATCCACGTACAGGTCGATCGCCAAAGCACCGAGCCCTTGCGCGAAGCGAGCGACCTCGTCGCTCGCCGTCGCGACGGCCACGCTCTCGATCGACTCGACCCGCCGCAGAGTTCTCAGCACATGCTCGGCCATTCGAAAGTACAACTCACGCCGAGACTGTGCGGTCAAGCTTGCGGAAAGCCGCGCCTTGGCTCGATCCGGATGTTTCAACGCGACGATCGCCTGAGTCGTCATTCCCCAGCTCATCAATGCGCGCCCGTCGGGACGCCTGTGATACGAATCCCGGCACTCGGTACCTTGTAACGACGGTTGATCGCGATCAGCAGCGAAGTGAGCCCTTCGGTCACCAGCGAGTTCTTGAGCGGACCGCACCGCCAGCCTTGCAACCCCGCAGCCTCCGCCAACTCCACCGCGATCTGCGCGGCGCGGTCGTCGTCGGCGCAGATCAACACGTCGCAATCGATCGCGTGATCGAGGTCCGCGAGGTGATGGGCCGAAACATTCTGAAAAGCCGAGACAACGGCAACGTCCGACCCCAGCGCCGCCTGCAACCGTTCCACAGCGGAACCGCCCGGCAGTTGCGCAATGTCGACCTTCGGTGGAACCAGCGGCACAGTCACATCGACCAGCACTTTGCCTCTGAGTGCGTTTCGGACATGCAGCGCCGTGTCGAGCTGAGCAGCGAATGGAACCGCCAGCACGATCACATCCGCCTGCTCAGCGGCGTCAAGATTGAGCGCTCCGGTGAGACGAGCCATCGGATCCAGTTTCTCGCGCAGCGTGGCAGCAGTCGTCTGCGCGCGCGCGAGATCTCTGCCGCCGATGATGACGTGATAACCCGCACGCGCCCAACGCAGCGCGAGTCCCCTGCCCTCGCGACCCGTGCCGCCGAGTACAGCGATCGTTTTGATACGTATCGATGAATGCACGGCTCAGTTCCGTCGGAAGTGCGGCAGGATCTGCGTGCCGACGAGATGCATGGCACGAGCGGGATCGGGACCGGTCGGCGTGCCGAACGACACGTGATCCGCGCCGGCCGCGATCAACTCTTCGACTTGCTCGATCACATCGCGCGGCGTGCCCGTCAACGTGAACGCTCTAATGGATTTCTGCGGCACCAGGGCTTTCGCTCGCACCAAGTCGCCACTGACGTAAGCGCGATATGCCGCATCGATCGCTTCCGGGTCGATGCCCGCCTCGGTCGTCATCGGTGCGAGGAACGGTTGAATCAGTGCCAGCATGCCGCGAATGCAATCCTCCGCGCTTGGCCGGTCCTCGGCGATCGATGACAGCGGACCGACGATGAGCTTCACATCCGACGGATCGCGTCCCGCTTCAGTGGCGCCCGCAAGCATCTCCGTCCGCAACTTCGACAAGTAAGCGCCACTGCCGATGCAATCCGCCTTGATGCCCGATGCGACGCCGCCCGCCATGCGCGCCATCTGCGGTCCCCAGGTGCCGATGAAGATCGGAATGCGCCTCGGGGTTGGGAACTGAAACTTGAGGTCCGCGGTGGCCTGGAAGAACTCCCCGGCGAAAGGCTCGGTCTTCGCTGCCAGCACATGTTCCATCAGCAAGTAAGCTTCCTTCAGCGAGCGCACCGGCTTCACCGCCTTGGCGACACCGAGCATCTGATTGAAGCCGCCGCGTCCGAGTCCACACACCATGCGCCCGTTGCTGAGCTCATCGAGTGCCGCGAGGTTCGCCGCGTGATAGACCGGATTCGCCACCTGCGGAGTGACGATGAAGGGCCCGAGCTTCACACGCGTCGTGTGCGTGGCCATCAATGTGAGAATGGGCCACGCCGGCCGCATGATGAGATCGTCCGAAACATGGATCTCATCGAATCCATACCGCTCGGCTTGCTGCGCGATGGGAACGTATTCCTGCATCGGCAGCGAGCCGGTTACCGTCATGCTGAACGTCGTCATTAGAAACCGTACCGAACGCTGAGATACCACTCACGCGGCCGCGACACCGCCGCCTGGAAGAATCCCGTGCCGGGATTGGCGACGCCGTTGACCATGTATGCCTCGTCGGTGAGGTTCGTTCCGCCCAGCGACGCCTGCCATTGTTCGCCCGGCGTGACATACGTGAGCGCCGCGTTCAGCACGCCATACGCGTCCTGCTTCAGAATCGGACTGTTCGTGAATTCCTTGAACTGCTCGCTGCGATAGCTGTAATCGACCCGCAGCGCGAGTCGGCCCGCGACGTTGTCCATGAAGGTGACTGTGCCGCCGATGTTTGCTGTCCATTCCGGAGTGTTCGGCAACTCGGCCGACTCGATGCCGGGATAGTTCGCACGTGCCAGCGGCGAAAAATAGGTGTACTCGGCATCGACGTAACCGACGGACGAATCCACGCGCAGCCAGTCGGTCGCGGCCAGCGAAGCTTCGATCTCGATGCCCCGGATCTCCGCGGACGCGGCATTGGACAGCACCGGCACGAAGTTTCCGATCGGCCCCGCGCCATCCGGATCGATGTTGTAAGTGACCTGAATGTCGTCGTAGTCCGTGTGGAACGCCGCGACGTTCAAGCGCAGCCGGCGTTGGAACCATTCGCTCTTCAAGCCCAGTTCGTAAGTGACCGCGGTCTCCGGTCCAGCATAGGAAACGATGTCGTCGGGATCGGTGCCCGCCGCAGGCAACACCGGCGGGAAGTAGCGCATCGTGAATCCGCCGCCCTTGAAGCCCTTTGCGTACGAGAGATACGCCATCGCGTCGTCGGCAAAGGCATAGTTGATCGACGCCATTGGCGTGGTCGAGTCGCTGGTGCGCTCGTACCAGCCTGCGGGAAACAGCGGCGTACCGGGCGCGCCGAAGGCGCCGGCTACCGGGTTCACGAAGCCAGCAATGCGAGTCGACGAACCGCCGTCATAACCCTGGAGCACCTGCAAGCCGGGATTGAACTCACGCAATTCGTGCGTGTAACGCAGGCCGCCCGTCAACGACACTTGCTCGGTCAGATCGTAGCTAACCTGGCTGAACGCGGCGTAGCTGTCGTTCTCGATGGCTCCGCCGGACAGGAACTGCACCAACGTGATATCCACCGGAAAGCGCTGCACGCCTTCCTCGTGCAGATAGTAGGCGCCCGCGACAAAATGCAGCCGGTCATCGAGTGCGTCGCCGGTGAGCTGCAACTCCTGACTGAGCTGTTTGGTGCCGATGCTTTGCCCGATGGTGTCGACGTAGTACGCCGAGCCGGTCAGCTCCTGCATGATGTCCACGCTCACACGCCGATATGCGGAGATCGAGCGCACGTTGAATGCATCGAGCGACCAATCCAGCGTCAGCGACGTGCCCCAGATGTTCGCCTCGGAGAAGTTTGCCGCGTCGTTGTTGTTCGTGGTCTGCCGGGACGACAACGAACGCTCGTACTGGCTGTTGTAACAAAGCGGATTGTCGAAGCGAGCGGCGCCCGCGCTCGGCAGACATACGCCACCGGGCACGGCGGCGTTGTACAGAGAAGAGAACCCGCCGTTTTCGTCCGCCTTCAGCACCATCGCGCCCGCCGCCTCTTCATCGATGCGCGAACCATCGATCGCCACGGTCGCGAGCAAGCGATCGGTGAGATCGATCTCAGCCACCAGTCGGCCCGACAGCTGATCCTTGTTTCCCTGGCGCTTCCCCGTGTCCCTGCCATTGACCGGCGACACGCGTTTCACATGACCGTCGCGACTCTGATAGTTGCCGGTGAATCGTAATCGCAGGCTGTCATTGATCGGCGAGGAGAGGCCGGTCTTCACATCGAAACGATCGAACGCGCCAGTGACGATCTCGCTGTAAAACTCCGGCTCGGTGCCGGGCCGTCGTGAGACCAGCTGAATGGCGCCGCCGAGCGTGTTCTTGCCGAACAAGGTTCCCTGCGGACCGCGCAGCACTTCCAGCCGCTCGATATCGACCGTATCGAGCAGCGAGCCGATCGACTTGCCGACATACACGCCGTCGAGATAGATGCCGACCCCCGGCTCGACGGTGAGCACGTAATCGGTCTGCCCGATGCCGCGAATCGCGATCTGCGTCGCCGCGCCGCCGCCCGATTCGCTCGCCACGCTGTCGAACTGCACATTCGGCACATAGCCCGTGACGTCAGCCGCCGACTGAATATTCCGTTCCTGCAGCGCGCGCTCACCGAACGCACTCACCGACAGCGGCGTGGTCTGAACATTCTCCTCGCGCTTGCGAGCAGTGACTGTCAGCTCCTCCAGCACTGCATCCGAAACATCCTGCGCCCAGACAGAGCCAGCGCAGCCCATGGCGACCGGAAGGCAGGCCACCGCGAGCCATCCGTGAACCGCGCCGCGGCCCAGCGTAGAGAAATTCATCAGGAACCCCATCGTTGATAAGTCGTGCCGGCAGGATCGGCGGCGCGCATCTTCCCTGCACGCGCTCACCTGCAGAAAGCCAGTTCCGGCAACATCTGTACGCATTCTGCAAGCCAGCTCGAGCATTGTGAGCCGCGACACGTTTGATTACGGCTGCCCGACATCCAGTTCCCGCAAGTTTGTTTGCAAAGCCTGGATCGACGACGCCTTACATAGATTGCGACGCACGCGGCCCATGTACTCTGAGTCGTCACATGCGGACTCACACGAAGCGATGAAACGTTCCTCCAGTGCCACGGGTGCCGCGATCAGCGTGTACGCGGGCGGTTTGATATTGGGGATGACGCTGGTGAGCGTGCCTGCGAGCAGTGCGCTGCTAAAACATTTGCACGGCTTCAGCGACGCGCAATACGGCGCGATCTATCTGCCGCAATTATTGAGCGCCATCGTCGGCGGCCTGGCCGGCGGCATGCTGACGAATGTGCTTGGAACCAAACGCCTGCTCGTGCTCTCGCTCATTTGTTTGCTCGCGGCGCAGCTTGCTTTGGCGGCCAGCGCCACCCTGCCGCCGGAACACGCGCTATCGGCGCTGATGCTTACTACCGGTTGTATCGGCTTGGGCATCGGGCTCGGCAGCGGACCGCTCAACGCGTATCCCGTCGTGTTGTTTCCAGCAGTGAGCAATACGGCGCTCACGGCGCTGCATACGATCGTCGGCGTAGGCATGATGATCGCGCCGGTGTATTTGTCGACGTTCGCTCAGCACGAGCGTTGGTTGCTCGGCGTGCTCGTCCTGTCAGCAGCAACGCTCGTCATCACGCTCACTGCCGCGATCGCCGAATTTCCTTCGATCGCAACCGGCGAGGGAGCAACGAGAGTCTCAGAAGTTCGCCCCGAGCGGCACGCGCTGTTCTGGATCTGCGCAGCCATCGCGCTGATCTATTCGGTCGCCGAAGGCATCTTTTCCAATTGGGCGATGCTGTTCATCCAGGAAGAGCGCGGCATGGACGCGGCGAGCGCATCGCTGGCGCTCACTTGTTTCTGGGGCGCGCTGACCGGCGGCCGCCTGCTCGCTTCATTCATCGTCATTCGCGTGCCGCCGATTGCGTTTCTATTGGCCTTGCCGCCCTTGATGACAGCGGCTTTCTGCCTATTGCCCATCGCGGCTGGAACGGCCGGTGTCATCGGTGCCTTCGCATTCGCGGGCCTGACCTGCTCCGCATATTTCCCGATGCTGGTCGCTTATGCCGCCGCCGCATTTCCTGAGCGTGTCGCGTGGATCGCCTCGATGATGATCACGGCGCAGATGGTGGGCATCGGCTTCGGCACGTACGTGATCGGCCTGATCAAGGGCACGGCTTCGATCACCTCTCTTTACTACGCCGCGACCGCCTTGCCGGCCGCGACTCTGATGCTCATTGCGGTGGGTCGCCACGTGGCCACGGCCCGATCGCTTCGTTCGATCAAAGCTTCGAGTGCGAGACTTTCATGAAACAACCCGCCGATGCCCTGTTCGACGCGCTGGCGAGCGCCTGGAATTCCCAGAACCTGGACGCGCTCTGCGCCCTGTTCACACCTGACTGCACCTACATCGACATGGCCTTCAACGTGACCTCGCGCGGTCACGCCGGCCTGCGCGACTTCGCCCGTCACGTCTATTCCACACTTCCGAACTTCTATCTGCAGTTCCCGGTGCGGTTCCGTTCCGGCAACCAGGCGGCGTCGGAATGGATCATCACCGGCACCTGGCGCGGCGACTTCGAAGGCGCCGACTGCACCGGTCGGGCGACGCGCTTCACCGGCCTGTCGCGTTACGAGCTGGTCGACGACAAGATTCGCCTGAACATCGACTGCTGGGACTTTCTGGCCCTGGCCAGGGTGCTCCGGCCCGGCGCAAAGGTTGCTTTCGAGCCGTCGTGAGCCAGTTTGCGCAAGGAATACGCTAGTGCCTCTTAGGGGAGCTTTCCCCAGCACGGCAGTGGTGTAGCGCGCTCATGCAGTCACTTTCCCCGACCTTAAGCCGCATGTCGGAAGACGACTATTTCATCGCGCCTCGTAACGAGGCGCCCGAGGAAAAGTCGTTACGCACCGAGTCCATGGACGCACAGACGGCCGTGGCGAGTGTCAGCCGCGTCTTCTTTCCGCACCACATCCGGCTGCACCATGAACGGCAGCGCCTCGAGTTCCGTCACAGCGCCGGCCGGCTGTCGCAGATCTCGTTCAACCAGATCACGTATGGCGGCGAGCTGGACGTGCTGGTGAACGAGCCGCGTCGCAGCCATTTCGTGCTGGTCATTCCGTTGCGCGGGACCATGTTCATGCATTCGCGAGATCGCAGCTGGGATCTCACGGCCGGCACCCTGATGCTGATGAGTCCGCACGTCGGCTATCGATTCACTCACTTCGAGAAAGACGCCCATCTGGCCATCGGCATTCCTCGCCATCGCATCGAAACCGCCGACGAGACCTGCAACGAGAAGCTGGCGCAGGGGCTCGACCCGCTAAACATCGACGAGAACAGCCAGAGTCTGCTCGACTACATCGGCTTCATCTGCAACGAGTTCAATCGCGGCGGCACCTTGCTGCGCTCGGAAGGCGTGCGCGCCGGTGTGGAGAACACGTTTGTCATCATGCTCAAAGCCATGCTGTTCCCGGACAAGCTCTCCGGCGGCGGCAAGTCGGGCATCGTGCCGGGGTTCGTGCATCGGGCGGAACGTTTCATTCAGCAGCATTTGACCGACGACATCCGGCTCGACGACATCGTCAAGGCAGCGGGCGTTCCCGCGCGGACACTGCATTACGGATTCAAACGATTTCGCGGCAGCACGCCGATGCGCTGCCTGCGAGAGAAACGATTCGAGCGGGCCCGCCAGGATCTGCTGGCGGGCGCACGCGATGGGGTGCAGGTGATCGACGTCGCGCATCGCTACTGGATGCATCATGGCGGGCGGTTCGCGATCAACTATCAGAAGCTGTTCGGCGAATCGCCCTCGGCGACGTTGCGGTCCGCGCTCAAGAAACGCTGAGCGCGGCCACCGATCAGGCAGGCTCAACCTCGAGCTTGTCGACCTTGCGCCAGCCTCGCGGCAGAACCGCGCCACGCTGAGCACGCTCGCCCTTGTATTCCTTCAGGTCGGCGAACTTGATCGTCATCTTGCGATCGCCGGAGCGGACCACGAGATTCTGCTCCGAGGTGATGACGGCGATGGCGGTCATGGTCTCATCGCCCTTCGAGGACACGCCGAAGATCTTGTTGCCCTTGCCCTTCGGCAGCTCGGGCAGATCCTTCACCGGGAACACCAGCATCTTGCCTTCGCTGCTGGTTGCGCAGATCAACGCCTTTTCATCGGCGGGCACGAGCGCGGGCGCGAGCGCCTTGCTGCCTTCCGGCACCTTGAGCACCGCTTTGCCGGCTTTATTACGAGAGTGCAGCTCGCCGATCGGCACGACGAAGCCATAACCCGCGTCTGAAGCGAGCACACATTTTTCTGTCGCTTCGCCGATCAGCACGCCGGAGAACGTCGCGCCTTCCGGCGGATCGAGTCGGCCGGACAGTGGCTCGCCGTTACCACGCGCCGACGGCAACGAGTGCGCGATCAACGTATACGTGCGGCCCGTGCTGTCGAGGAACACTGCCTGCTGCGTGCTCTTGCCCTTTGCAGCGGCCAGGAATGCATCGCCCGTCTTGTATGAAATCGAGGTCGGATCGATTTCATGACCCTTCGCGGCGCGCACCCAACCACGCTCCGAAAGAATCACAGTGACCGGTTCGCTCGTGACCAGCTCGGTCTCGTCGATCGCAACCGCCGCCGCGCGCTCGATGATCTTGGTGCGACGGTCGTCGCCGAATTCCTTCGCATCCGCTTCCAGCTCGTCGCGCACCAGCTTTTTCAGCTTGGCCTTGCTGCCGAGCAGCTTGTCGAGACGATCCTGCTCGGCCGCCAGCTCGTCCTGCTCGCCGCGGATCTTCATTTCTTCCAGTTTGGCGAGATGACGCAGGCGCGTGTCGAGAATCGCGTCGGCCTGGATCTCGGTGATCTTGAAGCGCTTCATCAAGACCGGCTTCGGCTCGTCCTCGCGACGAATGATCCGGATCACTTCGTCCAGGTTCAGATACGCGACCAGCAAGCCTTCCAAGATATGCAGGCGCGACTTCACTTTCTCCAGGCGCCACTGCAAGCGACGCGTGACGGTGTCGATGCGGTACTTGAGCCACTCTTCGAGCAGGGACTTCAGGCCCATCACCCGCGGCTTGCCGTCCAGACCGATGATGTTCAGGTTGACGCGATAAGTGCGTTCGAGATCGGTGGTCGCGAACAGGTGATTCATCACCTGCACCTGGTCCACGCGATTGGACTTCGGCACGATCACGATACGGGTCGGATGCTCGTGGTCGGACTCGTCGCGAATGTTCTCGACCATGGGCAGCTTCTTGGCGGTGATCTGCGCCGCGACCTGCTCCTGAATTTTCGCGCCCGAAACCTGGTATGGCAGCTCGGTGATGACGATCTCGCCATCCTCGATCTCATATGTCGCTCGCGCGCGGAACGTACCGTTGCCGGTCTCGTAGATTTGTTTCAGATCGGCCTTCGGCGAGATGATCTCGGCGCCGGTCGGGAAGTCCGGGCCCTTCACGTCTTTCATCAGCTCGCGCAGCGGCGTGTCCGGATCTTCCAGCAGTTTGATACAGGCATTCACGACTTCGCGCAGGTTGTGCGGCGGAATGTCGGTCGCCATGCCGACCGCGATGCCGGTCGCGCCGTTCAACAAGATGTTCGGCACGCGAGCGGGCAGCAGCCTCGGCTCTTCCATCGTGCCGTCGAAGTTCGGAATCCATTCCACGGTGCCCTGCCCGAGCTCGGACAGCAGCAGCTCGGAGTAACGGGTCAAACGCGCTTCGGTGTAACGATAGGCGGCGAACGATTTCGGATCGTCGGAGGAGCCGAAGTTTCCCTGTCCATCCACCAACGGATATCGGTAGGAGAACGGTTGTGCCATCAGCACCATCGCCTCATAGCACGCCGAGTCGCCGTGCGGATGGTACTTACCGATCACGTCACCGATGGCGCGCGCCGCTTTCTTGTGTTTCGCGGCCTGCCACGAGCCCTGCTCGCTCATGACGTAAACGATGCGACGTTGCACCGGCTTCAAACCGTCGCCGATGTGCGGCAGAGCGCGGTCCAGAATCACGTACATCGAATAATCGAGGTACGCCTTCTCGGTGAAGGCGCGCAACGGTTGCTGTTCGACGCCTTCGAAATTCAAAGGAGGTTGCGTGGGCATAGATCCAGAAAATGTTTGTTAGATGACGGCGAGGCGCGGCGGCTCAGGGGACCACTTCGGCAAGGTTGCCCTTGGTCTCGAGCCATTCGCGGCGATCGCTCGCGCGCTTCTTCGCCAGCAGCATGTCCATCGTTGCATCGGCCTCGTCCTTGGCATCGACCGTGAGCTGCACCAGCCGGCGCGTCTCGGGCGCCATGGTCGTTTCTCTCAATTGCAGCGCGCTCATCTCACCGAGACCTTTGAAGCGCGTGACCGTCGGCTTACCGCGCGGATGCTCCGCCGCGAGCCGATCGAGCACGCCCTGACGCTCGGCGTCGTCGAGCGCGTAGAACACCTGCTTGCCCAGGTCGATCCGATACAGCGGCGGCATCGCGACGTACACGTGACCGGCCAGCACCAGCGGACGGAAGTGACGCAGGAACAGCGCGCACAACAGCGTGGCGATGTGCTGACCGTCGGAGTCGGCGTCCGCGAGGATGCAAATCTTGTGATAGCGCAGCCCGTCGAGCTTGTCCGAGCCCGGATCGACGCCGAGCGCGATGGCGATGTGATGCACTTCCTGAGACGACAGCACTTCGCTGGCGTCGACTTCCCAAGTGTTCAGGATCTTGCCGCGCAGAGGCATGACAGCCTGAAACTCACGATCGCGCGCCTGCTTGGCCGAGCCACCGGCGGAATCGCCTTCGACCAGAAACAACTCGCCGCGCTCGGGCTGCTCGGACGAACAGTCCGCCAGCTTGCCTGGCAGCGCCGGGCCCGAAGTCAGGCGTTTGCGCGTGACGGCCTTGGACGCTTTCAAGCGGGTCTGCGCGCTCTGAATGGCCAACTGCGCGATCTTCTCGCCCGATTCCGGATGCTGATTCAGCCAATGGCCGAACTGATCCTTGACGACGCCGGACACGAACGCGGCGGCTTCGCGCGACGACAGACGCTCCTTGGTCTGACCGGCGAACTGCGCCTCTTTCATCTTCATCGACAGCACGTAGGTGACGCCGTCCCAGACGTCTTCGGGAGCCAGCTTCAGGCCCTTGGGCAGAAGGTTGCGAAACTCGCAGAACTCACGAATGGCATCGGTGAGGCCGACGCGCAGACCGTTGACGTGCGTGCCGCCCTGCTCGGTCGGAATCAGGTTGACGTAGCTTTCCTCGATGCGCGGGCCTTCATCGACGCGCCAGGCGAGCGCCCACTCGGCCGCTTCCTGTTCGCCTTCGATGCTGCCGACGAACAGTTCCTGCGGCAGCCACTCGCCCTGGCCGAGCGATTCGGTCAGGTATTCATTCAGGCCGCCGGAGTACTGCCACTCTTCCTTCTCGCCGCCTTCGATTTCCAAAGTGACGTGCAGGCCGGGACACAGCACGGCCTTGGCCTTGAGCACGTGTCTGAGTTTCGGCAGCGAGAAATTCACCGTCTCGAAGAAGCTGGCCTCCGGCCAGAAGCGGACGCGCGTACCGGTGTTCCGGCCGCCCACGTCGCCGACGGCTTTGAGCTTGGAGGTCGCTTTACCCGAGGCAAAGCCGATGTGGTACTCCTTGCCGCCGCGCTTGACCCACACTTCCAGCTTCTTGGAGAGCGCGTTCACGACGGACACGCCGACGCCGTGCAAGCCGCCGGCAAACTTGTAGTTCTTATCGGAGAACTTGCCGCCGGCATGCAGCTTGGTGAGGATCAGCTCGACGCCGCTGATCTTCTCCTTGGGATGGATGTCCACCGGCATGCCGCGACCGTCGTCGGTGACCTCCAGCGAGCCGTCCTTGAACACCTTCACGTCGATGCGCTTGGCGTGCCCGGACATGGCCTCATCGACGGAGTTGTCGATGACTTCGTGGGCGAGGTGGTTGGGCCGGCTCGTGTCCGTGTACATGCCGGGGCGCCGGCGCACGGGGTCGAGACCGCTGAGAACTTCAATGTCGGACGCGTTATACGATTGTGCCATCGGGTAACGAGCTGATTTCGTTAGGGGCGGAATTTGAGGCGGCGGATCATAGCACGCAGGCTCGGCTGTACATCCAATCAGCGCTTTTCCGACCCCGCCGCCGCCCCCTCGCCGGCCGGGGACACGAAAGGCAACCCCCGCACGAAGCGGGGGCTGCGTAGGCACGAGGTTGTCGGTCGACTCTCAGGGCCTGACCTTGGCGGTCTCCTTCGTCAAGGTCGCGTTGGCGTCGTCGCCGTCGAGCGACCAGGAGAACAAGCCGCCGAGCGAGTTGCCGTTCACGTAGTTGATTTTGGTGGCGATCACGGTCGGGTCATCGAAGCTCCAGAACTCGTTGCCGTTATACGTCCACAGCTGGCGCGTGACCGGGTCATAGAACTTCGGCGCGTTGCGCGTCGCGAGCACCTTGTAGTCCTCGATGCCTGGCTCGTACGTGCCGGGGGCCGGGCCGGTCGCGGACTGATACAGCCCGTTGTTGGTGTTCGGCACACCGGTCCAGCCGCGGCCATAGAAAGGAATTCCCAGCACGATCTTTTGCGAAGGCACTCCCGCGGCGAGCAGCTTCTGCACGGCTACCTCAGTCGAATAGGTATGCGCGACGCCCGTGAACGGATTGTTGGGGTCGAGGTACAGGTTCGAATGGAAGCTCGTCGGTCCCTTCGCGTCCCAGCCACCGTGGTAGTCGTAGGTCATCAGGTTGATCCAATCCAGATGCTGCGAGTACTGGCCCGGCTCGGTGTTGTCGATCTTGTCCGCTCCGGAGCCCGCCGCGATCGTCAGCAGAAACTGGCGGCCGGTTTCCGTTTCGAGCTGATCGAGCTGCCGTCGGAACTCCTGAAGCAACAAGGTGAAGTTCTGCTTGTCCGCCGGGCTGACCGTGTTGTACGGCTGTCCGCCGGCGACCGGATACTCCCAGTCGATGTCGATTCCGTCGAAAACACCCGCGGCGGCGCCGGCTCCGCCGGTGCCGTCGATCAGCGGCAAGTTGCCTTTGAGATAAAGATCGATACAGGACGCTGCCATCGTCTGGCGTGCGGCCGCGGTGGCCGAGAACCGGCTGAAGTTCTTCGACCAGGTCCAGCCGCCGAGCGAGATGAACAGCTTGAGGTGCGGATGCCGCGCCTTGAGCTTCTTCAGCTGATTGAAGTTGCCCTTGAGCTTTTGATCCCAGGTGTCGCCGATGCCGTCGACGGAAAGCCCCGCGTCGTAGCCTCGGCCGAAGTCGGCCCAAGCATCGCCACCGTCGCCGTTGCCGCTCTCGGCGCGGTTCACGATGCCGCAGCGACCGTCGGTGTAGACGTTGCCAAACGCGTAGTTGATGAAGGTCAGCTTCGCGGCCGCACCACTCGTATCGATGTTCTTCACGTGATAGTTGCGGCCGTAGATGCCCCACTGCGTGAAGTACGATCCGACCTGCTTGGTGCTGCCGACTGTGCCATCCCGCACGGTGATCACGACCGTATCGCTGCCGGTCGCGCCGAGGTTATCTGTGACCGTCAGGCGGAACGTCAGCGCGGTATCGGCGGTCACTTGCGGCGCAGTGAAACTCGCGTTCGCCGTGGTGGCGCCGGAGAGTGTCACCGAGGGACCGGCGGTCTGTGCCCATTGATATGCGGCGACCGATCCGTCTGCATCGGTACCGGAGCCGTTCAGACTCACATTGGTGCCTTCAGCCACAGTGCGGTCGGCACCGGCGTTCGCCGTCGGTGACTGGTTGCCCGTCGTGACATTGCGCACGGTCACGACGACTGCATCGCTGCCAGTCGCGCCTTGGTTGTCCGTCACGACGAGTTGGAATGTGAGCGCCGTATCGGCGGAAACTTGCGGAGCGCTGAAGCTCGCGTTGGCGCTGTTGGCGTTGGTCAACGTCACCGCCGTGCCGGCGGTCTGCGTCCATTGGTAGCTCACGACGGTGCCGTCGGAATCGGTACCTGTGCCCCTGAGATTGGCTGCTGCTCCTTCGTTCACCGCGAAGTCGGCGCCTGCATTGGCGGTCGGCGGCACGTTGCCCGTGCCTCCGCAGGTTCCGATCAGGCGATACCAACCGCAGGTTGGACAGTAGTCGGGCGCTGCGTTCCAGATCGAGATCGTTGCCTCGTACAACCGCCCCTGGTACTGCATGCGGTCGCCCGCTTTGTAAATCGTCGAACTGCTCCATTGCGGCACGCCCTCGCAGCTCACCGTCTGCGCGCTGGCATGACCTGCCGCGAACAGCAGCGCCAATGCGCTGAGCATCGCGGGCCACCAAGATTGTCTCTTCATGACGTCTCCTCCCTGGCAATACAGTTGTGATTTCCCTCTCCTGAGCTCCATTCAGTTCACCACCGGCAAGCTCGGATATTCGAACTTGAGCGCGTAGCGAGTGCCGTTGTAAGTCACGGTGAAATTGCTCGGCCCGCTGATCGGCAGCTGGTACACGAAGGTGAGCGCGACCGAGGCGCCCGGCGCCAGGCTCTGCCAGCCCGGCAGCCGGATCGAAACGCGATGGAAGTCGCCGGCGAGTCCGCCGACGTTGTTACCCGAATGGCCCACCTCGATCACTGACGTGCCGAAGCCCGACTGATCCGAGAAGTTGGCCGGCGCCGAGGTCGGAACATCGAACTGAAACTCCGTGCCGCCCGGCAGCGTCACCGTCGAACGGTTGGTGATGGTCAGCGTCGGGCTGATGGGATAGTTCTGTTCGCCGCGCTGATAGCCGCTCAGGACGATGTCGACGTTCATGGCCTGCGACGGCATCACACGATTCGCGCGCGTATTGCCGTATGGCGGAGCACTGGCTAAAGCAGTGTGCAGCAAGCGAGTGAGGGTCGAGCCCATGAAGTACTCGCCGCTCGCGGTACGATCGTAGTCGCCCGACAGTTCCCAGATCATCACGCCGCCGACGCCGTGGCTCGCGATCCACTGCGCCTTGGCGGCGAGCGATTGATCGTCCTCGGTGGACAGAAACACTCGCTTCTGAGCGTTCCACAACCACGGCGCGACCAGTGTCGAATCGTAGTTGCGCACATAGGTGCCGGTGAGCCAGTGATCCGGATTCGTCGCGGGATCCAGGCCATAGGCTGCGAGATAGCTGGGCGTGATGCCGTTCTGAAGATTGAGTGCGTGCCACATCGGGTTCGAGCCGCCGCCGACTTCACGCCCTTGTGCATCGAGGTCGTGCCAGAGGTTGTCGATGCCGATCGCACCGTCACCGCACGCGGTCGTGCCGGGCGGACAAGGTGGCGTTCCGACCGAGCGACCCCACAACCCGTTCGTGCCCCCGGTCACGTTGCGGAAGCCGCGCGTGTAGTACGGCACACCGATGTTGATGCGGCCGGCCTGCAAGGCGCCGCGATAATAGTGATAAGCCCAATCCGTGTTCAGATAGCCGATGCCAGCGTACAGACCGTAAACGTTCCAGCGCACCAGCTCGGCATCACGACCGTCGTCGAACAGCGCGGCGTTGGGACCGACGAACTCGTTCCACGCGCCGTGCAGGTCATACGACATCACGTTCACATAGTCGAAGTACTTCAAGCTCTGGTAGTTCTCGAAACCTCGCAGCAGGTACCCGGACGCGGGCACGGCGCTGCTCAGAAGATAATGTTTGTTGTCCTGGACGCTCGCGGCATCCAGACGCTCCCGCAGTGTTTTGATGAGCACGTTGTAGCTGGCGTTGAGCCCGCCGCGTCGCGCGTTCGCAATCGTGAAGTCGTCGGGATTGCCGGCATCGGTCGTGGACGTCGGGTACTCGTAGTCGATGTCGACGCCATCGAAGCCGTAGCGGCGGATGAAGGCCACCACGGAATCCGCGAACGTGTTGATGCCAGCGGTATTGACCGCGCCGTTCGCCTGCGTCGTCATCGTATAGAAGCCGCCGCTCGAGACACGCTGACCGTTATCGTCGAAATAGCCGCCGGTCTCGGCCCAGCCACCGACCGAGACCAGGGTGCGCGTATTCGGGTGCAGCTTCTTGTAGCGGTTCAGCAGATTGAAGTGACCCTGATAAGCGAATGCCGGATCCATTTCGGCGCCGCTCACGTTCGGCCATGTCATGCCGGTGGCCGGATTGTTCGCGCTCGTCTCATTGCCGACGCTGATGCGGTTGTCGGAACCGACGTGCGCGAATGCATAGTTGATGTGCGTGATTCGCGACCAGGGAATGTCCTTCGCCAGATAGCTCGGACGGCCGTCCTTGCCGTGACGCCAGCTCGTGAAATAGCCGATCACCCGGCGCGATGTGCCGTTCGCTAACTTCTCACGGCCGCTTTCGTCGTAGACGGAGCAGTACGGCACGGCGAGACCCGGTGTCTGATAAAGACCGTCCGGGCGGCAGCGCTCGTGCCCGATCACTACACCATCACGAACGGTGACCACGACTTGATCGGTGCCGGTGGCGCCTTGGTTGTCAGTGACCGTCAATTGGAATGTCAGCGCGACGTCGGCGGTAACCTGAGGCGCGAGGAAGCTCGCGTTGGCGGTGTTCGCATTACTGAGCGTGACTGCTTGACCCGCCGTCTGCGCCCACGCGAATGCCGCGATCGTTCCGTCAGCGTCGGTTCCCGCGCCGTTCAAGCTGACGGTCGTTCCCTCGCCCACGATGAGATCGGCCCCGGCGTTCGCCATCGGTGGCGCGTTGGGTCCGCCGAGACAGTCATGCAGAAAGCGCCACACGCCCCACTGGCCGGACTGCGCGGGATTGTCACCTTGCGTCCACCACTTCGCCTCGTATGCTTTGTTGACGTACTTGACCCGGTTGCCGCCGTTATAAACCGTGGTGCTGTTCCATTCCGGATATGGACACGCCTGTTGCTGCGCCTGGCTTGGCGGCGCGAATGTCATCAGAAGAACCAGAGCCGCGACAATCCTGAGCAGTCGGCGCGCAAGCAAAGTCCCCATGGCACAAACCTCCCTGTGACGGCCAGACGACGACGTGATGCTTAGAAGAACGACTGTATCGATGCTCCCTCGATCGATATTCGCTGTGGCCACTCTCTATAGAACCAATTAGATACCATTTCTTTCGGTTGGGCTCTCATTGGTTGCTATCAGATAGCATCGTCAAACCTGATACTCAACAATATTTCGTAGTTACAATCGATTAGGCACGGTCTCCATTGGTACTAACATGGACCGTAAATGGTTCTATCTCTAGCGAGAACAGGAGTTTACAGCGCGCCGTGCAGGCGCGCCGTAAGAGCGTGGCGAACGCACGCCGCGTGAGGGAGAAATCGGGAAACGTCAGGCCAGGTCGCGCGCCAGACTGTCTCGCTGAGCCGAAGCGAGCTGAACTTCGAAGTTGTACTGCGGATGATCGATTCCCACCTTCACAGGCGCACCCGCCTTGACCTTGGCGACCATCTCCGAATTCAACTCGAAACGCAGGAAATGAACCGATGAGGTCTTCTCTTCGTTCTCGCGCTCGAGGTCTTCATCGGCGATTGCGAACGATCGCTCCATCCCTTCGACCTGAACCCAGCAGCGATCCTCGATGCCCTTCATCACGGCCAGACGCTGCTTGCGCTCTTCGGGGTCGGGAAACTCGATCAGGAACGTCACCTTCCAATTCGAGCCATCGGGAATCAGCGGGTTATACGCATCGAGCTCGTCCTGAATGCCCGCCGCCTCGAAGATGCGCTCGACCCGCAGCATCTCCTGAATCTGATATTGAATGGTGAGCCGATCTTCGAACGCCCAAGTCACATTCGGGCCGATCGCTATCAGCCGATTGCGCTTGTGCGCGAGTACCCGCTCGCGAAATTCCTTCCGCGCGGTCGAGTACTGCTCGAGACTCATCAAATCCGCGCGGGCCAATCGTCCACGCTGAACGGAATCAGATCCCATAAGCCCTCCGCAACAGAGTGAGGGGATGCACGGGCGGCGCGGCGGTGCCGGCGTCGGCGCCGGGGAGGCCCGACTCGATCTGGTGACCGGCCATCGGACAATCGCTGGAGTAGAAGTCGGCGCCCGAGTCGTTCACTCGCCGGATCACCGGCTTGCCGATCTTCATCGACACCTCCCGATATTCCTTCTTCACCCCATACGTTCCGTTGTGCCCCGAGCAGCGCTCGATCGCATCGACCTGCGTGCCGGGGACCAGCATCAGCACATCTCGCGTCTTCAAGCCGAGATTCTGCACTCGCAAGTGACACGGCACGTGATAGCTGATCTTGCCCAGCTTGTTCGGGAAGTCCGTGCTCAGCAGGTTCTCCTTGTAGCGCGCCCACAGATACTCGAACGGATCGAACATCGCGTCGCGCACCTTCACGACCCGCGGGTCGTCCGGAAACATCAGCGGCAGTTCCTGCTTGAACATCAATGTGCAGGAAGGCACCGGCGTGACGATATCCCAGCCTTCGTCCACCAATTTCGCCAGTTCCGGAATGTTCTCTTCTTTCAGCCGTTCGATGGCCTTCAGATCGCCCAGCTCCAGCTTCGGCATGCCACAGCATTTCTCGCGGCCCGCGATTCGCACCGGGATGCCGTTGTGTTCGAAGATCGCCGTGAGATCTTCGCCGAGCTGCGGCTCGTTGCGATTGCCGTAACAGGTCGCGAACAAGACGACTTTGCCTCGCGTCTCGCCCGCCGGCCGCGGATCGAACGTCGGATGTTCGTTTCTCGCGTGACGCTTGCGATAGGTGTTGCTGTGATATTCGGGGACCGGCGCGTTCGGATGCACACCGAGCGTCTTGTCCAGCATCTTGCGACCGAACTCCGTCTTGTTGATCGCATTGACGGCTTCAGCGACCACCGGGATGCCGGCGATGCTGCCGACCAGGTCGGTGGCACTGAGGATCTTGTCTCGTGCCGTCACGGGCTTCGCGCCTTCGGGCGCGTGGTTGAACTTGAATGCCTTGGCTCGCAGCATCAAGTGCGGGAAGTCGACGTTCCAGGGATGCGGCGGCACGTACGGACACTTGGTCATGTAGCACATGTCGCACAGATAACAGTGGTCGACGACGTCCCAATAGACCTTCTTGTCGACGCCATCCACTTCGCCGGTCGGAGACTCGTCGACCGCGTCGAACAGCGTCGGGAACGAGTTGCACAGGCTGAAACAGCGGCGACAGCCGTGGCAGATATCGAAAACGCGCTCCAGCTCTTTGAACAGCGACGCTTCGTTGCCGTACTCCGGATCTTGCCAAGCGATCGGATGGCGAGTCGGCGCTTCGAGGCTGCCTTCGCGGGCGGCGGCGCGGGGCGCGGCCCCCTTTCCTTCGGAAATGACTTTTTCTTCGGACACGCAGTTTCCTGGCGAACGGCTGGGACTGAGTGAAACGATCGAAACGCGCGGTCCCCAAAGCCAGCGGCCGGCAGAGATCTCCCTGCCGGCCGGCTTTTCGATAGACCGCGAGCGCGAACCGACGCGCTTACAGCGTGTCGAGCGCCTTCTGGAAGCGATTGGCGTGCGAGCGCTCGGCCTTGGCCAGCGTCTCGAACCAATCGGCGATTTCCTCGAAGCCTTCGTCGCGGGCCTGCTTGGCCATGCCCGGGTACATGTCGGTGTACTCGTGCGTCTCGCCGGCGATGGCGGCCTTCAGATTCGCGCCAGTCGGGCCGATCGGCAGGCCCGTGGCCGGGTCGCCCACCGCCTCCAGATATTCCAGATGGCCGTGCGCATGGCCGGTCTCACCCTCGGCCGTCGAGCGGAAAACCGCGGCGACATCGTTGAAGCCTTCGACGTCCGCTTTGGCTGCGAAGTAAAGATACCGACGATTTGCCTGGGATTCGCCCGCGAAGGCGTCCTTCAAATTCTTTTCGGTGCTCGTACCTTTCAGACTCTTCATTGCAGCTCACCTCAATTGCCGGCGGGTAGGAAGTGGCGAAACTCTTTGTCAGACTTTGACCGGTGGTGCCCTGCACGGGACCATTAGACATAGTCTAATCGAGCAAGAATCTAGTCCTGGCCGCTCGCGGAGTCAACGCCGATGCTCGGCGAGTGCAACTGTCGCTGCCGACCGAGAAGCTATAAGCTTGCGGCGCCGCCAATGACGCCCACGCCATCGTGACCAGCAAAACCTCTTCCACCGAAACCGTCGACACCGTACCGAATGGGACGGCGGTGGGTGCCGCCGACTTCGAACGCTCGCTGGCCGAGCTCGAAGCGATCGTCGACAAGCTCGAGCAAGGCGATCTGTCGCTGGACGACTCGCTGCGCCACTTCGAGCGGGGCGTGCAGTTGACGCGCTCATGTCAGAATGCGCTCAAGCAGGCCGAACAGAAAGTGGAGATTCTCCTTCGACGCAGCGGCGCCGAGGGCGATTTCGCCGCGGCGCCGTTCGATACGGACGCGGGCGACGAGCGTTAACCGCATGGCGGTCCAATCAAGCATGGTCCAGCCCTCGCCCGTCGCGGGCAGGCATTCGGACTTTGCCGCTCAGCTGAAACATTGGCAGACCCGCATCGAGCGCGAACTGTCCGCGCGGCTGCCCGCTCCCGACATTCAACCGCAGCGTCTGCATGAAGCGATTCGATACAGCGTGCTCGGCGGCGGCAAGCGCGTGCGACCGGCGCTCGTTTATGCGACCGGCGCGGCGCTCGGAATTTCCGAATCCCTCCTCGATGGCGCGGCTTGCGCGGTCGAGTTGATCCACGCGTATTCGCTGGTTCATGACGACCTGCCCGCGATGGACAACGACGATCTGCGGCGTGGCCGGCCGACATGTCACAAAGCCTTCGATGAAGCGACCGCGATTCTGGTCGGCGACTCGTTGCAATGTCTGGCGTTCGAACTGCTCGCCGACGGCCCCGGATTGCCGCCGCAGCCGAGCGTCCGGCTCAAGCTCGTTCAGTTGCTCGCGGTTGCCAGCGGCACGAGCGGCATGGCGGGCGGACAGGCGCTCGATCTCGCAGCCATCGGCCGCAAGCTCTCGCTGGCCGAAGTCGAAGAGATGCATGTTCGAAAAACCGGCGCGCTGATCCATGCGTGCGTGATGATGGGCGCGGCGTGCGCGCCGCAACCTTCAGAGAGCGTCACGCGTGTATTGGATGAATATGCCCGCGCCATCGGACTCGCGTTTCAGATCCAGGATGACTTGCTCGACGTCGAGGGCGATGTCGCCGTGATCGGCAAAGCCACCGGCGCGGATCGGGCGCTCGATAAACCGACCTATCCATCCGTCGCCGGCGTCGAGTGGTCGCGTCAACGCATGCATGAGCTCCATGCTCGGGCCCTATCGGCGCTCGCCAAGCTGGATGCGGCGGGCCTGGACAGCACGCCCCTGGCCGCCATGTCGAACTGGCTGGTCCTGCGGAAATATTGATCTTGGGCGCCAGAATTCATCCGCTGCCTGCCCCGACTGCGCCCGTAATCGCCGATCCGGTTTCCTGTAGACTTCGCCGGCCATGAATTCCGCCACGCCTCCTCCGTTGTTGGCAGCGATCAACTCACCCGCCGATCTGCGCAAGCTGCCGGCGACCGAGTTGCCGCAAGTCTCCTCGGAACTGCGCCAATACCTGATCGAAACCGTCAGCCAGATGGGCGGGCACTTCGCCGCCGGCCTCGGCACGGTCGAGCTCACGGTCGCCTTGCATTATGTATTCGATACTCCGCACGACCGGCTGGTGTGGGATGTGGGTCATCAGGCGTATCCGCATAAGGTGCTGACCGGCCGTCGCGATCAGTTGCACACCATCAAACAAAAGGATGGTCTGGCGCCGTTTCCAACGCGCAGCGAAAGCGAATACGACACGTTCGGTGTCGGTCATTCCAGCACCTCGATCAGCGCCGCACTGGGCATGGCCATCGGCGCCGCCGCCAAGAAGGAAGATCGCCGCGTCGTGGCCGTGATCGGCGATGGCGCGATGAGCGCCGGCATGGCGTTCGAAGCGCTCAATCACGCCGGCAGCCTCGATGTCGACATGCTCGTGATCCTCAACGACAACGACATGTCGATCTCGGAAAACGTCGGCGCGTTCTCGAATTATTTCGCGCGCGTTCTATCCGGCAAGCTGTATGCGACGCTGCGTGAAGGCAGCAAGAAAGTGCTGAGCCGCATGCCCACCGTGTGGGAGCTGGCGCGCCGTTCCGAAGAGCATATGAAAGGCATGGTGCTGCCCGGCACGATCTTCGAGGAAATGGGTTTCAACTACATCGGTCCCATCGACGGTCACGATGTGAACGCGCTGGTCGCGACCCTGCGAAACGTGCGCGATCTGAAAGGCCCGCAGTTCCTTCATGTGATCACGCGCAAAGGCAAAGGCTATGCGCCGGCCGAGGCCGATCCCATCAAGTGGCACGGCCCGGGCCCGTTCGATCCCAAGAGCGGCGTGATCTTCAAAGAGAAGGCCAGCGGCCCGAGCTACTCGCAGGTATTCGGCCAATGGATGTGCGACATGGCGGCGGCCGACCCCAAAGTGGTCGCGATCACGCCGGCGATGCGCGAAGGCTCCGGCCTGGTCGAATATTCCAAACGTTTCGCGGATCGTTACTTCGACGTCGCCATCGCCGAACAACACGCGGTGACGCTGGCGGCGGGCATGGCGTGCGAAGGGTTGCGGCCGGTGGTCGCGATCTATTCGACCTTTCTGCAGCGCGCGTACGATCAAGTGATTCACGACGTCGCGATTCAGAATCTGCCGGTGACCTTTGCGATCGATCGCGCCGGTTTAGTCGGCGGCGACGGCGCGACTCACCAGGGCAGTTACGACTTGTCCTTCATGCGCTGTATTCCGAATCTGATCGTGATGGCGCCGGCCGACGAAAACGAGTGCCGCCAGATGCTGTACACCGCCGTGCAGTCCAATCTGCCGGCCGCTGTGCGTTATCCCCGCGGCCAGGGGCCCGGCGCGACGATTGAAGCGACCATGCGGTCTCTGCCCATCGGCAAGGCGCAGATCCGGCGCGAGGGCCGCTCCGGACTGGCGATCTTCGCTGTCGGTGCAATGGTCCCGCTCTGCGAGCGGATCGCCGAGAAGATCGACGCGACGGTCGTGAACCTGCGTTTCATCAAGCCGCTCGATGAGGAGCTGATCGTGCGCGTGGCGGCCAATCACCGCGCGATCGTGACAGTTGAAGAAAATGTCGTCGCCGGCGGTGCGGGATCGGCGATCGCGGAATGCCTGGCCGCGCACGGCCCTATTCCGCCCACCCTGAATCTCGGCATCCCGGACCGCTTCATGGAGCACGGCTCCCGCGAGGACTGCCTGGCGGCCGCGGGGCTGGATCTGGCGTCGCTGGAAAGCGCCATCACGCGCTGGTGGCAGGGCGAGAAACGCCTCGCCGTCGGCGGCTGATTCGTCAAATACCGCGACTTTTTGGCATTTGAGTATTTCCCGGCCGGGGGAACGGCCTTGCCACCCCTTGATCTATACTGCGCTCGACCAAATCGATGAGCCTTCAGGCCGGAGAGCCGGCCCGGTCCGGAAATCCTCTATGTCGACATTGCCCAAAAGCGTCGCCCCTCCGCCCCCGACCTCCATCGAGGACGTGCAGGCGCGGGCCGATTCCCGCCGCATTCCGATCAACAAGGTCGGCATCAAGGACGTGTATCACCCGGTGCGGGTGAAGGACCGCTCGAGCGGCGAACAGCACACCGTCGCCAACTTCAACATGTACGTCGCCCTGCCCCACAACTTCAAGGGCACGCACATGTCACGCTTCGTCGAGCTGCTCCACGGCAACGAGCGTGAGATCTCCGTCGAATCGTTCCGAGACATCCTCGCCCAGATGACCGAGAAGCTGAACGCGCAGACCGGTCACATCGAAATGGAATTTCCGTTCTTCGTGATGAAGAAAGCGCCGGTGTCGGGCGTCGAGAGCTTGATGAACTATCAGGCCTCGCTGATCGGCGAGCTTCACAACGGCAAGTCCGAGCTGTGGCTCAAGGTCGTGGTGGCCGCCACCAGCCTGTGCCCCTGCTCCAAGGACATTTCCAAGTACGGCGCCCACAACCAGCGCTCGCACATCACTATCAAGGCCAGGGTCGACGGCCACATGTGGCTGGAAGAACTGATCGACATCGCGGAATCGGAAGCCTCCTGCGAGGTCTACGGCATCCTCAAGCGCGCCGACGAAAAACACGTCACCGAGCGCGCCTACGAGAACCCCAAGTTCGTCGAAGACATCGTCCGCGACGTCGCTGTTCGCATGAACAATGAGGACCGCGTGCGGGCGTACGTCGTCGAAGCGGAAAACTTCGAGTCCATCCACAATCACTCGGCGTATGCCCTGATCGAGAACGATAAGGACGCGGCGGCCGGAAGCTGACCAGCTGCGATCATGTCTCTTATTAGAGCCGGGCTTCGCCCGGCTTTTTTCGTCGAGGCGCTCAGAGCGACTTGATACGTGCCCTCAGAATCGAGGCACTCACGGCCAAACCGTTGCGCTCGTAACTTTCGATGATCTCTTCGGCCGTCCGCGGTGGATTGACTAGCCTGCGTCGAATTCTACGAACAGCCTCGCAAACAACCTCGGCATTCAAATCGAGCAGATGCTCGATAAACGCATCCGGATGAATGGCGCAAACTCCATATGGGCGCAGCGTTTCCTTCGGAAAGTGCTTGAGGTTGAAAGTAACGATTTCCTGAGCGCCACAGTGAATCGCCGCCGCGAGCACGTGCCGATCGTCGCAATCGGGTAACCCCGAAAGTCCGGCCTCGAGCGACTCGAATCCCATGACCAGACAATCGAGCACGGCCGCGTTCATGAGTTGAGCGGCTCGCTGCAGCCGAGCTCGATCGAGATCGGGTCTGTCACGAGTCACCGCCTCGATCCATTCGGAATGGATTCGATCAGTCCACTTCGCTCGCACCAATCCCGTTCTTGCGATCTCCACCGTCAGATCGCGAATCGATGCGGGATAGAGCACGCAGGCATCGTAGACGACGGTAAAGCTCGCCAAGTGCTCCCCTTGATCTTGTTGCTTCTTTTTCGGCCGGTGGCGATCAGTAGTCGAGCTTCAAGTCCTGCGACAGCGACGCGAGCTCGCGCAATGCAGTCTCGCTCTCAGCATCTCGTTTGCGCTTGTAAGTCATCAGATCGGAGAACCGAACACGACGGTGGGTCCCCACCTTGTGATGGGGCAACTGTCCGCTCTCTAGCAGCCCCACCAGGAACGGGCGTGAGACATTGAGAAGATCCGCCGCCTCCTGCGTCGTCAATTCGGCGTGATATGGCATGAGCGTCACCGCATTGCCCTTCGCCAATTCCGCCAACAGCGCGCCAAGCAGCCGCACGGCAGCCGCGGGCAGCACGACTGGCTCATCGGGCGCGCTCTCAAAGCGCACGATGCAAGTTTCTCTTGGGCTGGAACCGATCACACGGAACAGCCGGCGGCTGGCATCCGCGGCAAGCGCGGAGACCTCCTCCGTGGGTTGAATTGGCTCTGCAAGCACCGCCGACATGACACACCCCCTGGATCGATGCTGCCAGGGTACACAAACGAAATAATCGAAACAACTGTCGAACTATTCGAAAAGCACAGCGCCCTTGTAAATTCTTCAGTAGCAAGGCGTTACAGCGTAAACGGGGGAATCTCCCGGCCCCATGACTGCTTAGAGAGCCTTGGATGGCCATCTCGCCCCTGCAGAGCGGGCCTCCAGCAATCTGCCGATGGATCGATACGCCGACGGTGCAGGATGGCGCCGCCGGAGCTCACGGGCGGCGGGTACGGGTATAACAATCTCTTCGGGGGAGTGGCTCATACGCAGGAGACGATTCTCTCGCGAGCCGAAGATTCCGCGTGGAACCGATCGTCAGAGAGCACCTCGACCGAATCGTGCCCGCGCTGATACGAACGATCACCGTGCAATAGGAAAACCGTGGCAAAGCTCGGTTTCTTAAGAAACAAGCGATGCCGCGCCCGATCAGCTCGCGCTCTGCAGTCGGCTGATCAAGCTTCTCAGGAACACCTTGTTGAAGCGCAGCTGGCAGGCCGCCGAGCTTTGCTCGAGCAAGGTCGAGCTCACTTTCATCAAGGTCACGCCGGTCAGTGCTTTGATGGTGGCGAGGCGCTTGGCGCCGCGGACGTAGCTGGTCTCGCCGAAGCAATCGCCCGCTTCGAGCTGACCGACCAGATTGCCGGTCCGCATGACGGCGACGCTGCCGGAAACGATCACGTAGAAGCGATCGTCCATCTCGCCTTCCTTGACGATCTCCTCGGCTTGATCGTAGTCCTGCCAGGTGCTCGCGCGCAGCACTTCGAGAATCTCCGACTGCGAGAAGTCGTGGAAGAACTTCAGCGTACGCAGGATGGAAAACTGTTCCTGACGATCCAGCTTCGCCGTGCCGTCGCGCAGCGCCTGGTGCACGCGAGTGAGATCCGCGGCGAGCTCAAGACCGTTGCGATAACGCTTGGCCGGATCCTTCTGCAGGGCCTTGGCGACTGAAGTCTCCAACACTTCTGGAATATCCGGGCGCAACGCATGAATCGGCTGCGCGGTGGCGTAAACGATCTGATGCAGCAGCTTGGAAAGATTGCCGCCGCGGAACGGGCGGAAGCCCGTGAGCATCTCGTACAGCACCGCACCGAGCGAATAAAGATCGGAACGATTGGTGATCTCGAGCGACTGCACCTGCTCGGGCGACATATAGGACGGGCTGCCGGCGATACCCTCGATGCGCGAAATATCCGAATCGGCGACCAGCGCGATGCCGAAGTCGATGATGCGCACGTCGTTCGCCTGCGTGAGCATGATGTTCGACGGTTTGATATCGCGATGAATGACGCCACGGCTGTGCGCGTAATGCAGCGCCTTCGCGCACTTGTACATGATCTCCACCACGTCATCGACGGGCAGAAGATTGTCCGGTTTGCAGTAGGCCGATAGCGTGCGCGCGCCGTGCACGTGCTCGGTGACGATGTAGTAGTGACCGTTCTCCTCGCCGGCGTCGAAGATGGGCAGGATGTTCGGATGCTGGAGCATACCGACCATGTGCGCCTCGGAAAGAAACATCTTGCGGGTGACGCGCGCACGATCTTCATCGTGCGACTCGAGGTTGTAGACCTTGATCGCGACGTCGCGGCGGTAGTAAGGATCGTGAGAAAGATAGACGACCCCGGTGCTGCCGCGACCGACTTCCTTGACGATGACATATTTCCCGATCTTCTCGGGAATGCGCTGCTCGCGTGTGGCGTTGCGCTGTGCCATCAGACCGCCCATCTCACTGCTCGGGCTCACTACTGGCTCACTGTTCGTCGTTACTTGCACAGCCGCCCGCAGGGGGACTGTGCACTAAATGATGTATCGAATACCGAGCAGGATCGCTGCCGCGAAAATGCCCGCAATAACGTCATCAAGCATAATTCCCAGCCCGCCGGAGAGACTGTGATCAGCCTCCCGGATCGGCCAGGGCTTCCAGATATCGAACAGCCGGAACAAAGCAAAACCCGCCACGACCGAGTAAAGATTGGCCGGCACCGTCAACATGGTGATGGCGAAGCCGGTGATCTCGTCCCACACGATACCAGGATGATCGTGCACACCGAGCCGCCGCGCGCTCTCGCCGCACACGTAGATACCGAAGATAGCGGCAAAGAGGGCGAAAGCTAGATGCGCGACAAAGCCGAACTGCATCACAAAAAGCACGATTGGGATGGCCATCAGGGTGCCGAAGGTGCCCGGCGCCCAGGGGCTCAGACCGCTGCCGAAGCCGAATGCCACCAGATGCACGGGGTCGCGCATCAGCGCCGGCTCAGCGCTCCACTTCATGGCTTTGACCTTCACTGGCCCGCCGCGAAATGATCGTAGCCGGCGCGCTTGATCCTGAACGGCTGGCCGTTCCGCAAGCACACCACTTCTGTATCCGCCGTGATGACGCCGATTTGCGTCACCCGCTGCTGAAGCTGCAACGAACTCACAATCGCTGCCGCCCGCTCGGCCGGGAGCGTAAACAACAATTCATAGTCGTCGCCGCCGGCGAGTGCGTACTGCAAGCCCTCGTCTGCGTCGAACAACTCCCGCATGGCCGCGGACTCGGGCAGCAGATCGACATTCAGCTGTGCGCCGACGCCGCTCGCCGCACAAAGTTTCTTCAAGTCCGTGAGCAGACCATCGGAAACATCCATTGCGGCCGATGCCACCGTTCGCAACTGCCGGCCCAACTCGATTCGCGGCCGCGGTCGGAGGAAACGATGGGTGAGGAAGGCAGCGGACTCGCCCCCCAGAATGCGACGTTGAATCACGGCGAGACCGGCCGCGGCTTCGCCGGGGATGCCGGAGACAAATAACAAATCGCCCGGCCTGGCGCCCGAGCGCGTGAGCCACGCATCGGATTCAACCCAGCCAGCGATCTGCACCGTGATCACCAACGGCCCACGCACGGTATCGCCACCGACCAACGCAACGTTGTATTCGTTCGCCAGCTCGAACAGGCCGCTCGCAAAACCGTTGAGCCACTGCTCGTTCGCGCGCGACAGGGAAAGAGACAAAGTCATCCAGGCAGGCTCGGCGCCCATTGCTGCGATGTCACTGAGATTCACCGCGAGCGCGCGATAGCCAATATCGGCGGCGTCAGTCCGGGCAGGAAAGTGAACGCCTTCGACGACGGTGTCCATTGCGACGACGAGCTTGCGGCCCGCGTGCGTGTCGAGCACCGCCGCGTCGTCGCCGACGCCGAGCAACACGTCGCCTCGCCCGCTCCGACGAGCGAAATACCGGGCGATGATGTCGAATTCACCGAGGCTCATCGTGAAAGAGTAGCCTCAGTTCGAGGCGGAGGCTATTGCCGTTCGGCGGCGCGGATCTCGCGGGCGGCCCGATCGAGCACGGCGTTGATGTACTTGTGCGCGTCGGTGGCGCCGAAGCGCTTGCACAGATCGACGCCCTCGTTGATCACGACCCGATAAGGAATATCCAGACGGTTGCGCAGCTCGTACATGCCGACCATCAGGATCGCCGCCTCGACCGGATCGAGCTGTTCCAGCGGCCGGTCCACGAACGGCTTCAACGCGTTGGTGATCTCTTCGTTGCGCTCGATGATCCGGGTGACCAGCTCGACGAAATGGTCTTCGTCGACCCCCGCCGAATCGTCACTCTCCAGATACTGCTGCTTGATCTCGACCGCCGCCTGCTGCGTCAACTGCCATTGATACAACGCCTGCATCGCCAGCTTGCGCGCGAGCGAGCGTGCGCGAGAGCCGGTGCCACGGGGGATTTCTTTGGGAGCCTCGTCGGTCATCAAACTTCGATCTTACGCAACAGGTTGGCGAGCTCGATCGCGGTCACGGCCGCATCGCTACCCTTGTTCCCCGCCTTGGTTCCCGCGCGCTCGATCGCCTGCTCGATCGTGTCCGTCGTCAGCACGCCGAACGAGACCGGGATGCCGGTATCGTTGGCGACGCGAGCGAGACCGCCGGCACATTCCCCCGCGACATAATCGAAATGCGCGGTGGCGCCCTTGATCACCGCGCCGAGCGCGATGATGGCGTCATAACGCTTGCTCAGCGCGAGCTTGCGGGCCACGACCGGCAGGTCGAACGCGCCCGGAGCGCGAACGATCTCGATCTGCTTGTCGCTGGCGCCATGCCGACGCAACGAGTCGACCGCGCCCTTCACCAGCTGATCGACGATGAACTCATTGAAGCGCGACGCCAGGATGGCAAAACGCAGCTCGCGACATTGCAGGTCGCCTTCGAGGGTCTTGATGGAATCCATGGGATAAGCAGGCCACGGCCGCAGGACGGGGGGCGAAGTATACGGAAATAGGCCACCCGGGCCTAGGACGGCCCCGGCCCCCCGCTCGAGCTTCAGCCGTGGACGTACTCGACCACTTCCAGGTCAAAGCCCGACAGGCCCTGCATCTGCTTGGGTGCCGACAGCACCCGCATCCGGCTCACGCCCAGATCGCGCAGGATCTGCGCACCGATGCCGTAGGTTCGCAGCACCTCCGGACCGACATGACGTGGCGTTTGCGACGAGCCGCTTTGACTGATCGCCTTCACGGCGTCCATCAGATCGCGGGGTGTCTCCTCCGGACGCAGGATCACGACAACGCCATTCCCCTCCTTGGCCACGCGGGCCATGGCCGAACGCAGCGGCCAGCCGAGCGCGGGGTCGTGGATGCCGACCACGTCGCTCAACGTGTTCTTCAGATGCACGCGCACCAGCGGCGGCTTGTCGTTGGAAAGATCACCGGCCACCAGTGCCAGGTGCACGGTGCGATTCACGTGATCCTCATAGCTGTACATGCGGAAAGCGCCGAACTCGGTCTGCACCGGCTGCTCGGCGATGCGCTCCACCGAACGTTCCTTTTCCAGGCGGTAGCGGATCAGGTCGGCGATGGTGCCGATCTTCAGACCGTGCTGTTTGGCGAACTTCTCCAGATCCGGGCGACGCGCCATGGTGCCGTCGTCGTTCAGGATCTCGACGATGGCGGCGGCGGGCTCGAGCCCGGCCAGCCTGGTCAGATCGCAGCCCGCTTCGGTGTGACCGGCGCGCGTCAGCACGCCGCCGAGCTGCGCCATGATGGGAAAGATATGACCCGGCTGACGCAGATCTTCCGGCTTTGCGTCCTTACGCACGGCGGCGCGGATCGTCGCGGCCCGATCGTGCGCCGAAATACCGGTCGTCACGCCTTCGGCCGCTTCGATGGACAAGGTGAAGTTGGTGCGATGATCGATGTGGGTCTCGCTCACCATCAACGGCAGTCGCAATTGTTTGCAACGCTCGCGAGTCAAGGTGAGGCAGATCAGGCCGCGCGCATAGCGCACCATGAAGTTCACATCCTCGGGACGAACGAATTCGCCGGCCATCACCAGGTCGCCTTCGTTCTCGCGATCTTCATCGTCCATGATGATGACCATCTTGCCGGCACGGATGTCGGCCAGGATCTCATCGATTGTGTTCAGCTTCATGCGAGTCTCAAGCGGGAGCGTTCAGTCGTTCGAGGTAGCGCGCGATGATATCCACCTCCAAGTTCACGCGCGTGCCGACGCGGTACTCGTTCAAGGTGGTGACTTCGAGCGTGTGAGGGATCAGGTTGACGGAAAATTTCGCGCCGTCCACGTCGTTCACGGTGAGGCTCACGCCGTCGATGCAGACGGAGCCTTTGCGAGCGATGTATTTCGCGAGGGGCACTGGCACTTCGAACTGCACGCGAATCGAGCGCGCGTCGTTGACCCGTTCGGTGACGGTGGCGATACCATCGACGTGACCGGTGACGTAGTGCCCGCCGAGCGGCTGGCCGGCACATAGCGCTTTTTCCAGATTCAGCTTATGGCCGGGGCGCCATTGGCCCAGCGTCGTGACATTCAATGTTTCCAACGAGGCGTCAGCGGCGAAGGCATCGCCGTCGATGCGCGTCACGGTGAGACAGCAGCCGCTGCAGCTGATGCTGTCACCGATGGCGACCGTCTTCAGATCGAGATCGGGCGCGCCGATCAGCAATTCCACATCTCCACCCCGCGGCGTTACGGCGCGGACTTCGCCAACGGCTTGCACTATTCCAGTAAACATTTCGAGAAATCGCTTGTGAACGCTCAGTGCACTTTGCCAGCAGACTGAACGACTCCGTTAAACATTTCGAGCAGGAGCTGATAAAAAATGACTATGAAGCTGCGGGGCACCGCAGGGTCAGTCGCACGTCGTCGCCGATCCGGTCGACGGCGTGCATTGTATAGCGTTGGGCCTGGTCCAGCGCCTGCAATGCAGGCAGATCGGCCATGGCCCGCGCGTCCGGCCCGAGCAGCATGGGCGCGACGTAGGCGATTATCTCGTCCGCTAGGCCGAGCTGCAGAATCCGCCCCACCAGCGTCGGCCCCGCTTCGACCAGCACGTCGTTGCACATCCGGCGCCCGAGTTCGGCCAGGACGAAGTCGAGGCTGATGCGGCCGTCCGCGTCCAGGTCGGCCGCTATCAGTTCAGCGCCAGCGGCACGCAACTGATCGGCAGCTTCGCCCGCGCCGGTGCTCGCTGGAGGTAACGTTGAGCTTCCTGCCATAGCCGTTGCTCCAGGCGCGCCCGCGCTTCGCGCGGCGCTGACCCCAGGTGTGCCCGAGCTGCTCGATGCGATAGCAGTCGCGGCACACCGCTCGCCTGAGGGCGCACTCGAAAAGGCGCCGGTAAACACCAACGTCTCGCCCGCCACCTTCAGCATCGCCGCGCTCGTCGGCATCCTCAACTTGCTATCGAGTACCACTCGCAGCGGCTGACGGCCGAGCATATCGATCGAAGGGTCTCGCACATTCAACTGCGGATCATCCGCCAGCACCGTATCGATGCCCGTCACCACCGCACTCATTCGCGAACGCAACCGCTGCACGTCCGCGCGCGCAGCGGCGCCGGTGATCCATTTGCTCTGACCGTTCGCGAGCGCGATGCGCCCATCCAGGCTGATCGCGGACTTCACGATCACGCGGGGCCGGCCAGTAATCATTCGTTTCTCGAACCCGAGGTTCAGCTCGCGAACCGCATCGGCGAGCAGACCCACCTGCACTTCAATTCCCGCGGCTTCGAGCTGACGCACACCATCGCCACTCACTTTCGGATTCGCATCGAGCGCGCCAATCACGACCCGACGCACGCCCGCACGAATCAACGCATCCGTGCACGGCGGCGTGCGCCCTTGATACGAATGCGGCTCGAGCGTGACATACACCGTAGCGCCCATTGTCTGCGCACCCGCTGCTTGCAATGCCAACGGCTCCGCATGCGGCTCGCCCCAACGGCGATGCCAGCCTTCGCCGACGATCTGCTCGCCCTGAGTAACGATACAACCGACGCAGGGATTGGGCTGAGTCGTGTGACGACCGAGCGCGGCGAGCTCGATCGCCCGCTGCATCATTCGCTCGTCGAAAGCGGAAAACACGGCTATTTCTTCTTGGCGTCGCCGCCGTTCCACAACGGCAGCTGCCCTTCCGTGTCGCGAACCCGAGCACGCATGCGTTCGATCTCTTCGCGAAACGCGTCGACGTCCTGGAAGCTGCGATACACCGAAGCGAATCTCACGTACGCGACTTCATCGAGCGAGTGCAGCTCTTCCATCGCCATCTCGCCGATCAATCGGGAAGCGACTTCGCGCTCGCCCAGCGCACGCAGCTTGTGACAGATGTGCGCGACGGCCGCATCCAGCTTCTCGCTCGCCACCGGACGCTTTTCCAGCGCCTTGAGCAAACTGCCGCGCAGCTTCTGTTCATTGAACGGCTCGCGGGTGGCGTCGCTCTTGATGATTCGAGGCATGACCAGCTCGGCGGTCTCGAAGGTCGTGAAGCGCTCGCCACACTGCAAACATTCGCGGCGGCGGCGAATCTGCTGTCCTTCGCCCGCCAGCCGCGAATCGATGACCTTCGTTTCTTCGTGATTACAAAACGGGCAATGCATGGGCCGAAGAAACCGCCGAGCTTCGTCCGGTTACTTGGCCCGGGAGTAGACCGGGAACTTGCGGCAGATCTCTTCCACCTTGGCCCGGGTCCGGTCGACGGCCGCCTCGCTGCCATTCTCGTCCAGAATGTCGGCGATCCAGTTCGCCACTTCGGTCACTTCCGCTTCCTTGAAGCCGCGAGTGGTCGACGCCGGCGTGCCGATGCGCAGACCGCTGGTGACGAATGGCGAACGGGGATCGTTCGGCACGGCGTTCTTGTTGACCGTGATGTGAGCACGGCCGAGCGCGGCATCCGCATCTTTACCCGTGATGTCACGGCCGATCAGGTCGAGCAGGAACAAATGATTGTCCGTGCCGCCGGACACGACCTTGTAGTTGCGCTTGATGAACGCGGCAGCCATGGCGCGCGCGTTGGCGACGACCTGCTTCTGATAAGTGACAAACTCAGGCTGAAGCGCTTCGAGCAGCGCCACCGCCTTGGCGGCAATCACGTGCATCAACGGACCGCCCTGGGTGCCCGGGAAGACCAGCGAGTTGAGCTTCTTCTGCACCTCTTCGTTTTCGCGTGCGAGGATCAGGCCGCCACGCGGACCGCGCAGCGTCTTGTGCGTCGTCGTGGTCGTCACATCGGCGATGCCCACCGGGCTCGGGTACACACCCGCCGCGACCAGGCCCGCGATATGGGCCATGTCGACCAGGAAATAAGCGCCAACGCTGTCGGCGATCTTGCGGAACCGTTCCCAATCGATGACGCGCGAGTAGGCGGAGAAGCCGGCGATCACCAGGCGCGGACGGTGTTCCTGCGCCAGGCGCTCGACCTGGTCGTAGTCGATTTCACCGGTCGCCGGGTTCAGGCCGTACTGCACGGCCTTGAAGAGCTTGCCCGAGAAATTCACCTTGGCGCCGTGAGTCAGGTGGCCGCCGTGGTCCAGGCTCATGCCGAGGATGGTGTCGCCCGGATTGATCAGCGCCAGATAGGCCGCGGCATTGGCCTGTGAGCCGGAGTGCGGCTGCACGTTGGCATAAGCGGCGCCGAACAGCTTCTTGGCCCGATCGATCGCCAGTTGCTCGGCCACGTCGACGTGCTCGCACCCGCCGTAATAACGCTTGCCGGGATAGCCTTCGGCGTACTTGTTCGTCAGCACCGAACCTTGCGCTTCGAGCACGCGGGGGCTGGCGTAGTTTTCCGACGCGATCAGCTCGATGTGGGCTTCCTGACGGGCCCGCTCGGCGTCGAGCGCGGCCTGCAACTCCGGGTCGAAACCGGCAATGTTGGCGTTGGCGGGGAACATGGATACCTCGGCAGTGGGGGCGCCGATTGTACGGGAAAGCGGGAACTGTGTCGGAGACACGTGTGCCGAGGCCCGGCAAGCACAGTGGCGGGTCAGGAGGCTTCCCGGTGCCCCATTTCCCACTGCTCCTCGCTGTCCAGGAAGGACTCGACCACGCGCGTCCAGGCCCGGGCCAGATTGCGGCGGTTATAGCCCCCGCCGCCCATGGCGACCACGCGGCCATGGCCGAGCTGGTCGGCGATGGCGCACAACCGGGCGGCCGCATGAGCATGGGCCGACTCGCTGAAGCGCAGATGGGTAATTGGATCGCCAGCCAGGCTGTCCGCGCCGCACTGGAGCAGGATGAATTCGGGCCGGCCCGCCAGCAGATACTCTTCGATGCGCGCCCAAGCCTGGTGATATTCATCGTCGTCCGCGCCCGGCGGCAGCGGAATGTTGAGCTTGGTGCCACGCGCCTGCCCTGCCCCGGTCTCGTTCGCGTGACCGGTGCCGGGATAGAGATATCGCCCGTCTTCATGCATGTCCGCGAACAGCAGATCGGGATCGTCCTCGAACGCATAGAACACGCCATCGCCGTGATGGGCGTCGATGTCGACGTACGCGATGCGCTCGAGCCGATGCCGCTGTCGTAAGTAATGGACAGCGATGCCGCAATCGTTGAAGACACAGAACCCGGCGGCCCGCTCGGGCGCCGCGTGGTGCAGGCCGGCGATGGGAATGAAGGCCCGGCGCGCCTTGCCGCTCATGACGGCTTCGACCGCCGTCAATGTGCCGCCCACTACATGACCGGCCGCTTCGAAAACGCCACGGAATGCCGGGGTATCGCCGGCGTCCAGATAACCATGGCCCGTCACGGACCGATCGCGAACCAGGTCCACATAGGCCGGGGTGTGAAACCACTCGAGCTCTTCACGGGTGGCGGGCCGGGCGCTGGCACGCAGGACGCGGCCGTCCATCCCGCACTGATGCAATTCACGCATGAACGCTTCGTGCCGATCGGTCCCGAAGGGGTGGCCGTCGCCGAAGCCATAGCGTGCGATTTCCTCGCCGGAGACGAGCAACACGCGGCGGCTAGGCTCGGTCACGACGCACACTCCCGGCAACAAACATCGATTCCACGCACAAGGATCGGATGCCGCACTCTACCCGGAACGTCGCCAGCATGGCTACATCATGGCCGGGGCGGTTTGCTTCTTCTGATCGCGGCCTGCATCAGCACGATGGCGGTGACGGGCGCGGTGATCACGACGAACAGGGTAATCACCAGTTCATGAATGACGGGCCGGTGCGCCAGCGCCGACGCGATCAGCATCGACGCCACCAGCACGCAGCCCACGCCGAGGGTGTTGCCCATCGAGACGCTGTGGATCCGGGTGAAAAAATTCGGCATCCGTAACAATCCAACCGAGCCCACCAGCGTCAGCAGCCCGCCGACGATCAGCAGGATGGTGGCCGGCACGGCGACCCAGACAGGAACCTCCGGCATCATGGCTCGATCACCTCGCCTCGATATAGAAACATTGCCAGCGACGCCGAGCCGACGAAACCGAACAGCGCGATCAGCATGGCCACCTCGAAGTGCACCGCCGACGTCCAGCGCACCCCGAACAGCAGCAGCGTCAACATGCCGTTGATGTACAGCGTATCGAGTGCGAGCACTCGATCCTGCGCGGTCGGCCCCCGCATGATGGCGATGGCGGCGTTCACCATCGCCAGGGCGAAACACAACTGTGCAAACCACACCGCCCCGTTCAGCACTGCGTTCATTCAAAAATCTCCCGCAGCGGCCCCTCGTAGCGCTGCTTGATGGTGCGAATCCAGCCTTGCGGATCTTGTAAATCCAGCACGTGCAGTCTGAGCACCGATGAATCGTCCGCCAGTCCCGACCAGACGGTGCCCGGGGTGGCGGTCACGATCATCGCGAGTACCGCCAGCCCGTGCGGATCGCGCAGTTCCAGAGGAATGTCGAGGAAGCCGCTTCTCACTTCACGACCGCCGGTCAATCCGAGCACGATGCGGCCGACGGCGAGATTGGATTTGATGATGTCGATCAGCACTCTGAAGAACAGCGCGACCGCGACGTGCACCCGACCGAGCCGCGGCCGCACTGGCCGCAGCTTCTGAAAGCTCAGCACCATGCCGAAGCCCACCAGCAAACCGAGCAGCGTGTTGCCCAATGTCAGCGTCTCGGTGAGCACGAGCCACAGCGCCGTCAGCACCAGCGGCAACAGCACAGGGATTCGCATCATGGCAGCACCTCGGTGGTCGGCAGCACCGCGCGCATATAGGCGCCCGGCTCATGCAGCCAATCCGCCGCGAGATCCAGATAGGTCATCACCGGGCCCGCCAAGACCGTCATCGTCACGCATAACAGAATCAGAAACGCGACCGGCATGGCCTCGATGAAACGCAGTCTCGGCGTGGTCCGTCCCGTCGACCAGAAACTGCGCATGCCGCGCTTCGTCAGCGCGATCAGTGCTGCAAAACCGGCCGCGAGCAAGGACACGATCAGCAGCCACGCGTCCATGGAAGATTGATCCATGGCCGCACCGAGCAACGCCGAGATCATCGAGAACTTGGCGATGAAGCCCACCAGCGGCGGCAGGCCGGTCGTGAGTATCGTGCAGCTCACGAACGCCATGCCCAGGAACGCCAGCGCGGCGGGAATCGCGACGCCGACCTCGTCGAGCTCGTTATCGCCGACCTCATGCGGCTCGCCCGCCATGAAGGCCGTGTAAGTCGTCGGCTGCGGCGCCATCGTTTCCGTGACCGAGTTGACTCGCAGCCGCTCGGTCATGCCCGCGATGAGAAAGAACGCCGTGCCCGCGGGCACCGATGAAATCAAATACAGCAGCACCGGCGCGGTCGCCCCCGTTACCCCGAGCGCAACGACCGCGAGCAACGTCCCCGAAGAAACAATCACCGAGTACGCGACCAGCCGCGTCAACTGTTTCGCCGCGAGCATGCCGACGATGCCGAACCACATCGTCGCCACGGTGCCATAGAACAGCCATGGCCCGGCAAACGGCGCCGGCGCTTCGGGAACCGCCAGCAGCGAGCCCATGCGCAACAGCGCATAAACACCGACCTTGGTCAGGATCGCGAACATCGCCGCGACCGGTGGACTGGCGGCGGTGTAGGTCGTCGTCAGCCAGAAGTTGAGCGGCCAGATGCCGGCCTTGATCAGAAACGCGATGCCGAGAATGCCGACGCCCGCTTCGAACAAACTGCGATCCCCTGGCGCCATCGCCGCCCATTGCACGCCCAGATCCGCCATGTTCAGCGTGCCCGCGACGCCATAGATCAACGCCACGCCGATCAGAAAGATCAACGAGCCCGTCAGGTTCACGGCGACGTAGTGCAAGCCGGCCTTCACGCGCACGACGTTCGAGCCGTGTAACAGCAGACCGTAAGACGCCGACAGCAAGATCTCGAAGAACACGAACAGGTTGAACAGATCGCCGGTGAGGAACGCACCGTTCAAGCCCATGAACAGGAACTGGAGCATCGAGTGGTAATGCACACCGATGCGGTCCCATCGCGCCAGGGAATAGATATGCACCGGTAGCGCGATCGCCGCATTCAACGCCAGCATCAATGCGGACAATCGATCGACGACCAGCACGATGCCGTACGGCGCGATCCATCCGCCCAGCGCGTACACCTCGACACCGTGCTCGAGCAGGCCAGGCTGCGGATAGATCAGGCGATACAACAGATACGCCGCGATCGCCACCTGAGCGAGCGTCGTGAACACCGCGATCGACGACCGCAACACCGTGCGCTGCTGCGGTAGAAACAACAGCAACGCGCCGCTCACGAGCGGCAGCACGATTGGCAGAACCGGCAGATGCCGCAGCAACGTGCTCATTCGCTCTTCTCCACGCCGTCGACGTGGTCGGTCCCGGTGAAGCCGCGCGACGCGATCAACATCACCAGGAACAACGCCGTGGTCGCGAATCCGATGACGATGGCGGTCAACACCAGCGCCTGCGGAATGGGATCGTCATAGAGCGACGCGTCGGCGATGACGTTGGGATCGATCAGCGGCGGTCGGTCGAGCGTCAGCCGTCCCATCGCGAAAATAAACAAGTTGGTCGCGTAGGACAGCAGCGCGAGCCCGAGAATCACCTGAAACGTACGTGGCCGTAACAGCAGCCACACACCACAGGCGCACAGGATTCCGACTGCGAGGGAATAGATGAGCTCCATCAGCGAACCATCCTGACGCTGGTCAATTGCTCGGCTTCCGCCGGCCGGCGATGACTGCGCAGCGACTGATGCGCCAGCGCAATCAACATCAATGTCGTTGTGCCCACGACGAGCAGGTACACGCCGAGATCGAACACCAGCACGCTCGACAGATGCAGCTTGCCCAACAACGGCAACTTGGGCTCCCAAACGATCGCGGACATAAACGGCAACGACGCAAACCACGCAAGGCAGCCGGCGCCGGCCGCGCACAGCAACCCGCCCCCGATCCAATACTGCGGATGAATGCGCAGCCGCGACTCCACCCACAACGTGCCATTGACCAGGTACTGCGCGATGAATCCTGTCGCCATCACGAGGCCGCCGACGAACCCGCCGCCGGGCGCGTTGTGACCTCGTAACAGGAAGAACACCGAGACCACCCCGGCGATCGGCAACAACAATCGTCCGATGATGGCCGGCACGAGCATCACGCCTCGTGGAACCGCATCGCGCGGATCGGGCAACTCGCGCGCCGGATCGCGTTTCTCCGCCGAGGTCGTCACGACCTCCGGTGCCGGTCGGAATCGACGCAACAACTTGTAGATCGTGAGCGCGACGATGCCGAGCACCGTGATCTCGCCGAACGTGTCGAAGCCACGGAAATCGACCAGGATCACGTTGACGATGTTGTGCCCGCCTCCGCCCGGCAAGGTGTTTTTCACGATGAAATCCCGGATGCCCGGGCCCGCCGGCTTGGTGAGCACCTCGTAAGCGAGCACCGCCATGCCGAGGCCCGCGATGATTGCGAGCGTGGCATCGCGGACGCGACGAGCACGAGCGCGTACTGAGTCCCGATTCCGCAGCTCCAGCGGCATTCGTTTCGGCATCCACCGCAATCCGAGCAGCAGCAACACGGTCGTCACCACTTCGACGCTCACCTGCGTCAAGGCGAGATCGGGTGCGGAGAACCAGGCGAACGTGAGCGACGTGACCAATCCGGCCGTGCCGACCATGATCAACGCCGCCAGCCGATGAAACTTTGCCTGCAACGCCGCGCCGACCGCGCAGGCCGCACCGACCAGCCATAACAACGCGAAGGCCGGATCGATTTGGGTCAGGGCGGTGGTGAGATCGAAGTTCAATCGTCCGACCGTCGCGACGATCGTAGCGGCGATCACAGCGATCACGATCAACGCCAGCTGCGTCTGCAACCGCGTGGAAGAGATGGCACGCACCAACATGCCCGCGGCGCGAATCATTCGAACCTGCACGATACTGAATGCCCGTTTGCCATCGAAGCGGCGGAACAACGGAGCCAGCACACCCTCGGGATGCCCCAGACGCGTCAGCCATGCATGAATCAACAAACCGCCGAGGAAAGCCGCCGCGCTCATCAGCAACGGCGTATTCAACCCATGCCAGACCTTGAGGCTGTACTGAGGCATGCGGATATCCCCGAGAATCGCCCGAGTCGCAAGCTCCAGCACCGGGCCGACCGTGCGCGCGGGCAAGATGCCCACCAGCAAACAGAGCAAGACCAGCGTAGCGCTAGGCACGAGCATCCAACGCGTCGGCTCGTGCGGCGTTCGCGGCAATTCTCCGGGCGCCGTTCCAAAGAACACCTGACGGACGAAACGCGCGGAGTACGCGACGCTGAACATGCCAGCCAGAATCGCGGTCGCCGGCAGGGCGATCCGCAACCACAACTCCTCGCCCGCGAAGATGGTCTCCGCGAAGAACATCTCCTTCGACAAGAACCCGTTCAACAGCGGCACACCGGCCATCGCCGCTGCCGCGACCAGCGCGAGCGTCGCGGTGATCGGCATCGCGTGATACAGACCGCCCAGACGTTTCAGATCGCGCGTACCGGTCTCGTGATCCACGATGCCCGCCGCCATGAACAGCGACGCCTTGAAAGTCGCGTGGTTCAGCATGTGGAACACGGCCGCCACCAGCGCGAGCGTGCTGTTCATGCCGAGCAGCAACGTGATGAGCCCAAGATGGCTGATGGTGGAATATGCCAGCACGCCTTTCATGTCGCGCTGGAACGTCGCGGCGTACGCGCCGACCAGCAACGACGCCAGACCCGCGCTACAGACGATGCCGAACCAAAGATTGGTCCCCGACAACACCGGCCACATGCGAGCCAGCAGAAATACGCCGGCTTTGACCATGGTCGCCGAGTGCAGATAGGCCGACACCGGCGTCGGCGCCGCCATCGCGCGCGGCAGCCAGAAATGAAACGGAAACTGCGCGCTCTTGGTGAACGCCCCGAGCAGCGTCAGCGACAAAATCCATGGATAAAGGGCATGCGCGCGAATCGCATCGGCCGCGGCGATCACACGATCCAGGTCATAGCTGCCTGCGATGTGACCCATCATCAGCACCGCAGCCAGCAGGCACATGCCGCCGGCCGCAGTGACGGTCAGCGCCATGCGCGCGCCAGATCTCGCGTCCGCCCGGTGATACCAGTAAGCGATCAGCACGAACGAGGTGAAGCTGGTCAGTTCCCAGAACATCACCAGCTGGATCAGGTTGCCCGAGAGCACCACGCCGAGCATCGAGCCCATGAAAGCCAGCAGGAACGAGAAGAAGCGCGGCACCGGATCGGCCGGCGACATGTAATAGCGCGCATAAAGCACCACCAGCGCGCCGATGACGGTCACCATCATGGCGAACATCCAGGCGAAGCCGTCGAGGCGCAGCCCGAACGTCAGACCGTATTGCGGTAGCCAGTCCACCGCCACTTGCACGACGCGCCCTGCCACCATGTCCGGGTAGAACGCCGCCAGTATCGCCGCGCAGGAAATCGCAACGGCGCCCGCGAGCCAGGCTTCCACGTTACGGGCGTTGGCCCGCAGGAGCGCCGCGCCCAGGGCGCCGACGAAGGGTAAGATCAAGACGAGATAGAGCATCATCGGGTGCAATGCTGCACGACTCTGCTCGATGTCGGTAGCCACTTGGCGACAGTGGTCGCTCCGACCACGCTCGCCGGTAGGGATTGCACGCGATGGAACGGCGGTCGCCGCGGGTCGCTAAGCCGCAAATCCGTCAATCCGCTGTATCATTCCGGCCCCTTGCGCAATTTGCGCGCCCCGTACGAACCGAGCCCGCGAGCGAGCCCGAGAGCTATGGCCCAATTCATCTACACCATGAACCGCGTCTCCAAGGTGGTGCCGCCCAAGCGCATCATCCTGCGGGACATCTCCCTGTCGTTCTTCCCCGGCGCCAAGATCGGCGTGCTCGGCTTGAACGGCTCGGGCAAATCCTCGCTCCTGCGCATCATGTCGGGCGAGGACAAGGAGATCGACGGCGAGGCGCGCCCGCAGCCCGGCATCAAGATCGGTTTCCTGAAACAGGAGCCGGGGCTGGATCCGAACAAGGACGTGCGCGGCAACGTGCTCGAAGGCGTCGGCGACGTGCAGTCGCTGATCGACCGTTTCAACGCCGTCAGCGACAAGTTCGCCGACCCGGACCTGGATCCGGACGAAATGAACAAGCTGCTCGAGGAACAGGCCAAGCTGCAGGACGCCATCGACGCCAAGGGCGGCTGGGAACTGGAGCGCACGCTCGAAGTCGCCGCCGACGCGTTGCGTCTGCCGCCGTGGGACGCCGATGTGACCAAGATCTCCGGCGGTGAGCGCCGTCGCGTCGCGCTGTGCCGTCTGCTGCTGTCGAAGCCCGACATGCTGCTGCTCGACGAGCCCACCAACCATCTCGACGCCGAATCGGTCGCCTGGCTGGAACGTTTCCTCGAGCAATATCCCGGCACCGTCATCGCGGTGACGCACGATCGTTACTTCCTCGACAACGTCGCCGGCTGGATCCTGGAACTGGACCGCGGCCACGGCATTCCCTGGCAGGGCAACTACTCCTCCTGGCTCGACCAGAAGGAGAAGCGCCTGGCCATGGAAGAGAAACAACAGGAAGGTCTGCGCAAAACTCTAGAGCGCGAATTGGAATGGGTGCGCTCGAATCCGAAAGCGCGCCAGGCCAAGAGCAAGGCCCGCATGCAGCGCTACGAGGAGCTGGCCTCGCAGGAATTCCAGAAGCGCAATGAAACCAACGAAATCTACATCCCGCCGGGCCCGCGCCTGGGCGAGCTGGTGATCGAAGCGAAGAACTTGAAGAAGGGCTTCGGCGATCGGCTGCTGTTCGACAATCTGAGCTTCAACCTGCCCGCCGGCGGCATCGTCGGCGTGATCGGCCCGAACGGTGCCGGTAAGACGACGCTGTTCCGCATGCTTACCGGGCAGGAAAAACCGGATAGCGGCGAGATCCGAATCGGTCCGTCGGTGCAGCTGGCTTATGTCGATCAATCGCGTCAGTCGCTCACCGATAGCAACACGGTGTGGCAGGAGATCTCCGGCGGGCTCGACATGATCAAGGTCGGCAACTACGAAACCGCGTCGCGCGGCTACGTCGGTCGCTTCAACTTCCGCGGCACGCAGCAACAGCAGCTGATCGGCGAGCTGTCGGGCGGCGAGCGAAATCGCGTTCACCTGGCGAAGGTGCTCAAGAGCGGCGGCAACGTGCTGATGCTCGACGAACCCACCAACGACCTCGACGTGGAAACGTTGCGCGCGCTGGAAGAAGCGCTGCTCGGCTTCCCGGGCTGCGCGATCGTGATCTCGCACGATCGCTGGTTCCTGGACCGCATCGCCACCCACATCCTGGCGTTCGAGGGCAATTCCGAAGTGGTCTGGTTCGAAGGCAATTACGCGGAATACGTCGAAGACTTCAAACGTCGCAAGGGCGACGATGCGGATCGGCCGCACCGGATTCGTTACAAGAAGCTGGACGCGTGAGGCCATTCCGCATGAGGCGAGACGCATGATGGCAGTGACAGGGATGGTTGAAGCGTGATCTCCAACGCGGTCATTCTGGTCATTGCCATCTTCGGATTGTTGCTGCTGATACTGGCGTGCCAGCGGCTGTTCCGCGCCCGCTTCCTCGCCGCGGGCGGCAGCGCCTTCACCGGCGCGCTACTTCTCGCCATCGCCGCGTTGTTATTCGTGGTTTCGTTGAACCTGCGCACGTACGCTCAGCTGACGCTCGAGCGTCCCGTGGCGGAGATCGTGTTCGAGCAGCGCGGCCCGCAGACCTTCAACGCGACGCTCACGCAGGTCCCGAGCGGCGAGATTCAAATGTTTGTTTTGTCCGGCGACGAGTGGCAGCTCGACGCGCGCGTCTTGAAGTGGAAAGGCTGGGCGAACCTGTTCGGTCTCGACGCGCAGTATCGATTGGAGCGCGTCAGCGGACGTTATCGCGACATCACGCAAGAGCGCACCGCCGAGCGCACCGTCTACCCACTGGCCGAGAATCCGGGGCTGGACCTCTGGCAACTCACGTTGGACAAGCCCGATCGCCTGCCCTTCGTCGACGCGGTCTACGGAAACGCCGCGTACATGCCGATGTCGGACGGCGCGCGCTATGAGGTCACGATCTCACAAACCGGACTGATCGCTCGGCCGGTCAACACGGCGGCTCAGCAAGCCGCCGGGAGTTGGAAATAACTCAGCCGAACAGTTTCCCGGACGATATCGCCGCAGACAGATCGTTCTGCGACGGCAGCTTGCCGTCGGGAGTGAGCTTGTCGACCACCTGCGGTAGCGCGCCGGCAAGCGCATTGGATGTTTCCGATTCGTTGAGCCCGGCTTGTGCGCTCAGATCGGCCACCTTCTCCGGCCCCAGCACCTGCTTCACCTGATCGCCCGAGATGGGCAGGTTCTGGCCGGTGCCGATCCAGGACTGCAGCACATTGCCGAGTCCCGCGCTGTGAAAACGACTGGTGAGATGATCGAGCGCGCCGGGCTGGCCGAGCATGGACATCAGGTGGGGCAGCAACGCAGCGAGACCACCGCCGCTCTTGCCCTCGGGTTGACCTTGGCCGCGTGCTCCGCCGAGCGCGCCGGTAATTTGATCGAGCAATCCCATGGCGAATCCTCCGAGGCAAAGGAGCCGCGAGTTATGCGCGCTCGGCGAGCGCGCCGGGATACGCAGATGGGGGTCCGAATATTCTTTCGGACCGTCAGCCCACCCAAACGCGAGCGTTACGGAAAATTCGCATCCACGGGCTGTCTTCAGCCCAGCCGTCCGGGTGCCACGAGTTTTGGAACGTGCGATACACGCGCTCCGGATGCGGCATCGTCAACGTCACACGCCCGTCCGGCGTCGTGATGCCGGTGAGGCCGCGAGGCGAGCCGTTCGGATTCGCGGGATAACGTTCCGTCGCATTGCCGTGGTTATCGACGAAGCGCAACGACATGAGATTCGCGCCGATGAGCGCGTCGATGTTGCCGCGACCGGCGAAGTCCGCATAACCCTCACCGTGCGCGACGGCGATCGGCATACGCGAGCCTTCCATGCCGGCGAAGAACAGCGACGGCGACTTCACTACTTCGACCAGGCTGAATCGACCTTCGAACTGCTCCGAGCGATTGCGCACGAACTTCGGCCAGTTCTCCGTGCCCGGAATCAGCTCGCGCAGCGCTGCCATCATCTGACATCCGTTGCAGACGCCGAGCGAGAATGTTTCCTGTCGATGGAAGAACTTCGTGAACGAGTCGCGCAGCTGCGAGTGGAACAGAATCGACTTTGCCCAGCCCTCGCCGGCGCCGAGTACGTCGCCGTACGAGAAGCCGCCGCAGATGACCATGCCGCGGAAATCGTTCAGATCGAACCGACCGGCGACCAGGTCGGTCATATGTACGTCGAACGGCGAGAAGCCGGCGCGATGGAACGCGGCCGCCATCTCCACGTGACTGTTCACACCCTGCTCGCGCAGGATCGCCACTTTCGGCCGAGCGCCCTTCGCGATGAACGGTGCGGCGATGTCTTCATTCAGATCGAAGCTGAGCTTGACGTTCAACCCCGGATCGTTCGGATCGGTGACCGTCTCGAACTGTTCCTGCGCGCCGCGCGGGTTATCGCGAAGCTGCGTCATCCGGAAGCTGGTCTCCGACCATGCACGATGCAGCTCGGTGCGCGACTCATCCAGCAACGCGTCGCCGCCGGAACGAATGCGAACACGATCTTCCTTCGTCACCTTACCGATGACGCGACTCATCGTCGCGAGACCGTGACGATCCAGCGCGCTCAGCACCGACTTCACATCGCTGGTACGGACCTGCAACACGGCGCCCAGCTCTTCGCTGAAAGCCGCGGCGACACAATCGCGCACGTCGACGCCGAGATCGACGTCCACGCCGCAGTGGCCGGCGAACGCCATTTCGGCGAGCGTTGCAAACAAACCGCCGTCCGACCGATCGTGGTACGCGATGATCGAGCCAGCGGCGCGCAGCTCGACGATGGCCGCGAAGAAATTCGCGAGCGCTTTCGGATCGTCACAATCCGGCGCCTCGTGGCCGAGCTTGCCGAACACCTGCGCGAGACACGAGCCACCGAGTCGATCGCGGCCGGCGCCCAGATCGATCAGGACCAGCGAGCTGTCGATTTCCGGCCGCAGTTGCGGCGTGAGCGTGCGGCTGACATCGCGCACCGGCGCGAACGCCGAAACGATCAATGACAGCGGCGCGACCATGCGGCGAGGACCCTGATCGCTCTGCCAGGTCGTCTTCATCGACAACGAATCCTTGCCGACCGGAATGGTGATGCCCAGCGCCGGACAGAACTCTTCGCCGACCGCTTTCACCGTCGCATACAGATCCGCATCTTCGCCGGGCTCGCCGCAGGCGGCCATCCAGTTCGCGGATAGACGCACCTGATCGAGCGCGGCCACGTCGGCAGCGGCAATGTTCGTAACCGCCTCGCCGACCGCCATGCGACCCGACGCCGGCGCGTTCAGCAGCGCGAGCGGCGTGCGCTCGCCCATCGACATCGCTTCACCGGTGGCCGACGTGTAATCGCTGATCGTCACGGCTACGTCGCTGACCGGCACCTGCCACGGGCCGACCATCGGATCGCGGCTGATCAAGCCGCCGACGGTGCGGTCACCGATCGTGATGAGGAATGTTTTATCCGCGATGGCGGGGAAGCGCAGCAGGCGATAGGCCGCGTCGCGCACATCCACGTTCGCACCGGTGAAGTCGTCACCGAGCGGCGGCAGACGCTTCACATCGCGCGTCATCTTCGGCGGCTTGCCGAGCATGACGTTGAGCGGCAGATCCACCGGCGGCTCTTTCAGCAACGGATCGCCGACCTTCAGCCAGCCATCCTCGGTGATGTCGCCGACCACCGAGAACGGGCAGCGCTCGCGCTCGCACAGCTCGGCGAAACGTTTCACGTCCTTGGCATCGATCAACAGCACGTAGCGCTCTTGCGCTTCGTTACACCAGATCTCGACCGGCGACATGCCCGGCTCGACCGACGGCACGGTGCGCAGATCGATACGACCGCCGCGTCCTTCGGTGTGCGCGATCGACTCGGGGATCGCGTTGGATATACCGCCCGCGCCGACGTCGTGAATCAGCAGGATGGGATTGTCCTTGCCCATGGCCCAGCACTGATCGATGACTTCCTGCGCGCGACGTTGAATTTCCGGGTTGCCTCGCTGCACGGACGCGAAGTCCAGATCTTCCGTGCTCGCGCCGCTGCCCACCGAGGAAGCCGCGCCACCGCCCAGACCGATGAGCATCGCGGGGCCGCCGAGCACGACAATCTTCGCACCCGGAGGAATATCCGACTTCTCCACGTGCATGCGGCGAACGTTGCCGACGCCGCCCGCGATCATGATGGGCTTGTGATAACCGCGCAGCGTGGCGCGCGAGCCCGACTTCTCCGCTTCCAACTCGAACGTGCGGAAGTAACCGAGAATGTTCGGACGACCGAACTCATTGTTGAATGCGGCCGCGCCGAGGGGGCCCTCGACCATGATGTCCAGCGCCGACGCGATGCGCCCCGGCTTGCCGAAATCCTGTTCCCACGGTTGTTCGAAGCCGGGAATGCGCAAGTGAGAGACGGAGAAGCCCGCGAGACCCGCTTTCGGCTTGCCGCCGCGACCGGTCGCGCCTTCGTCGCGAATTTCGCCGCCCGAGCCGGTCGCCGCGCCAGGAAAGGGCGAGATCGCGGTCGGGTGGTTGTGAGTCTCGACCTTCATCAGGATGTCGATGGGCTCGTCGTTGAACGCGTACGCGTGCTGATTCACGTCGGCGAACCAGCGACGGCCGACGGGACCTTCGATCACCGCCGCGTTGTCGCGATAAGCGGAAAGCACGCCGCGCGAATTCTTTGCGTACGTGTTCTTGATCATGGCGAACAGCGACTTCGGCTGACGTTCGCCGTCGATGATCCAGTCCGCGTTGAAGATCTTGTGCCGGCAGTGCTCGGAGTTCGCCTGCGCGAACATCATCAATTCGACGTCGGTCGGATCGCGCCCCAGCTTCTGGAAGTTGTCGGCGAGGTAATCGATCTCGTCGGTCGACAGCGCGAGACCAAGCGATTCGTTCGCTTCGACCAGAGCGTCGCGACCACGAGCCAACAGCGGCACCGTGCTCAGCCGGCGCGGCGACTGGTGCTCGAACAACTGAGCTGCGTCGTCGTAAGAGAACACGGCCGCTTCGGTCATGCGGTCGTAGAGCGCCGGCGCCATGGCTTCGAGATCGGCGGCGGAGAGCGGCTTGGAGCCGCGAACGAAATAGGCGATGCCCCGCTCGATGCGCTCGACGGCCGCCAGTCCGCAGACCTGCGCGATGTCGGTCGCTTTGCTGGACCAGGGCGAGATCGTGCCCGGCCGCGGGATCACCACGATCAGCTGATCGGTCGCCGCCGGCGCCGAGCTCGGTTGCGCCGGCCCGTAGCTCAGCAGCGCCTCCAGAACGCGGCGTTCGTCGGCCGTAAGCTCCCGCTGCGCTTGGACAAAATGCGTGAAGCGGGTGGTCAGGGACTCGACCGCCGGGACGCGCGAACGAAGGGCGGCAAGCAGGCGAGCGGAACGAAAATCGGACAGAGCAGGCGCGCCAGACAGTGTCAGCATGCGATGCGGAGGGGGCAGCGGAACGGGCGCGAATGATACCGGAAATGCCGGCGGAAATGCGGCCGGCACGCGGCCCGAAACGGCCTGCAAACGGGGGACAGATTTGAATCTGTCCCCGCGTCGCCTGCGCGGCGAGCGCCGGCCTACTTCTTGTCGCCGGGCGTGTACACCGGCATCGGGAAGGGTGTGACGTTGGAGCCCTCGAAGTTGCTGATCTTGCTCACGCCCTGCTGCCGCACCTCGTCGATGCGCAACACCGAATGCATGGGCAGATAGGTGCGCTTCACGCCTTCGAACTCGGCTTTCACCTTCTCTTCGGTCGGATCGACCACCACGGCGGAACGCTCGCCGAACACCAGCTCCTCGACTTCGATGAAGCCGAACAATGAGCCATGACTCACCTTGCGGGCATAGATCTCGTAGACCTTGCCCTGGTTGACAAATACGACCTTGAAAATGTGACTGGCTGCCATCTTGCTATCGAGCCTCGTTGGTAGGCTGCGGGTCCAGGCTATGTAACATCACTGATCACATTCCTGACGCGACCGCGATCGCTACCGCGTAAGCAAATTCCTGAATTCCCGGTCAATGGCACTGAAACTCCGCATCATCAGCGATCACTACAAGGCGCTCGGCAAGCGCAGCTCGCGCCTGTTTGGCGTCACCGGCGGACGGATCGGCCGTGCCGCGGACAACGACTGGATCCTGCCGGACCCCGATCGCTACATCTCCAGCCACCACTGCAAGGTGGAGTTTCGTGCCGGCCAATGGATGTTGGAGGATACCAGCACCAACGGAGTCTTCATCAACGGCTCCGACGTGCCCGCCTCGGTCGAGGGCGCTTATCCGCTGAAAGACGGCGATCGGCTGCGACTCGGCGACTATGAAATTATCGTCAGCATCGACGAGCGCCAGGACTTTCCCCCGGATGCCAGCGGCCAGATGCCCGCCCCCGCGCGCGCCCCGTCGCGTCGCGGCTCGCCCGCACCGGAAATGGACCTGGGCGAAGAATTGGACATCACCGACCTGTTGACCGACGCGGCCATCAAGCCGGCCCCTGCCCCCGCTCCGGTCGCTGCCGCCAGCCTGCCTGCGGTCGGCGCGGCTGGTTCGAGCACCGGCATGTTCGATATCAGCAAAGCGCTGGGCATGGATCTGCAGCCGACGCGTCCGGGTCTGCCGAACACGACCGCGCCCGGCAAGCCCGCGCGCAGCGGCTTTGCTTCGTTGCTGGATGCGCCGGATGAAGGCGATCAGCGCACCGTCACGCCGGGCACCAAGCCCGACGACTGGCAGATGCAGACCAAGCCATACGATCGCAAATCGCTGCAGGCGTTGACCAATCCCGCGTCGCTGGCCCGCTCCGCCGAGAAGCCCGCAGCGCCGACGCCCGCTCGCCGCGCGACCGACAACGGGACGCACGAGCCGGTCAACGGCGTTGAAGCGTTCTGCCGTGGTGCCGGCATCGATCCCGCTTCGATCCCACTGGAAACCCAGCACGCGCTGTTACAGCTCGCCGGCCAGATGACTCGCGAAGTCGTGCTCGGCCTGATGGATGTGCTCAAGGGCCGCTCCGATCAGAAGACCCGGCTGCGCCTGAGCCAGACGACCATTCAGCCCGCCGACAACAATCCGCTGAAATTTTCGGCGAGCGTCGATGAAGCATTGGTGAAGCTGTTCGACGGTCACAACAACACGCGCTACCTCGGCCCGGTGGATGCGATCCGCGATTCGTTTGCCGATCTGCGCACCCATCAACAGGCGCTGTCGGGCGCGATCCAGGCCGCCATCGACGAAGTGATGAATCGGATCGAGCCCGGCGAGTTGCAGGAACGTTTCGACCGCGGCTTGAAACGTGGCGCGCTGCTCGGCGCGGCCAACAAGATGAAGTACTGGGACCTGTACACCGAGTTCTATCACGTGCTCAATCAGCGCAACGAGCAGAATCTGCCGACGCTGTTCGCTGAAGAGATGTCTCGCACGTACGCCGAGAAGGCTCAACAGAAGAAACGCTGACCGATACGGCGACGCTGCGCTGGATCAGCGTCGCGGCGTGAGCATTCCGTTCGGAGTCGATGTCGGGGTTGTGCTCGTCGTAGTCGCAGCCGGCGCGGCCTCACGTTGTGCCGCCGGGCCCGTGTCCGTCGCAACCCAATCCAGGATGTCGATGTAACCTCGGATGTTCTCGACGAAGCGCACCGGCTCCCAGCCTCTCGCATAGCCACGCTTCACGCGCGAATACCACTTCTCCTGCGTCAGCAACGGCAGATGTTCACGCACGTCGTTCCATGAGTCCGGATCTTTGCCGTGCATCTGCGTCAGGATGCGAGCATCTTCGAGATGACCGACACCGACGTTATAGGCAGCGAGCGTGAACCAGGTGCGATCCGGCTCCAGGATGCGCTTGGGGATCTGATCGCGCAGCCAGACGAAATATTTCGCGCCACCGAAAATACTGGCGCGCGGATCGAGTCGATCGCCGACGTTCAACGCCTGCGCGGTCTCTTCCGTGAGCATCATCAAGCCACGCACGCCGGTGTGAGATGTCGCGCCCGGGTCCCAATGCGATTCCTGATAACCCACCGCGGCAAGCAAGCGCCAATCGACACCGACCGAGCTGGCCGCCTCCTTGAACCAGTGCCGGTACTGCGGCAGGCGCGACTCGATGTGCTCCATGAACACGCGCGCTTGAATGTAATCGAACCGATCCGTGGCGCCGTAATAAGTATCGAGGATGGACGCGAGCCGCCCTTCGGCACGCGCGGATGAGAAGAACGCAGTGACGCGCTTGAGCAAGCTCGAATCGCGCGCATCCACGGCCCACGCCAATGCCTTGCCGCCCGACAAATCGAATGCGACTCGAATCTCCGGATGAAATGCGCGGCCGATGGCGAACTCGTTCGAATCCGCGACCGTGTAGTCGAACTCGCGCCGGGACAGCCGATACAACAACTCTTCCGTTTCAACGGCCGGATTCTCGACCCATGACAGATTGCTGTAATGAACGCGCAGCTGCTCGAGCGTCGCCGCGTGCGCGCTGCCGGCGACGACTTCGATGTGACCATCGTAAGTTTGATCGAGCCGTCGCGGTCGCGGGTCGCCCTGACGGAAGATCAAATGTTCGCGCACTTGCTGATAGGGCGGACCGAAGCCGGTCTGCGGCGGCAAGCGCAGGCCACGCGTCAGACCCGCCGCTGCAATGTGGGCCCGGCGCGATTCCAGCTCGCGCACGACGTCGGCCACATTGGGCACGGAATAGATGAAGAGCTTGACGCCCAGCTCGGCCGCGAACCGCGCGGCCAGATCGAATTCGGGCCCCTGCGGCCCGTCCGCGCCCAGGTAGTAGGCGCTCGGCAGGTTGCGGGTGACGACGCGCAGCTCCCCACTGCGCAAGATCTGCTCCATGACGCTGGGCGGCTGGGAACACGTGCCCAGCAGCAGCATCGCAATGATCGCGAGGGTGATTTTCAACCCCGCTCCTTAAATGGCAACCCGCGAGGTCGGGCATTGGACCCGAAAGCGGCCGCCGGGGCAATGTCGCCGGCCGCCTACTGTGAGCGATGTCCCCGACCGCCCGCTTGAGGGTTTCCCCCTCCGGAACATGGCAGACTTAGCGGATGCAGACGCTCAACGAACTCATCCGGGCACTCGCCCGGGGCACCGTGCGCGCACGGGACCTGGTCGATCAAGCACTCGATCGAATCCTCGATCCGAACGGCGAAGGCCCACGGGCTTTCATGACGGTGGCGGAGAAGACCGCCCGGGCGCAGGCGGACGAGATCGATCGCAAACGAGCCGCGGGCGAAGCGCTGCCCGCCTTCGCCGGCATCCCCATCGCGATCAAGGATCTGTTCGACGTGGCAGGTGAAGTCACTCGCGCGGGTTCGCGCGTTCTGGCAAATGATCCGCCAGCACTGCGAGATGCACCGGTCATCGCTCGACTGCGCGCCGCCGGCTTCATTTTTATCGGCCGCAATACGATGACCGAGTTTGCGTTCTCCGGGCTCGGGCTGAATCCTCATTACGGCACGCCCGCGAGTCCGTTCGATCGCGCGACCGGTCGAATTCCAGGCGGCTCAACCTCCGGCGGCGCGGTCGCCGTCGCGGACGGCATGGCTGCGGCAAGCTTGGGCACGGATACGGGCGGCTCCTGTCGAATTCCCGCCGCGTTCTGCGGCATCGTGGGATTCAAGCCGACCGCGCATCGAGTGCCTCGCGACGGCGTGACGCCGTTGGCTCATTCGCTCGATTCGATCGGCCCGCTGGCGAACAGCGTCGCGTGCTGTGCGGCTTTCGATGCGATCGTGCGAGGTGTGACACCTCGACCCGTTGCTGACGTGACGCTCAGGGACGTTCGCTTGGTATTGCCGACGTCGCTCGTGCTGAACGATATGGACGAACCTGTGACGAAAGCGTTCGAGCGCGGTGTCGATACCCTCGCACGCGCCGGCGTGTCGATCTCACGTCAGCCGCTGCCGGAGTTGCTGCGCATTCCAGAAGTCAATACACGCGGCGGCATTGGGACGGCTGAGGCGTACGCGTGGCATCGGCCTTTGCTCGATCGTTACAGCAATCAGTACGACCCTCGCGTGGCGCAGCGGATTCTCAAGGGCGCCGCCTTGAGCGATCAGGACGTGCGCCAGATGCACGACGGGCGCGCCGAAGTGATCGCCGCGTTCGAACGCGCCACGAGCGAGGTGGATGCGTTGGTATTGCCTACGACGCCGATCATTCCTCCGCCATTCTCCGCCTTTGAAGACGACGCGGAATACGTGCGGCTCAATCTGCTGGTCCTGCGCAATCCGTCGTTGGCGAACTTCCTCGACGGTTGCGCGATTTCCTTGCCGGTGCATCGTCACGGCGAGGCGCCGGTGGGCTTGATGCTGATCGGCCGACGCGGCAGCGATGAACGTTTGCTGTCACTCGCGCGAGCCATCGAAACTGCGCTGAGCGCCGCTCGTCATTGAAGCGGCTCGACTTCTGCATCGATGTCTTAGACACGCCCGAGCACTTTCCCTGAAGCGCCAATCAGCCGCGGCGCGATGCGACGGGCTCGCGAATCGAAGCCACGTCGCATTCTGCCGCAGTCGAGCACGAGGCGGATCGAACTGCGAGCGATGTCACGTCTCCTAGCAACATAACCTGCGCGAAATATCCCACGTATCCAGCGCAAATCTCGATGCTCACACTGAAGTGTCGTTTCGTGCCGGGTGTGAAATGACATACGTGGAGATTCGGGGTGAGTTCGAAGCGCTGGACTGTTTTCTGCCTGCATGCGGGCGTGCTTTCTTCCGTCGTCGCTGCCGCCGTTCCGGCGACAGCGCAAGTTCGCCCGCCGGACGCGGGCACCATTCTGCGTGAGACCGATCCGACTCGCGGCCTGCCATCGCGCCTGCCCGGCAACATCGGCCCGACCGAAGCGCCGGCGTCTCCGAGCGCCGCACGCGAAGAAGCGCGAGTCAAGGTCACCTCGATCAACATCGTCGGCGCGAAACGTTACAGCGAAGCGCAGCTGCAAGCGCTGGTGAAGGACCTGGTCGGTCGCGAAGTCGATTTCTTCGAGCTGCGCCGGGCCGCGGATCGCATCGCTCAGCACTATCGAGAGGATGGTTGGTTCGCCCGCGCCTATTTGCCGGAGCAATCCTTGAGCGGCGGCGCCGTCACCATCGCGGTTCTCGAAGCTCATGTTGGTGAGCTGCGCATCGAGAGTGCGCAGGAAAAGACACGCGTTCGCGAGGAAGTGATTCGCGACATGCTGATGGCGCGTCAACTGCAGGAAGACGGGCTCGGCATCGCCGATCTCGAAAGATCGGCACTGCTGGTCGATGACCTGCCGGGCATCAACGCCGCGGTCGTGCTCGCTCCGGGCTCGGCCGAGGGCACAACCGACATCGTCGCGCGTGTCGAGAACACGCAGCTGGTGCAGAGCGCGCTGGTGATGGACAACAGCGGCCTGCCCTCGACCGGACGCGAGCGTCTCACCGGTCAAGTGTCGTTGCAATCGCCGCTGCGCTTCGGCGACGAGCTGGTTGCGCTGTTGAATGTCAGCGAAGGCAATCGTTTTGGACGTCTCAGCTACGAGTTGCCAGTGGGCAGCGACGGCTGGCGCGTCGGCACCTCGGTCTCCGCGCTCGATTACGAACTCGGCGATGAGTTCAAGGCTCTGGAGGCGGAAGGCAAGGCATTCACGTGGGGCTTCACGGCCGATTATCCGTTGATTCGTAGCAATCGCTTCGACCTGCGCTTCACCAGCGGCATCGAAGAGCGCCGTTATGAGAACTCGGCGCTGTCCGAAGAAACTTCCGATTCGCGCATCCGCGCGGCGCGTGCGGGATTGCTCGCCAACCGACTCGACTCGTTCGGCGGTGGCGGCATGTGGGTGTACGGCGCGCTCATCACCGCCGGCGACGTGGATCTTTCCGGTAACGCCTTCGATCTGGCACTCGACCAAGCCACCGCGCGCAGCGACGGCGGTTACACGAAATATTCCTGGAACGTTGGACGCATGCAGCGGCTCGGCGATCGCAACCGTCTGTCGGTCAGCCTGCAGGGTCAGTTCGCCTCGGACAATCTCGATTCCTCCGAGAAGCTCAATCTCGGCGGAGCCAACGGCGTGCGCGCGTTCCCCGAACTGGAAGGTGCGGGCGATGAAGGTTGGATCGGCAACGTCGAATGGCTGCACACACTGTCCGCCGATTGGCAGTTCTCATTGTTCTACGACGTGGGCTCGGTCCGGCAGCACAAGCGCACCTGGAACCATTGGAACGCCGGCAATCCCGACCTCGATAACCGATATGAGCTGCAAGGTGGCGGCTTGAGCGTGCGATGGACCGCGTTCTCCGGCGTGGAGATCGACGCAACCGCCGCGACTCGCTTTGCGAGCAATCCGGCGCGCGATCCGGTGACTGACAACGATGCGGACGGCTCGCGCCGTGAACCGCAGCTGTGGATCTCCGCTCGCTGGACTCTCTGAATCGGTTGAAGCCCCCATGAACAAGCATGCATCGATGAATCGAATCTACCGACTGGTTTGGAGCGAGACTCAGGGCACCTGGGTGCCGGTTGCGGAACTGACGTCCGCGCGCGGCAAACGTAGCCGAGCAGGACGCGCCGCCATTGCTGGCGCGTTGTTGTTGACCTCCGGCGTTGCGCTCACCGCGGAGCCCGCGGTCGGGATGCTTCCCTCCGGCGGCCACGTAGTCCGCGGCAACGCCTCGATCACTCAGACGAACTCACAACTCGATATTCATCAGTCGAGCGAACGCGCCGTGATCGATTGGCAGCGCTTCGATATCGGCCGCGATTCCACCGTGAATTTCTGGCAGCCCTCCGCTTCGTCCGTGACGTTGAATCGCGTGCTGTCGTCCGATCCCTCCGCGATCTTCGGTCGCTTGAACGCCAACGGCCAGGTGTTCATTTCCAATCCAAATGGCGTGTTGTTCGGCTCGAGCGCGCGCGTGGATGTCGGCGGACTGGTCGCCACCTCGCTGCAAATCGATCCCGATGATTTCATTGGCGGCAACTACCGCTTTACCAACGGCAGCGGTGCCGTCATCAATCAAGGCACGCTCACTGCCAAGGACGGTGGTTATATCGCTTTGCTGGCGCCGGAAGTGCGCAATGAAGGCGTGCTCTCGGCGCGTCTGGGGACGGTGGCCATGGCCGCTGGCGAAGCGGTGACATTGAATCTCGACGGCAGCCAATTGCTGTCGGTGCAAGTCGATCCCGCCACCGTCGATGTACTGCTCGAGAATCGTCATCTGATCGCGGCCGATGGCGGCCAGGTGATTCTGTCGGCGTCAGCCGCGCAGCGACTCGTCGACGGTGCAATTTCGGGTGCGACGGGTGCAACCGGGCTGGTCGTGGAAAATGGCGAAGCACGACTGATCAATGTCGAAGGCACGGTGCGTGCCGCGAATGTTTCTATCGATGGCGGCGCCGCCGGCGTGACTCGAGTTGCCGGTACGATCGACGCGCAAACGGCTTCGGGCAATGGCGGCCAGGTGCTCGTCACCGGCGATAAAGTTCACATCGACTCTGGCGCGAGCATCGACGCGAGCGGCAGCCGAGGCGGCACGATCCTGATCGGTGGCGATCAGCAAGGCGCCAATCCGAATGTTCGCAACGCGCAGCGTTTGTTTGTCGACGCCGACGCGGCCATTCATGCCGATGGCGGCGCAGGCACGAATCACGTTGGTGACGGCGGCCGTGTCATCACCTACTCTTCCCAGGCGACCCAGGTCTACGGCGCACTCACCGCTCGCGGTGGCGCCTCTGATGGCGACGGCGGTTTCATTGAAACTTCTGGCGGCTGGTTCGATCTCGGCAGCTCGATTCCCGATGCTTCAGCGGCTGCGGGTCGCGCCGGCCAATGGTTGATCGATCCGCACAACATCACGATCAGCAGTGCCGGCCCGGACAGCGGCGTCACAGGAGGTCCTGCCTGGACCACTACAGCCGACAGCTCCACGCTGACGACCTCGAGCATCACCAGTGCCTTGAACGCGGGCACGAGCGTCACCATCACAACGACCGCCGGCGGCGTGCAGCACGGCGATATCACTGTGGCGGATTCGATCGTAAAGAGCGCCGGTAGCTCCGCGTCGCTCTCTCTGTTGGCGCATGGTCACGTCCTCGTCAACAACGGCGTACAGATCCAGTCAACGTCCGGTGCGCTCAATGTCACATTGCACGCGGATCAGGGCAACACCGGCGCCGGCGGAATCCGGCTCGGAAGCGGCGCAGCCATTCGCAGCAACGGCGGCAATATCCTCCTGAGTGGCGGCAACGCCAGCTTCACGGGCCCTATCGTCGATCCGTCCTACGATTCGAACCTGTTCCAGACGCAGATGCATAGTGGCGCCGCGTGGAACACGGCCACACAGTACGGCGTGTACTTGAACGGCAGCACGTTGCAAGCGAATGGCGGCAACATTGAAGTACGTGGCGTCGGCTCCAGCGGGAACGCGGGCATTCGGGTCGACGGCGGCGCGACGATTTCCACCTCGGGCCACGGCAACATAGCACTCTATGGTTTGGGTGGCAGCGGCGGAGCTAACAGCGACGGCGTCCGTATCACCGGCTCGGGGACGACCGTGACCTCCTTCATTGGCAACGTGCGCATCTACGGTCTCGCGGCCGGCGGCGCCGGCTGCTTCGCCATGGACTGCAGCGACGGTGTCCAGATCGACGCCGGCGCCAGCGTCTCCTCCATCGACGGCGATATCTATTTGCGCGGCGTCAGCAACTCCGGCAGCCAGCGCGGTCGTGGGGTTTGGATCGACACCAACGGCAGCGTGCAGACGGCAAACAACGGCGATATCGATGTCGTGGGCATCGGCGGCGGCCCGGGTGGCCACTCCATCGGCGTCAACCTGACCGACGGTGCGCTCATACAAACGAACTTCGGTAGCATCGCGGTGACCGGCTACGGGGCTCAGGACTCCGCCGCCAATAACGAAGGCGTGAAGGTCGACGACAGCGCCATCAAAGTGCTGACCGGAGCCAGCTCGACACTGACCGTCATCGGTTACGGCGGCGGCGGCGATTGGTACAACATCGGCGTCAACGTCCGCTTGGGCGGCGTGCTCAGCAGTGCCAGCAGCGGCGGAACGATGCTCGTGCGCGGCACGGGCGGCACCAGCGCTAGTGCCACGGGCAACTGGGGCATCCTGCTCGAAGGCGACGGCATCTACGAAGCCACCGGCGGCGCCAATTTGATCATGGAAGGTATCGGCGGCGGAGGCACTGACAACGCCGGCATCCGCGTGACGGGCGGCTATGCGAATCGCATCGGCTCCTCGACCATGACGGGCAACATCACATTACGCGCCGATTCGATGAATCTGGCCGATGGCAGCTCGAACGGCTTGACCGTGCAGTCGATCGGCTCGCTTTACATCGCGCCCTACTCCGTGGCTACGACGATCGGCTTGGGCGGCGCCGCGGGCACTTTGAATCTGGACGCCGACGAGCTGTCCCGGCTGAGCGATGGTTTCCACGACATCCTGATCGGCACGTACGACGCCACCGGCCGGATCAACGTCGGCGCGGTCACGTTCCACGATTCCGTCGAACTGCGAAACATGGGCGCTGGCAGCTCCGGCATCGCCATCCAGGGACCGTTGAACGTCGGCCTCAACACGCTGACTCTGGCTTCGGAGGGCGGCGTCACGCAGACCGCCGAGATCGTGGCTGACCGGCTGATGTTGTACGGCAGTGGCCCTTATCTGCTGACGAATACGAACAACGCCGTGGGCACGCTGGCGGGCGTCACCGACGATCTGCACTTCGTCAACAACGGCAGCTTCACCGTGGGCTCGGTGTTCAGCGGGAACGTCCTGTTCACCGGTCTGCACAGCAACGGCGCCCTGCGCCTGGAGGCGCGTGGCTTGAACGCCGATCTGACGCTCGATCAAGCGATGTCATCCAGCGCGACCGGCACCGCGATCGAACTGAGCGCGGGTGGCGCGTTCGTCAATCACGCCGGCGCCAACGCGTTGCAGACGAGCGCGGGCCGCGCGGTGGTCTGGGCGGGCGATCGCGCCGGCACCGATCTCGGTGGACTCGCGTTCGACTTCAAACAATATCGCGCCATCTACGGCGTCGACGCGCCGGCGCAGTCCACCGGCGACGGCATCTTGTTCCAGGACGCGCCGACGTTGACGCTCGCCTTGAACAATGTTTCCAGAACGTACAGTGGCGCCACCGGAATCGTGCTGTCGTCCTCTGACTTTGCCGTTACCGGCATGCTCGATGGCGACGATGTGGTGATCGTTCCGGGCGCGGCCGAGTTCGACACCAAGGACGTCGGCGCAGGCAAATCGGTCACGGCATCTGGCGTATCCATCGGCTCGGCAAGCAACGGCTCGATGGCCGTGTATGGCTACGAGCTGGCCTCCACGAACGTGACAGGCACCGGGAGTGTCACGCCGAAGAACCTGACGATCACGGCGACCGATGCAACTCGCGTCGCAGGTGAAAGCAATCCCGTTTTCAACGCGAGCTTCGATGGGCTCGTAGGCGGAGAAGATCAGAGCGTGCTCAACGGCTCGCTCGCGTTCAACACGACGGCAAACGAAGCGTCGGGCGCGGGCACCTACGCGATCACGCCCGCCGGCCTCTCGTCCTCGAACTACGCGATCACGTATCGATCCGGCACGCTGACGGTCACTCCGTCCGCGCAGCAACCGGAAGTGCCTCAGAACCCGGGCGTTCCGAATCAGCCGGAGATTCCGAACCCGCCCGAACCGCCGCAAGCCCACGCGCCATCGCCGTCGGCCGAGGGCATCGGGCAGCTCGTGCGAGTGCCGGACTCGAGCCGGGTCAAGCTCGCGGCCGCGGATCGCACGCTTGCGCTACGCGAACCCACCGCTCGCAACATGATCGTGGACGGCGGAATTGCGCTCGGCGGCGCTCCCTCCGGCGCGACACCGTCGCAGTCGACGACTGTATGGGGCGAATTCATTTCAGCCGAGCCGCTGGATGTACTGAGCGTCACCGACGACTCGGTGACGTACCAGTTGCCGAAAGAAACATTCCGTCACAGCAACGCTCAGGAAAACGTGCGCGTTTCGGCGCAACTCGCCGGAGGCGGCGCGCTGCCCGCCTCGTTGCACTTCGATCCGGGCACCGGTGTTCTGTCCGGCACGTTGCCGGCCAATCAACCGGCGCTGACGATCGTCTTCGTCGCGCAAGACACGGTCGGCGGCGAAGCCAGCACACGTTTGGAGTTGCGCTCCTCGCAAGCTCGTTAACCGTAGGAACGATCCCGTGCGCGACGGGCGGCTGAATGCGCCAGCCCGTCGCGATCTATTGCCTGCAGGCTATGGGAGCTAATGTCGCACCAGTTTCACGTTATCGATCGCATACAACGGCCCGCTCGTCGGCGCGGTGAAGATGAAGCAAAGGTCGTGCTCCTCATCACGCGACGGAACCCGGATTTGAATCTGTTGGCGAGGGTCGCTCTTGCTGGGATCGGGCAGAACGGAGCGCCCGAGCTCGGCGCCCGTTTCACAGCGGTCCTGATACACCACCAGCTCGCCGAACGGCGTGTGCGCCGGATGTGACTTGAGCTGATTCTTGCGATTGGCCAATCCGAAGTTGCGGGCCAGGCGCGCGATGTCGAAGCGCAGCGCAGTCACATCGGTCAGCAGCGCCTTCGGATAGATGTAACAGCTGTTCAACAGGTTGACGTTGAAGACGGGCGCGACCGCTGGCGAATCGGGGGTCAAAGGCAAGCGCAGGCCCAGATAATTGCCGGGGCAGGCTTTCAACTGATTCGATACACGCATGGACAGCGCGTCCGCATTGAAATGATAGGTGCGCTCCGCCGCGAGCGGCACGCCGTCGGTGCTGAACGTCGCGGCCTTGAGTATCGCGCCCAACGTGAGATTCAACGGCGAGTCATAAAGCGTGGACTGAAATGTCGGTGCGGAGCCGTCCAGGGTATAGCGGATCTGTCCGAAGCCGGTCTGGTTGAGCAACGTCACCGCGCCCGTTCCCTTCCGCAGCGCTGCGCTTCTTCCTTCGGTCAATTGAAAATCGACAGCGAAGGCGGAGTCGGCGGCGTGCACTCCTTGTCGACGATAGCGCTGCAGCTGGGCAGGCAAGCGGCTCAGGAATCCAGACCAGCTCATGCGCGGAGCTTGTGTCCATACCAATTCAGACAAGGCGTCGAGACGCGGAAAGATGGCGTGCTGCAGGTACCAGCTCGACAGCACATATTCGCTCCACAGGTTGGCCTGCGCCCCCAGGACGCGGCGCCCCTCCTCCGGTGTCAGTACCGCTGGCAGCACTTCGAAGTTATAGATATGTGAGAGCGACGATACGCCGAGTCGGCCTGCCGGCTCGTCATCGAGGCGGCTCTGCAGATTGTCGAGATACAGCATCGGCGATGGCGACTGCACGACATCGTGACCGAGACGCGCCGCCGTGACCGCTCCCTGCGTACCACGCCAGCTCATGATGGTCGCGTTCTCGGGAATGGCCGCATCGAGAATCTCATCCCAGCCGAGCATCGTCCGGCCATGCTCCGCCAGATATCGACCGACCTGCTCCATGAACCAGTTCTGCAATTCGTCTTCGTGCGTGAAACCCAGAGCTTTCATCTGCGCTTGCATGGCCGCCGAGGCGCGCCATTGATCCTTGATGGCTTCATCGCCGCCGAGATGAATATATCTGCTCGGAAACAGCTCCATGACTTCGTCGAGCACGTGCTTGACGAAGGTCAGGCTGTGCTCATCGGCGCTCCAGAGATACTCGTTGACGCCCCAGTTGTTCGATACTGCGGGCCGATCGCCTGGCACGCCGAGCTTCGGATAAGAAGCAATCGCCGCCTGCGCGTGACCCGGCACGTCGATCTCAGGAATGATGGTGATGTGACGCGCGGCTGCGTACTTCACGAGATCGCGAATCTCCGCTTGCGTATAGAACCCGCCGTACGTCTCGGTTGCGCTGCCCGGGCCGCCATTGGATGGTGGCTTCCGCCACGCGCCGACCTTCGTCAGATCCGGATAACGGCGAATCTCGATGCGCCAACCCTGGTCGTCGGTCAGGTGCAGATGAAGTACGTTCAACTTGCGTTGGGCCATCTGATCGATGACCAGTTTGACATCCGCGACCGGCACGAAGTGACGCGCGGGATCCAACATCAGGCCGCGCCATTTGAAGCGCGGATAGTCTTCGATATGAGTTCCGGCCAGACGCACGGGCTGTCCATACGCCATGCCCGTGGACAACAGCTGAGTCAGAGTCATCGCGCCGTAGTAGAGCCCAGCCGCGCTACGTGCTTCGATCTTCACGCCATGAGCGAGCACATCCAGCGAATATCCTTCCGCATCCGTGACTGGAGCCGTTGGCGATAGCACGAAGGCAATCCCCGGCCCTCCGCAGCCACGCGATTGGAGATCGATTCCTTGCACCGCTTTGACGACGGCTTGGAACTGATCGATGGCAGCCGCCCCCGCGCCGTCGTCGCAGAGCTTCGTTTTCTCATCGACGATGAAACTGCCGGCCGCGGCAGTGAGCTTCGCTGGCCACGGAATTAGCGGCGCTTCATTCGCCCGCGCACCGGTCGCTGCCAGCAGCAAGGTCGCCAAAGCGATCAGTCTGCGATTGGTTCTCAACGTTACCCCATCCTCGAAAGAATCAGATCCAGCGCCAGCACACACAGCAGGCCGACCACCCCGGCCAGGCTTTCCATCGTGGTCCAGGAACGAAAGGTGTCGCGCAGATCCAGATTGAAATATTCCTTGAACAACCAGAACCCGGCGTCATTGACGTGTGAGCACATCAGGCTGCCCGCACCGATGGCCAGCACCATCAGGTTGGGATTGACGCTGCTGTTGGCGACCAGCGGCGCGACGATACCAGCTGCTGTCAACCCCGCGATCGTCGCGGATCCGAGCGCGATTCGGATGACCACGGCGATGAGCCAGCCAAGCATCAAGGGCGGTAACGCCAGAGTCTGCAACCATGCCGCCAGCTGGTCGTTGACGCCGGCATCGACGAACACCTGCTTCAAAGCTCCAGCTCCGGCGAGTATCAGCAGGATGCCGGCGACTTCTTGCAGACTGGCGCCTTGTGCCTGCACGAGCGTCTTGAAACTGACGCCTCGAGCGATCCCGAGACTGACCGTCGCATAGATCAGCGATAACAGTAATGCGACGGTGGGTTGGCCGACGAAAGCGGCAATCGATTTGAATTGAGCAGGTGCATTCGGCAAGTACGCCACGGCGGTCGTGAGTGCAAGCAAGGCCACCGGCAGCAGCGCAGTGGAGCAGCTATTCCATGCACCAGGCAAACTTCCGCCAGGCTGATTCACGTCGGCGAGCGGCGCCGGCGAACGACGTTCGTTTCTGGGAGCGATCCCCTTCAGCGCCGAGGCCAGCATGGGTCCGGCGATCATCACGGTGATCCCGCCCACGATCATGCCGTAGATCAAAGTAATGCCCATGTCGGCGCAGAACAAATGAACCAGCGCGCTCGGTGAGGGGTGTGGCGGCAGGAACCCGTGCGAAACGGAGAGCCCGCAAAGCAAAGGAATGCCGACGTAGACAGCCGGCAGCTTCATATGCGCGGACAGCGAGAATATCAGCGGCACCAGCACCACGAAGCCGACGCTGTAGAACAGCGGGATGCCGACGATCAGGCCGGTTAACGCGAGCGCGATCAGGATGAATTTGTCGCCGGCCGCGCCGATCAGCGCGTCAGCGATACTGCGCGCGGCGCCACTGTCGGCGATGGTCCTGCCGAACATCGCGCCCAGACAGATGATTGCGGCGAGCCCGCCCAACATCTCCCCGATACCGCGCTCGACCGACTTGCCGATGTCGTTCAACGGCATACCGAAGCACAGCGCCGCGAGCAGCGCGATGGCGAGGAAAGCGGCGAACGGTGGCACGCGGCCCCAGCTGATCAACAGGACCAGCAACCCGATCAGAAGAACCACAGCAAGAACGGTCAACGCCACGCCTCGCCATCAGCCGCCGCCAGGAAATGGCGATCGTTCGACGTGGCGGGTGCAGGTCGAACGATCGCCGCTTGTCATCGCCGTTCAGAAGCTCATTCGGAAGCCGAGGCGATACATGCGCCCGAGCGCATCGTACAGGTACGGGTTGACGCCGTAGGAAACATTTTGTGCCGCGATCGGTTCCGGGTCCTCGTCGAACACGTTCTCGACCTTGGCATAGGCGGTCAAGTTGTCCGTCACCCGATACGACCCGCCGACATCGACGTACAACGCACCCTTCAGCTCGTTGTTGTCGATGGTGGCGCGCGTAACGGTGGACACCGGGCAATTCGTCTGGCATTCGATGTACTCGTTGCTGTAGACGCCATCGGTGAACCAGCGCTCGGTCAAGCTCAGGCTGAGCCGTTCGGTGTCCCAGCTCTGCGTCATATGCAGCTTCCAGTCGGGGATGCCGGTCGAGGCGACCGGACTGCCGACGTTCACGCCGGCGTTCTCCTGCGGGATGGTGCCGATGATGCCGGACTCGGTGACGAAGCTGATCGTATGGGTTGCCAGCGCGCGCAGTGTCAGCGAGCCGTTGATGCCGAACGGCGCCATCTCGGTTCGATACGCGATCTCGATGTCGAGCCCTTTGTTACGAGCCTTGGACAGATTGAACGCCTGCACCCGGACGAAGTTGGTATTCGGCAGCGGGCTGGTCAGCAGAATCTGCGAGCACTGATCCTGGTTGCCGGCGACGCACAGATCGACGATCTGTTGCGCGGTCAAGCCCGCGATCATGTCTTTCAGGCGAATGTCGAAGTAATCGATCGAAGCGCTGAAACCCGGCAGGAACGGCGCTTCGGACAACACGATACCCACCGTCGTGTTGCGAGCGATTTCCGGCTCGAGGTTCTGGTTGCCCACGGTCTCCTGCAGGATGTTGACGTTCTGACCTTGGTACAGCACCGCGCCGTTCACCACGACCGGCGGCGCGAACAACTCGCTCAAGTTCGGCGCACGAATATCCCGCGAAGTCACGGCACGGAATCTGAGCCCCTCGAGCGGCGTCTTCCACGTGCCGCCGACCTTCCAGGCCGTCACATCGCCCGCCGTGCTGTACTCGGTCTGGCGGACGGCGGCGTTGAGATTCGCATCGCCCCACCGATCCGAGCTCAGGAACGGCAGATTGGTCTCCAGATAAGCTTCCTCGACATGGTACGAGCCGCGACCGTTGTGGAAGTTACCGGCATACCAGTTGTTGCCGGAGGTGGTGTTCATCAGCGGATCGGCCGGATAGTCCGGCGAGTTGGTCGTGCCGAGGACCAGACCGTTGCCGTAGGGGTCGGCGGTGGTCTTGTACTTCTCCTCGCGATATTCCACGCCGGTTGCGAAAGCCACGGGCCCGGCCCAGAGCGAGAACGGCTCGCCGCTGAGGTTGAAGCTGGCGACCTGCTCTTCCTGGCGGGAGCGTTGCCGCGGACCGTGCTCGGGCATCACGTAGGCGAGCGCCGCGGGATCGATGTCGACTTCGCCGAAGATGTTCAAGGGCCGGCATCCGGACGCACGCGCGACCGGGTTCCGACAGACGATCGTGCCGTCGGGCCCCACAATCGCATCGATCGCGTTGTTGTATCGAGACGTGAGCATGATGTCCTCGACATCGATGCTCGTGCGGTTCGTGCCGGTGGCGTAGTAGCCGTTGTAGGCCCAGTCCGTGCCGAGCAGCTTGAACGAACCTTCGGCGCCCAGCACGAAACGCACTTGTTCACGCTCGGCGTTGACGTTGATCGGATCGCTGAAAGCGCCGTTGCTGGTGCCAAAGCGGAACGAGGTGATGTTGTTGTCCACGCATCTCTGCCGGATCGAAGCTGGCAGCAAAGGGTTCTCGCACTGGATCAGCATGTTGGTCCGCTCGGCGCCGATGTTCGGCTCGTTGACCGATTTCACATTGGCCGCGTTGACCGTCAGATAGATCTGGTGCGTCTCGCCAAGATCCAGGCCCAATCGCGTATACCCGACCGTTCGCTCCAGCTCCGCCGCCAGGCTGGGCGACTTGCCGATGTTGCCGCTCAAGTCGCCGCCGACGCAGAACGGCGTGACGCAGTTGGCGCCGTACTGAAACTGATAGGGCGCGCCGCCGACGCCAAATGCCGTGCCTCGCAACGGACCATCGGTGATGAGGCCGTAGCGCGCATACTGAGACTGTTGAGCGTCGTGAATGACGGTGTACTGCGGCCGGCCATCGTTGGTCTGTGAGAGCGGCCGACTTTGCAAAGCCGGCGATTTGAACCAGCGGCGACCGTTGGCCGCCGAGCCCCCGCCGAAGCCGCCGGAGGGCACGCCATCTTCCTTGCTGTATTCCCCGCTCACTTGCAGATGCAGGCGGTCGTCGAGAAACGCGGTGCCCCACGCAGCCTGCGCGGTGAGGTTTTCGTCGTCGCCGTAAGTGGTGCGACCCACTTCGAAATTGGTCTTCAGCCCTTCGAATTCCTTGTCGGTGACGAAGTTGACCACGCCGCCGATGGCGTCCGAACCATACGAGGCCGAAGCACCGCCGGTGACCACATCGACCCGCTTCACCAGCAGTTGTGGAAACTGGCTCACGTCGACCACGCCGGTCACGTTCGCCGGCGTGACGCGCTGGCCGTCCAGCAGCGTGAGCGTGCGAATCGTGCCCAGGTTGCGCAGGCTGAACGAGCTCAGGCCCTGCATGCCGCTGCTGGTGCTGTTGACGAACGTTTTGCGACCGGTGCTGCCCTGGAGCACCGGCAGCTCCGCGATGGTATTGAAGAGATTGGGCGCCGCCGCTTTCTCGATATCGGCGGCCGAGACTACGCTGGTTGGTGTCGGCTGAGTGAAACCGCTCGAGGAAATGCGCGAGCCGGTCACCACGATCTCAGCTAACGGTTCGGTCGTCGGTGGAGTGCTCGCCTGTTCCGCCGCGTCGGCGCGACCGGTGATGGCCAGCAAAGTCGACGCAGATACCAGGCAGGCATGCAGATCCCGTCTGACTCCTTTCATCTCTTGAACCCCTCTGTCTAACCCGCGTGACGCGGTTGTTTGTTATGGCCAGTGCGTGAAAGTTTGATCGAGCATACTCACGCCCTGAAACAAACGTCAATCAGAAAACGATCATTTTTGTTTGTATTGTTACTTAGCAGCGCTCGTGGACGGCTGGCCTCATCGGCGAAAACGTAGGAAATCCAACAGCATGAGCTGTGGGCCAAGCGCTCGGAGGGGCGCTGTAGCTTTGATAAAGTTCTTGACGTTACCGCTACCGGTCGCCGGGTGAAATGGCGACCGGGAACCGCCTGGAGCAGCGAATCGACGGCCGCGAATCAATCGCCGATGGGTTGCTGAGGAGCGATGCCGTGCAACCAGGCCACGCTGCCCCGCATCCTGCGCAGAGCGAGATGGGCGCGCTCACCGACGACTGCGGCTACGGCGTGGGCCAACCGATCGATGACGAACAATTGCGCGAATCGCATCGGATTGGGCTGGAACTCTTCGACGCCCGAGGCGCCGAGCCCGACGTGCAAACAAATGTCGGCCTCCCGACCCAGCGGCGTCTCCTTATCGGTGATGGCGATGCACGTGGCCTTGTAGTACTTGGCGAGCTCCAGGCTGTCCTGCAATTCGCGCGGACGGCCGGTGGAGGAAATGAACAGCGCCACATCGCCTTCGCCCAGGATCGCCGCCGACATGCGCTGCGCGTAGCCGTCGGTGAACACCATGACAGGGATGTTCAATCGGTACAGCCGGTTGTGCGCTTCAGCGGCCAGCGCAGCGGAACTGCCGCCGATGCCGTACACCACGACGCGTCCGGCCTTGGCGATGGCGCGAGCCGCGTTGAGCAGATCCTGATAAACAAGCGTATCCCGCGTACGCGTCAGCGCCGCGATGATGGTATCGAACACACGATCGCCATCGGGATCCTCCGCCGTGCTGGTCGTCTCGGCCCGAGCGACGGGCGCCGGCGCAGTCGCGCGCGAACTTTGATCGCTCATCGCCTGCGCCGCGGCCAGCTCCTGCACCAGCCGAAACTTCAGATCCTTGAACCCCTCGCAACCGATGGTCCGGCAGAAGCGCAGGATGGTGGGCTCGCTCATATCCAGATCGGCGGCGATCGAGCGCACGCTACCCCGCGCGAACTCATCGGGCGCCGCCAGCAGCCGCTTGGCGATCTTCATTTCCGAGCGAGTCATCGAATCCATCATCCGCTCCAGCCGCGGCAGGATGTCGGTACTTTCGGCGGAGGTGCGCGTTTTCTTCATGTCATCTCTCGAGTTCGTCCGGGGGCGAGGCTAACGACAATCGACCGCGCCACGCAAATACCCTCGTGTTAGTTTTGGTACATTTGCAGTTTGACGACATTACATTTTTGATAGATTATGACCTCGAGCCCGCCGCCAGTCGGCATCGGAGGTCTGTTGTGACGATAGAACGCATCGGAGGCGCAACCGGCGCCGGCGGACAAAGCCTGCCGTTCTCCCAGGCAACCATCGCCAACGGCTTCGTGTTCGTGTCCGGCCAGGTCGCGCTCGGCCCCGACGGCGAAGTCGTGCCGGGCGGCGTCGTGGCGCAGACTCATCATTGCCTGCAGAGCATCGTCGCGATCCTGGCGAAGGCCGGCTGCACGCTCAAGGACGTGGTGAAAGCGAATGTTTGGTTGGACGATGCGCGCGATTTCGCTGCATTCAACCGTGTCTATGCCAGCTATTTCCAGAATGAGTTTCCAGCGCGCGCGTGCGTGCAATCTCCGCTGATGGTCGACGCGAAGGTCGAAATCGAAGTCATCGCGCTACAGCCTCGCGCCTGACGGAACGACGACCTTGCGCCTGCACGACATCGCAACCGCCCTTCTGCCTCCCGGCACCAAGGGGCTGCCCCTCGACGAGTCGATCACGCAGCTCGGAGAGCTGGCCGGTCGCGGGCTGAGTCTGCTTCACGGCGCGCTGCCGATGCCGGCCGCGGTATTGAAGCGCTCAGCGCTGAACAACAATCTCGCGGCGATGCGAACGTATATTGAGCGCGCCGGCATCAAACTCGCGCCGCACGCCAAAACGACGATGTGTCCGCAATTGTTTGCACGCCAGCTTCGCCACGGCGCCTGGGGCCTGTCGGTGGCGACGATGACGCAGCTCAAGCTGTGTCATGACTTTGGCGATGACATCGGACTGTCGCATCTCATCCTGGCCAACCAGTTGGTCGGCGAAGCCGAAATAGATTGTCTCGCGCGCTTGTCCGCGCAGAGTCCCGACCGTGCTTACTATGTGCTGGTCGATTCCTTCGAAGGCGCACGTGCGATCTCCAACGGATTTGCCCGGCATCCGCTGGCATCGCCCGCGCGGCTCTTGATCGAAATGGGCCTGCCTCACGGCCGCTGCGGTATTCGCACGCTCGATGAAGGCATGACGCTCGCACGAGCGATTCATTCCTTGCCGCGAGTCGAGTTGCACGGCGTGGAAGGCTATGAAGGACTGGCCGCCAGCAATCAGAGCGCTCGCGATGCGACCGCCGTCTCGAAATTTCTGCAAACCGTCCTGCGGCTCTACGAATCGATCGCTGCCGAGCAATTGTTCGCTGCGCCGGAGCAGATCATTCTCAGCGCCGGCGGCTCGGCCTTCTACGATCTGGTGGCTCATGCGTTTTCCGGCAAACCGAAGGGCGTGATTCCCGTCTTGCGCAGCGGCTGTTATCTGACGCACGACGCAGGCTTCTATCGCCGCATGCTGGCCGGCGTGCAGGACCGCTCCATTGCCGGGCCAGGCCCCCACTTCACGCCCGCGCTGGAAGTCTGGTCGCGTGTGATCTCCAGACCGCAATCCGATCAAGCCATCGTGCTGATGGGCAAGCGCGATGTTTCCTATGACCTCGATCTGCCGATGCCGCGCTGGTGGTTTCGCGAAGGGCACCACGCCGCGCCCGCTTCCATCTCCGGCGTGGTCGTCGACAAGCTCAACGACCAGCATTGTTATCTGGTCGTCGCGCCGGGCGCGGATCTGGCGGTCGGCGATCTGCTCGGCTTCGATATTTCCCATCCCTGCACCACGTTCGACAAATGGTCGGTGCTGCTGGAGGTCGACGACGAATACACCGTCCTCGGCGGCCTCAAGACATTCTTCTGAAGATCCGCGAATTCGAGCATGGCAAGCAACTTCCCTGGCGCTGGCGCCGACGTCGTCCTCAAAGGCGGACGAGTCATCGATGGCCGTGGCCAGCCCGGCTTTGCCGCCGACGTCGCGTTGAGTGGCGACACCATCGTCGCGATCGGCGATTTGAGCCACATCGACGCGGCGCGAGTCATCGATGTCACGGGCCTGGTGGTGGCGCCCGGCTTCATCGACGCCCATACCCATGACGATCTGATTTGCATCACCCAACCGGACATGACGCCGAAGATCAGCCAGGGCGTCACCACGTTGATCGTCGGCAACTGCGGTATTTCCGCCGCGCCGCTGCGATTCGCCGAGAGCGTGAGCGAACCGTTCAATCTGCTGGGTCAGCGGGAGGACTTCGCTTACGACACCTTTGCCAGCTATCGACAAGCGATCGAAGCGACCAGACCACGGGTCAACGTTGCGGCTCTCGTCGGTCATTCAGCGCTACGCGTACAGTGCGTGGAGGACCTTGCGCGGCCCGCGACGCCTGCCGAACGCGAACGAATGAATGTTCTCTTGAAGCAGGCTCTCGACGACGGCGCAGTAGGCATGAGCTCGGGCGTGTTCTATGGCCCGGCGCAGGCAGCTGATATCGAGGAACTCACCGCCCTCGCCGCCACCGTGGGCGAAGCTGCTGGCGTATATACCGCTCATATCCGCGACGAGCGCGATGGTCTGACCGAAGCGTTGCAGGAAGCGTTCGCAGTGAGCAGCGCCGGTCGAGCACCGTTGGTCATCTCACATCTGAAATGCGCGGGCGTGCGCAATTGGGGCCGCGCCGGAGCCACGCTCGGTTTGATCGATTCGGCCGCACGAGCCCAACCTGTCTCGCTGGACTGCTATCCCTACACCGCCGGCTCCACCATCATCCGCCCCGATCTGGCCGACGGCGAAGTCGAAATCCTGATCAATTGGTCCACGCCTCATCCGGAAATGGCCGGACGCACCTTGAAAGCGATCGCCGCGGAGTGGGACACGACCGAGCCCATCGCCGCCGAGCGGCTCATGCCCGGCGGCGCCAGTTATTTCCAGATGCACGAGCAGGACATGCGACAGATCATGCAACACCGCTGCTGCATGATCGGCTCCGACGGCTTGCCGCATGATTCCCTGCCTCATCCGCGCCTGTGGGGTACGTTTCCTCGCGTGCTCGGCCGTTACGCTCGTGATCTGCAAGTGATCAGCCTGGAAATGGCGGTTCACAAAATGACCGGACTTTCCGCCGCGACCTTTGCTTTACACGATCGCGGCGTGATCGCCGTGGGAATGAAGGCGGATGTCACCGTCTTCGACCCTCGAACGATCATTGACTGCGCGACCTACGAGAACCCGGCTCAGATGGCACGAGGGATCGCGCATGTCTTCGTCAACGGGTCCCTGGCCTGGACGAACGATGGCGTGGCAGGGGCACGGAGTGGCAGGTTTCTGGAGCGTGCGCGCGGGTGACCGCCCGCTCAGAACGGCCCCAACACCGTCCTCATATCTTCCGGCGCGGGCATGCCCGACCGCGACTCTACGACGCCCTTTTCATCTCGAAACAAAATCCCCGGCGTGCCCCGAAAACCGAGCTGTTCCATCAATCGCGCGTTCGCATCGAGCTTCGCCTGCACTGCCGCTGGAATTTTCTCGACGCCTTGTATGCCTCCGTCCGCCTGACGCTGCTCATTGAGCGTGAACGCATCCGAAGGCGATTTCGCTGTGAGAATGGCGGCAGCTTTGTTTGCGCTGTCCGCGCGGATCACGCCGACCAGAATGTGCCTGATCTGAACTTTGCCCGACTGAACCCAGCGGCGCGATGCTTCCCAGAAGCGATGACAGTAGGGGCAGTTGGGATCGGTGAAGGCATACACCACCCGCTTCGCCTTGGGGTCGCCATCGACGACCCACTGGCTGCGCTCCAACTGAGCCCAGACCTTTTGTGACATCGGCTGCATCACCAGACGATCCACTTCAGCCGCACTGACGTCCTCACCCTTTGCGTTCAAGAGTGTGCCTGCGACAGCGTGCGCTCCGTCCGGTGTGACATACAGTGTCACGGGTGAGCCGTTCGAGACCCCGGCAAAGCCGCGCAAGCCGCCGGGCGCCTGAAACTCACCCATGATTTCCACGCCCTGCTGCTCGAGGTTGCGGATCACTTCCGGCCGCGATGACTCGCTGACAGGCGGCGGTGCCGCTGCATATCCACAGGCGCTGTGAGCAAGAATGAGGGTGAGTGCGACGTTGATGCGCGTATTTGTTGACATGACCCACCATGGACCAGTCAGATGCGGAAATGTTCATGACGCACGCGAGGAACTCTCAATTCCACCACTCTCGAAAGCGCAGACATCATCGTGTAACAGCGGCGCGAACTTATACCAAACGCGCGCACCCTGCGGCCCCACGCGCACCTGCAATCGTTGACCGGCGGGAAGACGCAGCCATGTCCACCGACCTCGCATAAGCGTTGCGTCCGAGAAGGCGCCGGACAGCACTAGCAGTTCCAACCCTGACGTGCTCGCGAGCTCGATGTCGGCGCCGGCCCGCCACTCTTCGAGCATGACGAGTTCGTGCGCGCTTTCGAACAGGATCAGCGAAGACCTCACGCCCGGCCGCAAGGTGCCCGGTTGGCCTTCGCCGGGACGACGCACGATGCGCTCGCAATCGTTCTTTTTAAACTGCCACAGCTTGACGAAGATGGTGCATCCGGCTTCCGAGCGCGGTGCATGGCCGGTGCCGGGCGGATTGCGAACATACGTGTCGACGGGGAAATCGCCAGTCTCGTCCTGGAAAACACCCTCCAGCACGAGGAACTCCTCGCCGCCCGGATGGACATGACGAGAGAAATCGCTGCCCGGCGCGTAGCGCACGATCGATGTGGCGCGCGCCTTCTCCTCGCCAATGCGAAACAACATGCGACGCTCGACACCCTTGGCCGGGCTCGCTACCCAGTCGAGTGCCGCGGCGTCGACTGCCACTCTCGCCGATAGATCATCGTTCAAGCGCATGGCTTGCAACTCCGCGCGGCCGTGATCGATCACGCCTCGGCGCCAAGCATGTAGCTAGACGCGCCGTTGGCCAAGAAGGCCAAGCAGCGACGAGGAGAGTGCTGAAATCTCTACAGGGGAGTGGCGGAGAGGGAGGGATTCGAACCCTCGTAGGGACGTAATGCCCTCAACCGATTTCGAATCGGTGCCGTTGTGACCGCTTCGGTACCTCTCCGTGCGGGGCGCGGCATTCTAAAGGAGTCGTCCCCGACGAGAAAGGGGTTTTCGCCACAGATTTCGACGGCGGAATCCATTCGCCGAATCGGCCGCGAATAATCGAGCCGTGCGCGCCGGTACTTCCCCAGCCTGGTCCACGGCCTCTTCCAGGGCCGCCAACTCCCTGACCGGTGGCGAGTTTTACGTCGGCGATGAACGTACAGCGCTGGTTAAGGTCGAAGCAGTGACGCTTTACAGCCTCCCCGGCCCGCACCACACTGCACGTTGTGAAAATGCCCGCTTTCTCGATGTTCAAGGCTCTGCTGTGCGCCTCGGTGGCGTCCCTGGTCATGGCCGGGGGTGTGAGCCATGCCGATCCGGACGATCTGCCGGACATCGGCAGCCCGGCGCAGGCGATGCTAACCCTGGAGGACGAGTACCAGATCGGTCGCATGATCGTGCGCGGTCTGCGCGATCAGGATCAGATCCTCGAAGATCCCGAAGTGACCGAGTACATCCGCTCGCTGGGCTACAAGCTGTCCAGCCAGGCGCACGACGGCTCGCAGCGCTTCAACTTCTTCATGGTCCGCGACAACACCATCAATGCGTTCGCGTTGCCGGGCGGCTTCATCGGTGTGAACACCGGGCTGCTGCTGAAGACGGAGAACGAGAGCGAACTGGCCGGCGTGCTCGCGCACGAAATTGCACACGTGACCCAGCGGCACATTGCTCGCAGTATTGCCGCTCAAAGTCGCTCGAGCCTCGTATCCACTGCGGCCATGCTGGCAGCGATTCTGGTCGGTGCGGCGGCGGGCGGTGGCGATGCCGCGATGGCAGGTGTCGCGGCGGCGCAGAGTCTGGCTATCCAACAGCAGATCAGCTTCACACGCGCGAACGAGACCGAAGCCGACCGGGTCGGTCTGGGCTTTCTGGCGCGCTCGGGGTTCGATCCGAACGGCATGCCGAAATTCTTCGAGACCATGAGCCGGCTCGCCGGCACCAGCGAGATAAATATTCCCGAAATGCTTCGCACGCACCCGGTGACGACCACGCGTATCGCGGAGACGAAGGAACGCGCCGCTCAACTCGACGTCACTCCCGCGCCCCCGAGCGTGAGCTACGCGCTGACGCGCGAACGTTTGCGCGTGCTTTCGACGCCAGCGGGCGAAGATCCACGCGCGTATTACGCTGCCACGATCAACAACGAACCGGACGCGACGCCTGCGCAGGTCTACGGACAAGGGCTGGCGTTGATGATGGCCGGGCAGCCGGCCAAGGCCGTGCCGATTTTCGAGCGCTTGCGCTCGGCCGATCCGACCATTCTTCAGTACCACACCGCGCTGGGTCAGGCGCAGTTGCAGGCGGGCGATGGCAAAGGCTCGATTCAAACATTGAAGCGCGCCCTGGAGCTGTTCCCGCGCAACGTCGCCGTCACCATTCGTTATGCCGAAACGCTGATGCAAAAGGGCGACGCCAAGCAGGCGCACGAGATTCTGCTCGACCTGTTCAACACCGTCCCGCCGACGCCGGAACAAGCGAAGTTGACCGCGCAGGCGGCGAATGCCGCCGGCGACGTGGCCGATTCGTACTACTACATGTCCGAGTACCACATCATGAGCGGCGACCTGCTGCTCGCCGTCAATCAGCTGCAACTCGCTCTCGCGGTGCCGAAGATCACCGAAGTGCAGCGCGCTCGCTTCGAAGCCCGGCTGGACGAAATTCAGCAAGCATTGCCCAAGCGGGCCGCACGCCGGCCGATCGAAGCCAGCAACGGCGACGGTCGACGCCGCGCAAATTGATACAATCCTCGCGCCCGCCCGGTGTGACCATATCCATGTATGGGCCCCCTGGCCTTGCCCTCCGGCGCATCGCTGCGCCGGCTCGCTGCACTCACTCGATATTGTTTGGTTGAAGGATCACGACGCATGTCCACGTTACTGCGCGCCGCGCTTCTGTTGCTCGCCCTCGCTGTCGCCGGCTGCGCCAGCGCACCAGGCCGCACCACGAACAAGGAACGCTTCGAAGGCTTCAATCGCGGCGTCTACAAATTCAACGACACGATCGACAAGGCGGCGTTGAAGCCGGTCGCCAAGGGTTACCGCAGATTCGTGCCGCAGTTCATTCGTACGGGCATCGGCAATATATTGAGCAACCTGGAATACCCGAGCACTTTCATCAACCAGTTCCTGCAGGGTAAGGTCGTGCTGGGCCTGAAGGACACGGGCCGATTCGTGGTCAACACCACGCTCGGCGTCGCCGGCATCTTCGACGTCGCCACGCCGCTCGGGCTGGAGAAGAACGACGAGGATTTCGGCCAGACGCTCGCGGTTTGGGGCGTGCCCTCCGGGCCCTATTTGAACCTGCCGCTGTTCGGCCCTTCGAACTTCCGTGACGCGCCGTCGCGCGTGGTCGACTGGTTCACCACTCCTCTGCAATACACCGACCTGCCCTGGCAAGCCGAGTGGGCCCAGCGCATCGTCAGCCCGATTCACACCCGCTCGGAGCTGCTGCCGCTCGATCCGACCATCCAGCGCGCTTACGACCCGTACGTCTTCATCCGCGACGCCTGGGTCCAGCAACGCGAATTCAATATCTTCGATGGCAACCCGCCGCCCGAGACCTTGGAAGACGTGACCGGCGAAGAACCGGAAGAAGACCAGACGCAAACGCCGGAGGCGCCGGAAACACCGGAAGCGCCGCCGCCACCGAAATGAGCGGCAAGCGCACGCAGTCCTGACTCATGAATAACCCGGCCCCGGCCGGGTTATTCATTTTGAGCGGGCCGCGAACCACGGCGTCATGCGAGCGATGGCGTCTTCGACCTCGGCGGTTGAGACGGCGAAGCTGATGCGCATGAAGTGGTGGCCTTCGACGGGGTCGAAGTCGATGCCGGGAGCAGTGGCGACGCCGGTGTCGCGGAGCAGGGATTGGCAGAAAGAGAGGCTGTCGTCGGTGAGGTGGCCGATGTCGGCGTAGATATAGAACGCGCCGTCAGGCGGGGCGATGTTGTTCAGGCCGAGCTTGGGCAGCGCTTCCAGCAACAATCGACGATTGCGCGCATACGTCGCGACGTAGCCCTCGAGCTCGTCGCGACAATCGAGCGCCACCAAAGCCGCATGCTGGCTCAGCGACGGCGCGGTTAGAAACAAATTGCCCATGAACGCGCGAGCGCGAGGCTGATGCGACATGGGCACGAGCAGCCAGCCGAGGCGCCAGCCCACCATGCTGAAGTATTTGGAGAAGCTGTTGACGACCCGCGCGTCGGGCTCGAACTCCAGCATGGAGCGCGCCGGGCCGACGTAGCTCAGGCCGTGATAGATCTCATCCGAAATGATGGTGATATTCCGTTCGCGACACACCCGCGCGATCGCTTCCAGCTCCGAAGGAACGATGATGGTGCCAGTCGGATTCGCGGGGCTCGCGACGATCACTCCCTGCGGCGCCGGATCGAGCGCCGCCAGAGCGGCCGCAGTCAGCTGGTATCGAGACTCCGGTCCGCAAGGAATTTCCACCGGCGTGAGATGAAGCGCGCGCAGAGTGTTGCGATAGGCCACGTACCCCGGCCGGGCGAGCGCGATCCGATCGCCGGCGGCGAACGTAGAGCTCAACGCGAGCGTGAGCGCCGGCGAGGCGCCACACATCAGAATGAATTGTTCGGGCTCGACCTTGACGCCGTAGCTGTCGAGATAATGTTTCGCCAGCCGCGCCTTGAGCGCGTTGCTCTCCCAATACCCACCTGGATCGATATCGAGAACTTCATGCGCCCGCTCGATCGCCGCGCGAGGCGCGCCGGTGGACGGCTGCCCGAACTCCATGTGAATGACGGAGCGGCCCTGCTCCTGCAACTGATGAGCAAGGCGACTGATGGCGATGGCGTGGAAAGGATCGACTTGAGAAAGCATGCGAGCACCGGCCTGAGGCAGGGCGGGCATTATGAACCGATCCGGCGTGCCCGAACTATCGGGCGTCGTGCCTGCCGTTGCAGTTCAGCAGCTTTTCGACTTCGCTGATGCGCGCCAGCGCCGCGATCGGCTCGGGCACGTTCTTGAACTCAATGGTTTGCCGACGCTGTTTCGCCAGCCGCAGCCATTCGATCAACAGCGCCAGCCCGGCGCTGTCCCCTTCCGGGACGTTCGCCAGATCGATCTCGAGCGCGCTGGCACCCTTGAAGGCCGCATCGCTGCGCTCGAGCAGCTCGGTCGCGGTATCGGCGTTCAACACGCCGAACACCTTGAAGCGCCCGTCGCCGAGCGCTTCGAGCCTGGCGGGCCCCGGTGTCGGGGCCGCCAGCTTGACGATCTTCTGGGCGTTCATTTCGCAGCCGGGTTCGGCTTCTCGGTCGGCTTCTGAACAGTGCCACTCGCGACCTGCTGTTCCAGGCGCTGAATCACGGCTTCCAGGCCCTTCTGATCGATCTCCGAGCCGAAGTCGGTGCGGAAGGATTTCACATACGACACGCCCTGGATCTGCACGTCGTACGCCTTCCAACCCTCCGGGGTCTGACGCAGCGAGTAGTTCACCGGCACGCGGCTGCCGTCGTCACGACGAACTTCGCTGCGCACGGTCGCCACCTTGTCGTTCGGGTTGCCCTGGAACGGCAGGATTTTCAAACGATCCGGCGTGAACTCCAGCAGCGCCTCGCCGTAGTTCTGCAACAGCGACTGATAGAACGCCTCGATGAAACGCTTGCGCTGTTCCGGCGTCGCCGTGCGCCAGTGCTTGGCCAGCACCAGCTGCGCGGAATAAGCCGTATCGAAGTAAGGCAGCATGTTCTTGTCGACCAGCTCCCGCACCTTGCTCTTATCCTTGGAATACTCGGCGCGATGGGCATCGAGATCCTTCAAGGTGTCGTTCGCGACCTTGGTGACCAGCTCCTGCGGACCGAGCTTGGATGCGTCCTGCGCCTGCGCGGCGCCCGCGAGCAAGCCGAACGCGGCGACCAGCGCCAGACCGATTGAGAGAATGTTTCTACGACTGCGATTCACGAAGAGACTCATTGCTTCGCTTCCTCCGGCTTGTTCTGTCCGCCCGAGCTCGAGGATTGATCGTCCTTCTTGCTCATGAAGCTGGCGACCAGCTGATTGATCAAGTTCTCCAGCACCAGCGCATCCTGCACCAGCTCGATGCGGTCGCCGGACTTCAGAAATTCGTCCGAGCCGCCGGCGGTGATGCCGATGTACTGCCCGCCGAGCAGCCCCGAAGTCATGATGGCCGCGTCGCTGTCGGTCGGAATGCGGTTGTAAGTGGAGGCAATCCGCATTTTCACAACGGCTTTGTAAACATTCTGGTCGAAGCTGATTGAATCGACCCGGCCCACCGTGACGCCGGCCATCGAGACCGCGGCGCCGGGTTTCAGGCTACCGATGTTCTCGAACTGCGCGGTCACTTCATAACTCCCGCCGTCGACCGAGAGTTCACGGTTGGTGATCTGAGTCACCATGAAGAACAGGGCCGCGAAGCCCAGCAGCACGAACAGTCCGGTCGAAATTTCCACAGTGCGTGTCGCACGCATAATCGCTCCGCAAATCACAGCATCAGGGCTGTGAGCATGTAATCCAGCATCAGGGTCAACACCGCGGAGATCACCACGGTGCGAGTGGTTGCACGGCCGACGCCCTCGGCCGTCGGAGTAGCGGTGTAACCTTCGTACACCGCGATCAGGCTGCAAGCGAAACCGAAGACGCAGCCCTTCAGCAGGCCTTCGCCAATGTCGTCTTGACCGACGCTCGAGCGCATCTGCGACCAGAAGGACGCCGAATCCACGCCGAACAACTGCACGCCGACCACCTGCACGCCGAAAATACCGATCGCGATGAAGATCAAAGTCAGCAACGGCATCGCGATCAGACCGCCGAGGAACCGAGGTGCGACCACGCGACGGATCGGATCGACCGCCATCATTTCCATCGCCGTGAGCTGATCGGTCGCGCGCATCAGACCGAGCTCAGAAGCGAGCGCGGTGCCGGCGCGGCCGGCGAACAGCAACGCGGTCACGACCGGGCCCAGCTCTCTGATCAACGCCAGCGCGGCGGCCGTGCCCAGCGCGTCTTCCGAGCCGAAGCGCAACAACAAGTCATAACCCTGCAGACCGAGCACGGCGCCCACGAACAGTCCGCAAGTCATGATGATGACCAGCGACAGCGCGCCGGCATTGTGGATCTGCTCGACGATCAGCGACGGTCGTAACAACGCGCGCGGCACCTGCGCGAGCACGCGACCAAGAAACAATGTGACGCCGCCGACGGTCGCAGCGAAGTCGCCCGCGTTGTCCGTCAGCTCTCGCAGTAATTTCATGCTTCAGACCCCAGCAGCTGCTCGTAGTAGTCAGCCGCCGGATAATGAAATGGCACCGGACCGTCGGGCAGTCCGTTGACGAACTGGTTGACGATGTCGGATTGATGACCTTTCAGATTCTTCAGCTCGCCCGAGGCCGCGACCTTGCCGCCAGCGATGATGTAACTGGTATCGGACAGCTCGGAGAGCTCTTTCACGTCGTGCGACACGACGATGCTGGTGATGCCCAGCGCATTGTTCATATGACGCACCAGTCGCACGATCATGCCCATGGAAATCGGATCCAGACCGGTGAACGGCTCGTCATAGATCAGCACTTCGGGATCGGTCGCCATGGTGCGCGCGAGCGCCACGCGACGATTCATGCCGCCCGACAACTCCGCCGGCATCAACTGCGCCGCACCTCGCAGGCCGACCGCCTGCAACTTGGTGAGCACGATGTTACGAATCAAAGACTCGGGAAGATCGGTGTGCTCGCGTAACGGGAACGCGACGTTCTCGAACACGCTCATGTCGGTCAGCAGCGCGCCGTTCTGAAACAGCATGCCGATGCGCCGGCGCAGCGCGTACAGCTCACGGGTTTTGAGCGCCGACACGTCGATGCCGTCGAACAGGACCTGCCCGCTCGTCGGCTTGATCTGGCCGGTGATCAAACGCAGCAGCGTGGTTTTGCCGGTGCCGCTCGGTCCCATGAGCGCGGTGATCCGGCCGCGCGGAATCGACAGATTCAGGCCGGAAAAGATGCTCCGACCGCCCACCGAATAGTGCAGATCTCGAATCTCGATGAGCGATCCGGAAGCAGCAGAGCGTTGGGCGGAAGACACATCGGTGCTAACAGCAGAGACCATTCACGACCCCGATACGAACACACGATGTATTGTCTCCGCCCATTCTTACGCCCGGCTTAAGCAGCCTGCTCCGAAGCGGCGGTGTAACTGCCATTGCGCGCGTCGCCGTTCAACTTGGCGCGGCGAGCGAAAGCCTTCTGGCCGGCAGCGAACTGTTCGGCCTTGCCGCCCCATGCCTTCAGGGCTTCGTCCTGCAGAGCGCGGCCATAAGAGAAGGTGAGCTCCCAAGGCAGAGGCCCGAGCTTGTTCATCAGGCTCAGGTGCTCGGTGGCTTCAGCGGCACTCTGGCCGCCGGAGAGGAATGCGATGCCGGGCACGGCGCTCGGGACGAAACGCTTCAGCGTGCGCACGGTCGCTTCGGCAACCTGCTGACGGCCAGCGCGCGCGGTGTTCTTCTTGCCCGAGATGACCATGTTGGGCTTCAGGATCATGCCTTCGAGATGAATGCGGTGTGAATCCAGCGCCTCGAACACCGACTTGAGCACGGCGCTCGTGACTTCCTCGCAACGCTCGATGGAATGATCGCCGTCCATCAGCACTTCCGGCTCGATGATCGGGACGATGTTCGCTTCCTGGCAGAGCGCGCCGTAACGGGCCAGCGCATGCGCGTTCGCCTCGATGGCGAACCGGGTCGGGATGTCCTTGCCGATATCGATCACGGCACGCCACTTGGCGAAGCGGGCACCCAGCTTGTGATACTCGGCCAGACGCTCGCGCAGGCCGTCCAGACCTTCGGTGATCGTTTCATTCGGGAAACCGGCCAGCGGCTTCGCGCCGGAATCCACCTTGATGCCCGGGACGATGCCGAGCTTGGTCAGGTACTGCGGGAACGGCGTGCCGTCCTTGGTCTTCTGGCGAATGGTCTCGTCATAAAGAATGACGCCGCTGATGTACTTCGCCGCGTCGGGCGTGGTGAACAACAGCTCGCGATAGGTACGACGCGCTTCCTCGGTCGACTCGAGCTGGATGGTGTCAAAGCGCTTCTTGATCGTGCCGCTGGATTCGTCGGCTGCCAGGATGCCTTTGCCTTTTGCAACCATCGCGCGCGCGATCGATTCGAGTTCAGAGCGATTCATACGTTCCTCCGCCTGCTTAGGATGAGCTTGCGCGCGGGCCTTACGCTCCCAACAGCGTCGGCCAGATTGGCAAGCCTCAAGTTATGGGGGGCGTAGGATAGCAAATCGCCTTCAGCTCCGGCCGATACACTTGTTGTAGCAGAACGACAGCGTTGGACTATTCGACGGCGAGTCGGTTTCTCGCCGGCAGAATCGGCGCAATCCCAGCCCAAGCCGGTGTCGGGGTGGTCAGACGGTTGTATTGGGACTAGAATGGTCCCATATCCTCCTTCCCTGGTTCCGACCTCCTCCATGAGATCAGGCTCATGCTTCGCATCAGCAAGCTGACCGACTACGGCACGGTGATTCTCGCCCGCCTCGCCGGGCAACCGGACCGCCTGTGGACGGCCACCGAAGTGGCCGAGGCCACGCATATCGGCTTGCCGACCGTCAGCAAACTGCTGAAAAAATTGCAACGTAGCGGCCTGGTCATCTCGACTCGCGGCAGCCATGGCGGCTACCAGCTGGCGCAACCGCCGGGTGAGATCACCGCCGCCCGCATTTTGGATGCGCTCGAAGGGCCCTTCGCCATCACCGAGTGCAGCGGCTCGCACAGCACCTGTGGCATCGAGTCGAAATGCGCCGTCGGCCATACCTGGCAGAAGGTCAATGCGGCGATTCGTCGCGCGCTCACCGACATTTCGCTCGCTGAGCTCGCCGGCGCGCCGCGCGGTGTGACGACCACGACCGTGCCGCTCACCCGGCTGCGCGCCTCGCACGAATAATTTTTGGGTTGAAGTTAGCAATGGCAAGCAATCCGCAAACCGACTTAGAAGCCCTGGTCGCGCAGAAATACCGGCACGGCTTCGTCACGGACATCGAATCCGACACCGTCCCGCCCGGCCTGGATGAAGACGTGATTCGTCTCATCTCGCGCAAGAAGGGCGAGCCGCAATTCATGCTCGACTGGCGCCTGCGCTCGTACCGGCACTGGCTGACCATGAAAGAGCCGCACTGGGCGCATCTGCGCATCCAGCCGATCGACTACCAATCGATCTCCTACTATTCGGCGCCCAAGCCGAAAGCGGATGCGCCGAAGAGCCTGGAAGAAGTCGATCCCAAGCTGCTCGAGACCTACGACAAGCTCGGCATTCCCTTGCATGAGCGCGCCCGCCTCGCCGGAGTGGCCGTGGACGCGGTGTTCGACAGCGTGTCGGTCGCGACCACGTTCAAGGAACGTTTGCATAAAGCCGGCGTGATCTTCTGTTCGTTCTCCGAGGCCGTGCAGAAGTATCCGGAGCTGGTCGAGAAGTATCTCGGCAGCGTCGTGCCCTACACGGACAATTACTTCGCGACGCTGAACTCGGCGGTGTTCTCCGACGGCTCGTTCGTGTTCGTGCCCAAAGGCGTGCGCTGCCCGATGGAGCTGTCCACCTACTTCCGCATCAACGCGGCGAAAACCGGTCAATTCGAGCGCACGCTGATCGTCGCCGAGGAAGGCTCGCACGTGAGCTATCTCGAAGGCTGCACCGCGCCGATGCGCGACGAGAATCAGCTGCACGCGGCGGTCGTCGAGCTGATCGCGCTGGAAGGCGCGCAGATCAAATACTCGACCGTGCAGAACTGGTATCCCGGCGACGAGCACGGCCGCGGCGGCATCTACAACTTCGTCACCAAGCGTGGCGAGTGCCGTGGCGCCAACTCGAAGATCAGCTGGACGCAGGTGGAAACCGGCTCGGCGATCACCTGGAAGTATCCGAGCTGCATTCTCACCGGCGACAACTCGGTCGGCGAGTTCTACTCGGTGGCCGTGGCCAACAATTATCAGCAGGCCGACACCGGCACCAAGATGATTCACATCGGCAAGAACACGCGCAGCACGATCGTGAGCAAGGGCATTTCCGCCGGTCACGGCCAGAATGCTTATCGCGGTCTGGTGAAAGTCCTGCCGAGCGCCATCAACGCGCGCAACTTCACTCAGTGCGACTCGCTGCTCATGGGCGACAAGTGCGGCGCGCACACCTTCCCTTACATGGAAGTGCGCACGCCGACGGCCAGCGTCGAGCACGAAGCCACCACATCGAAGATCGGCGACGATCAATTGTTCTATTGCCTGAGCCGCGGCATCTCCGAAGAGGACGCGGTCAACATGATCGTCAACGGCTTCTGTAAGGCGGTGTTCAAGGAGCTGCCGATGGAGTTCGCCGTCGAAGCTCAGAACCTGCTGGCCGTCAGCTTGGAAGGGTCGGTCGGCTAAACCGCCGACCACAGCCACCGCCAACCCCTAACTGCATTTCTTCATCATGCTCAGTATCAAGAATCTCCACGCGCTCGCCGGCGAAAAGCAGGTGCTCCACGGCCTCGATCTCGAAGTGGGCGCGGGCGAAGTGCACGCGATCATGGGCCCGAACGGCTCGGGCAAGAGCACGCTCGCGCAGGTGCTCGCCGGTCGCGAGGGCTACACCGTTACCGACGGCAGCGTCACTTATAAAGGCAAAGACCTGCTCGCGTTGTCGCCCGAAGAGCGCGCACGTGAGGGCGTCTTCCTCGCGTTCCAGTACCCGGTCGAGATCCCGGGCGTGAACAACGTTTACTTGTTGAAAGCCGGCCTCAACGCCATTCGCAAACATCGCGGCGAGTCCGAGGTGGATGCATTCGAGTTCCTCACGCTGGTGCGCGAGAAGATGAAGCTCATGCAGATGGACGAGAGCTTCCTGAACCGCGGCGTAAACGAAGGCTTCTCGGGCGGCGAGAAGAAGCGCAACGAGATTCTGCAGATGGCCGTGCTCGAGCCGTCGCTCGCGCTGCTCGACGAAACCGATTCGGGCCTGGACATCGACGCGTTGCGGGTCGTCGCGAACGGCGTGAACAGCCTGCGCCGTCCGGATCGTGCGATCGTGATGGTCACGCACTATCAGCGCCTGCTCGATTACATCGAGCCGGACAAAGTCCACGTGCTCTCCGGCGGCAAGATCATCAAGAGCGGCGACAAGTCGCTGGCGCTGGAGCTCGAGAAGCGCGGTTACGACTGGGTGAAGCAGGAGGCCGCGGCGTGAGCGCGGTGAACGCAAAAGCCACTGCGTCGCCGGTCGAGCGGTACAAGGCCGCGTTCGATGTGCGATGGCAGGGCAATGACGAGCTGACGGCGCTGCGTCGAGCCGCGCTCGATCAGTTCTTGTCGACCGGCTTTCCTACGCAACGCGACGAGGCTTGGAAGTACACCAACCTGCGTCGTCTCGAAACGCGTTCGTTCGAGCCGGCCGATGCTTCGGCGTTGGACGCTCATCAGCCCGAATGGCTAACAACGTCGGGCACGCGCATCGTGCTGGTCAACGGTCATTGGCTGCCTGCTCTTTCCTCGCAGACGGCCCAGCCGCCGGGCGTGACCGTGCTTACGCTCAAGCAATGGTTCCAGCGTGAGCCTGCCGCCGTCGCCGCCTATCTGAAGGAACACGACCAGCTCTCTGGCAATGCGCTGGAGCAGCTGAATCTGGCGTTCTTCGAAGACGGCGTCGTGGTGAACCTTGCAGACAATGCGATCCTCGACGAGCCGATCTACATCGTGCATCAGTCGACCACCGCAGCGGCGGGGCGAATGAGCCATCCCCGCATCGTGGTTCGCGCAGGTCGCAACAGCCGCGCGACGATCGTCGAGCATTATCTCGGTGCGAACGAGGCCGAGTACTTCACGAACGCCGTGATTCGCTTCGAGGTAGCCAGCGGTGGCGCGGTCGCGCACTTCCGCGTGCAGCAGGAAGCGCCTCGTGCCTTCCATATCGGCCATATTCAAACGAAGCTCGCGAAGGACGCGCGCTATTCCATTCATGACATCCAGCTCGGCGCGAGCCTGGGTCGGACGGGTATCACCGCATCGCTCGAAGGCAGCGGCGCTCACGCAGCGTTGTTTGGTTTGTTCGCGCCGATGGGCAATCAGCATCTCGATGCGCACACGCGCCTGGACCACATTGCTCCAAGCACGACGAGCGAAGAAGACTATCGCGGCATTGCCGGCGGACGCGGACGTGGCGTCTTCAATGGCAAGGTCATCGTGCGCCCGGACGCGCAGAAAATCGATGCGCGCCAGTCGAGCCGCAACCTGCTGCTGTCCGCGACAGCCGAAATCGATACCAAGCCCGAGCTGGAAATCTACGCCAACGATGTGAAATGCAGTCACGGCGCGACGACCGGCCAGCTCGATGCAACCGCCCTCTTCTACCTGCGCTCGCGTGGCCTGTCGGAATCCGACGCGCGTGCCGCGCTGATCCGGGCATTCGCCGAATCCATTCTCTCGACCATCGATCTTGCTCCGGTGCGCTCGGCGCTCGAGAAGCAGATCGATGAGCGGTTCAAGCTAGCGAACGAGGCCAAGGCATGAACGCAGCCGTCACTGCCACCCGGGGCGCGACTGCGCTCGATGTCGCCGCCATCCGGCGCGACTTTCCCATCCTGCACCAGTCGGTGAATGGCAAACCGCTGGTCTACCTGGACAACGCGGCGTCGAGTCAGCGACCGAAGTCGGTCATCGACGCGATCTCTCGTTACTACGAGCACGATCACGCCAACGTCCATCGTGGCGTGCACACGCTGAGCCAGCGCGCGACCGACGCTTACGAAGGCGCGCGTGAGACCATTCGTCGCTTCATCAACGCTCGCGACACGAAGGAGATCGTGTACGTCCGCGGCACCACCGAAGCGGTGAACCTGGTCGCTCAAAGCTTCTTGCGGCCCGGCTTCCAGCCCGGCGACGAGATCCTGATCAGCGCCCTGGAACATCACGCCAACATCGTGCCGTGGCAGATGCTGCGTGAGCAGGTCGGCGCCGTACTGAAGGTCATCCCGATCGACGAGCGAGGCGTCGTCGACTTCGACGAATTCGAAAAACTGATCGGCCCTCGCACACGCTTGCTGGCGCTGGCGCATGTTTCCAATGCGCTCGGCACGATCGTGCCGGTCGAGAAGTTCATCAAGGTCGCCAAACAGCATGGCGTGCCGGTGCTCCTCGATGGCGCGCAAGCCATTCCGCACACGGCGGTCGATGTTCAGGCGCTGGGCTGCGACTTCTATTGCTTCTCCAGTCACAAGATGCTCGGCCCGACCGGCATGGGCGTGCTGTACGGTAAACGCGAGCTGCTGGAAAAGATGCCGCCGTGGCAAGGCGGCGGCGACATGATCCTCTCGGTGTCGTTCGAGAAGACCACGTTCAACCAGCTGCCGTGGAAGTTCGAAGCCGGCACGCCGCACATCGCCGGCGCGATCGGACTCGCGACCGCCATCGACTATCTGGAAAAGATCGGCATGGACCGCATCGCCGCCTACGAGCACGAGCTGCTCGAATACGCGACCGAACGTTTGAGCCGGTTGCCGGGCCTGCACATCGTCGGCACCGCGCCGGAAAAAGCCGCCGTCGTATCGTTCACGCTCGACGGCATTCATCCGCACGACATCGGCACGATCCTCGACACCGAGGGTGTCGCGATCCGTACCGGCCATCACTGCGCCATGCCGGTGATGGACTTCTTCAAGATCCCGGCGACGGCGCGCGCTTCGATGTCGTTCTACAATACGCGCGAGGAAATCGATCGGCTGGTCGCCGCGCTCGAACATACTCGCAAGGTGTTGGGTTGACGAGATGGACCTGAAAGATCTCTATCGCGACGTCATCGTCGATCACAACCGCCATCCGCGGAACTTCGGCAAGCTGCAGCCTTCCGACGTGCACGCGGACGGCCATAACCCGCTGTGCGGCGACCGGCTGACGGTGTACGCCAATCTCAAGGGCGAGCACATCACCGATGTGAAATTCGAAGGCACAGGCTGCGCGATCTCGGTCGCGTCCGCCTCGCTTCTGACCGAAGCCGTGAAAGGCAAGACCAAATCGGAAGTGAAGGAATTGTTCGACGACGTGCACGCACTGTTGACCCAGCACGATGCGTCGGTGGATCCGTCGAAGCTCGGCAAGCTCGCCGCGCTTTCCGGCGTACGCGAGTTTCCGGCCCGCGTGAAATGCGCCAGCCTGTGCTGGCACACCTTGAATGCAGCCCTGGACCGCGCCGCCGAACCAGTGACTACAGAGTAGTTAGTTCTTTTCATGCACAGCCACGACAACGAACCTGTAAACCTACAGCGCGACGTCGAAGCCATCATGGTTCCCGCCGGCATCCCGGTGACCCTGCGCGAAGGCAAAACGGGCTTCATCACTCAAGCCCTCGGCGGCAGCTTCACGGTTTACGTGGAGGGCAATCTGTTTCGCGTCGCCGGCAAGGACGCGGATGCGCTCGGCAAGGAGCCGAGCCTCGCGCCCGAGCTGCCGCCCAACGCGACCGACGAAGATGTGAAGCAACTGGTGTGGGATCAGATGCGTACCTGCTACGACCCCGAGATTCCCATCAACATCGTCGAGCTGGGCCTGGTGTATTCGTGCGATATCACGCACACGCCGGAAGGCGGCCGGATTGCCGATATCAAAATGACGCTCACGGCGCCCGGCTGCGGCATGGGCGAAGTGCTGGTGCAGGACGTGAAAGATAAAGTCGAGCTCGTGCCCACCGTGACGCGCGCCGATGTCGAGCTGGTGTTCGACCCGCCCTGGAATCAGACCATGATGTCGGAAGCGGCGCGCCTGCAGACGGGAATGATGTAATGAGCTGGCATCCCGTGGCTCCGGCGGCCTCGATCGCGCCCGGCGACTACGCGCAGACCGAGATCGACGCTCAACTGATCGCCGTGTTCAATATCTGCGGCACGTTCTACGCCATCGACGATCTTTGCACTCACGATGGGGGCGAGCTGGCCGGCGGTGCTGTCGAAGGCGACGTCGTCATTTGTCCGCGCCACGGCGCCCGTTTTTGTTTGCGCACCGGCGCGGCGTTGACGCCGCCCGCCTACGAGCCGGTCCGCACCTATCCCACCCGCGTCACCGATGACGGCATGGTCGAGATCCAAACCGATTAGGGAATGACATGCGACTGACTCTGCTTCGCCACGCCAAGACCGAAGCTCAGCATTCCGGTCAGGAAGACTGGGATCGCATGCTCGAACCGCGCGGACGGAAAGATGCGCCGGAAATGGCACGTCGGCTGCGGGAGCGCAAGCTCAAACCGGACCTGGTGATTACGAGCCCGGCGGTGCGCGCGCTAACGACGGCGCAGATCTTCATGCGTGAGTTGCATTTGCCGGCCTCGAAGCTTCAGCAGGATGAGCGGTTGTATCTCGCCTCGCCAAAGGTAGTGAAGGAAGTCATTCGCGAGCTCGGCGGGAGGGCGGAGCACCTGATGATCGTCGGCCACAATCCCGGGCTCACCGAGTTTGCCGATCGCGTGTCGGCGGAGCGCGAGGTCGACAACATGCCGACCTGCGCGATCTATACGCTGGAGTTCGATATCGAGGACTGGAGCGAGTTGGAATGGGATAGCGGCGTGAATGCCGAGTTCGACTATCCGAAGAACTGCGCTTAGATCGAAGCCCTGACCTGGCGCGCCTGCGCCACCACTACTTTCTCTGAACAGCGATGGAGATTTCCCTCAACGTCCCGTTCGTGCTCGCGGTGCTCGCCGAGGAACACCAGCGCGCTCAGGACGAGATCCGCGATCTCGGTGTCGTGCAAGCGTACGAGAACTCCCGCCAGCGCCACGACGCCCGCATCGCCGCCGCTCCCGATGTGACCACACTCGCCTGCCGCGCGGGCTGCACTTGGTGCTGTCACTTCAGCGTGGATGTTCGTGCTGTCGAAGTCTTCAGCATTCTTGATTTCGTCGAGCGCTCGCTCCCCGCCTCGGAGAAGACTCGCATCTACAGTGAGGTGCGTGCGAACAGCGCCGCGCTGAAGGGCATGGATGATATGGAACGCATGCGACACAACGTCAAATGCCCCTTCCTGAGCGCCGGCCGCTGCTCCATCTACGAAGCCCGCCCGCAAACCTGCCGCAACTATCACGCCACGGACGTGGCCGGCTGCCAGCAGTCGTTCGAAGATCCCGATGATTTGGAGATCGATCCGGAATTCGCGCCGATGGTGTATCAAGCCGGCGGCGCGCACGTCGACGCGTTCATGCGCGCGATGCGCGAGGCGGGCTATGACACGAATGTGTATGAGATGAACAGTGCGCTCGACACCGCGCTATCCGAGCCGGATGCGCGCACACGATTCGCGCAGAAACGTCGACCGTTCAAGAAGCTCGCCGGCGACGACGTGCCGGGTGAGTTCGAAGACCTCTCCGAGTAACGGAGATATCAGGCACCTCGTCGGTGGAGCGGGCCGCGTCCTTTCCAGGATCGAACAAGAAGTTTTGCAAGGGAATGGATGGATCAGTGCTGCGGCATGCTGACCCTCGCTGCATACAGCAAACCTGTGGGCATGCTGAGCCTCGCCGAATTCAGCAGACCTGTGGGTATGCTGAACGTCGCCGAATTCAGCAGACCTGTGGGCATGCTGAACCTCGCCGAATACAGCAGACCTGTCCTGTGGGTATGCTGAACCTCGCCGAATACAGCAGACCTGGTGGGTATGCTGAACGTCGCCGAATTCAGCAGACCTGTGGGTATGCTGAACCTCGCCGAATTCAGCAGACCTGTGGGCATGCTGAACCTCGCCGAATTCAGCAGACCTGTGGGTATGCTGAACCTCGCCGAATTCAGCAGACCTGTGGGCATGCTGAACCTCACCGAATACAGCAAACGTATCGGCACGCCGCCGAGGTGGGATACCGCCTCCCGGCAGATTCGAGGTACAGGGACGTGTCCTCGAAATCAGCGCACACCAGGGACGTGCGCCTAGGAGCGCAATGCGCGACGGGCGAGCGCGGTGCCGGGAGGAGACACCCCCTTCCCGGCAGACGCTAACCACTGACCTCAACTCCGGTCGGACACACCCACACACCCAAACTACTGACCTCAACCTCCGATCCATTCCAACGCCAGTGAGCTCAACGTCCGGTCTGAGCTCAACGTCCGGTCAACGCCAACTGCTCAGACGGCCGCAGCCCTTCGCCCACCAACCCATTCCCATAGATCTTATCGACTCCTCGCGCACCGAGATCCTTCGCCTGCGCGACGAGATTCGCGACGGCCGCATCGGCCTGTAACTTATCGACGATGGCGAGCTGCCGGGCCAGCAAACCCGCAACGATCGGAGCAGCGAACGACGTCCCCCGAACAATGCCGAAGACCGCATCGACGCCGGCAGCGGACATGTCTGCTCCAGGCGCAGCGAAATCGACGTGTTTGCCTCGACAAGCTTCGACCAGCACACGATCCTTCGCATCGACCCCAGTGACAGCAACCACTTCCGGATACGCAGCCGGATACAGAGGCGGCGCACTCGGTCCATCATTCCCAACCGCCGCGACAACAATATGTCCTCGCGACGTAACGACGCGCACGATCCGTTCGAGCAGAACATTGGCCGGCCCGACCAAACTGATGTTGATGACCGGCACTTTCTCACGCGACATCCAGGCAAACGCTTCAGCCACAGCATCGAGCGCACCGCCCGTCGCCAATCCGCAATAAACATCCGCCGCAAACAACGTCGCTCCCGGAGCGGCACCGTGAAACACATCGCTCTGACCGACCAATAACGAAGCCACCGCCGTCCCGTGCGCGCTTGGCACAGCGCCACCACTGCAGCCATGCTCATGCACGGTGACACCAGTAAACACAGGATGCGATCGCTGCACGCCGCCGTCGATCAAGCCGACCCTGGTCGGAATGGAAACATCCGCTTCGGCCGCCATCATCGGCAACGCAGCGCCACCCGCCATGCGTCCTGCCGCCAGCAGGAATGGCGCCGTACCGCCACTACCAAACGATTCACCGCTGCGAAAAACACTCGGCCATCGGCGCGCCGGCCGCTGGACTCCTTCGCCGCCGCGAGAGGCACTGGCGAGGTCGATCTCGCCACTCTCCAGATAGACATGGTTGTAATCGTAGGTCCCCTCCGGATCCTCCCTTCGTAACCTCTCCAACGCACGTCTCGTCGACATCCCCGCCGGCGCCTGCAAGACGACGATGGAAACATCCAAACTCTCCAACGTCCTCGTGCGACCGATTCCAAATCCCGCCGCCCTCGCCTTGTCCAACGCCGCCGGCGTCGGCGACAGCGCGACGACTTCATTGCGAACGATCGGCGCCCCGCGGGGATCAGCTTCAAGGACCGTTCGATGGGTCCGCAGTAGATCGCGAATCCGCATCTGCCTCAGCTCGCGCAATCGCTGCGGATCAGCCTGATCGAGCACGCCGTTGACGGTTCGATTCAGCGGCTCCGCCGGCAGGCCCGGTAACGTGGGCACCTGCACGCGAGGCAGCGTAACCTGCGCACGCGCCAGCCCGCCGACGGCGAGCAGCAGCAAAGCGAGCAGGATGGGTTTAGTCGGGAACATGAGTACCCTCGGCCATATTCAGAATATACGCGCCAGGAGCCGAAGTTCTTCCACGTCGCCCGCCTGCGTCAGCTTGAGGCACAATTCTTCTGACCGCTCGGGAATAAACCCAGCCTCGGACTCGTAGTAATCGATGAGCGAGACACCGGCAAGCACGAAGTCGTCCCTGCAGCGGGTGCGCGAACAGATCGTGGCGCTCCTGCCCAGGCTGCGGCGTTTCGGGCGCGCGATCACGCGGCACCCGGCGGACGCGGACGACCTGGTGCAGATCGCAATCGAGCGCGCGCTGTTGCGCCATGAGCAGTGGCGGCCCGAGGCACCGTTTCACAGCTGGATGTTCGGGATCATGCGTAACGCGTGGATCGACGAGGCTCGCGCTCGGGGCCGCCAGGGGAAAGTGCTGGCGCCGGAAGAAGCGGGGCTCGAGATTCCGGACAACGCCAGCGAGGCGCAGTTGCGGATGTTGTCGCTGCAAAGGGCGATGGCCGCGTTGCCGGAGGAGCAGCGGCTGGCGATGGCGCTGGTGCTGGTCGAAGGGCTCTCGTACAAGGAAGCCGCCGAGGCGCTGGACGTGCCGATCGGGACGTTGACCAGCCGGCTCGCACGCGGCCGCGAGGCGCTGCAGAAGCAGCTGGAATGAAGGTGGACCATGCAGTTCTCGGATGAAATTCTGATGGCGTATGCGGACGACGAAGTCGACGCCGACTTGCGCCGTCAGATCGAAGCCGCGATGGCGCTCGATCCCTCGCTTGCGGAGCGCGTCGCCAAGCATCGCAGCCTCCGCGCCGATGTGAGCGTTGCCTTCAACCACGTGCTCGAGGAGCGTATTCCCGATCGCCTGCTCGATGCCGCAGCCTCATCGCCGGTCAGCGCGAAGCCTGCGACCGTCACAGATCTCAACGCGGCGCGCGTCGCCAAGCAACGAGCTGCGCATCCGCGCCGCTGGACGTGGGTCGAGTGGACCTCGATCGCCGCCAGCCTGGTGATCGGCATTCTCGCCGGGCGCACCGCGCTTCAACCGCCGCATTCCGATTTGTTTGCAACCAACGCGAGTGGCGTGGTCGCTCGCGGCGAGTTGTCGGCCGCACTCACGGATCAAGTCGGCGGCGCGCCCAAGGAGACGCAAGTTCGCATCGGTCTCACCTTCCGCGCCACGACCGGCGAATATTGCCGCACGTTCGCCACCCCCTCGGCCGCGGGCTTCGCCTGTCGCGAGCCCAATGTGTGGAAGGTTCGCGCATTGAGCGAAGGCACCGCCAGTCCCAAAGGCGGCGACTATCGAATGGCCGCCACCGAATTGCCGCCGGCGATTCTCTCCGCGATCGAGCACAGCATGGCGGGCGAGGCATTGGATCAAGAACAGGAACGGGCCGCTCGGGCTCGCGACTGGAAAAAGTAAACAACGAGGCGAGCTCGGCCCGGAAACAAGGACGGGTTTGCAGCGTTGCCCGCTCGGGCCCACTACAATTGAGCCATGGATTCCGTGCTCGAAGAAGAAACGGCGCCGCGCCGGCGCTTCCAGAAACGTTGGTTATGGTGGGCATTCCTCGCGTGGTGGGCCATGGTCGCCGCGTGGAATGTTTCAAAGCCCATGCCGCCGGGCACCGACGTGAGCTCACCGCTGATCGCCGCCGAAGCGGACGACGTTCAGTTTCTGTACGACCTCACGACCGCCCTGCCTTCGGGCCAAACCGTCCGCGAGCAACGCATCTTCGACGAGGCGTTCGGCATCATCGATCAGGCGCAGTCCTTCCTGATTGCCGACTTCTTTCTGCTCAATGACATGATGGGTGCCGACGAAGGCGTGCATCGCGCACTCAGCCGCGAACTCGCCGATCGGTTGCTGGCGCGCAAAGCCGCCAAACCCGACCTGACGATTCTCTTGATCACCGATCCGATCAACGACGTCTATGGCGGCATGCCCTCGCCCTTGCTCAATGAACTGCGCGCCGCCGGTATCGAGGTGGTCAGCACCGATCTGGATCGGTTACGCGACTCGAATCCCATCTACTCCGCGCTATGGCGCATGTTCCTGCAGTGGTGGGGCAATGCGCCGGACGGCGGCTCGATGCTGAATCCGTTCGCACCGCCGGGCAGTCCGCCGATCACGTTTCGGAGCTGGCTGGCGCTGGCGAACTTCAAAGCCAATCATCGGAAGGTGATCGTCGCCGACGGTCCCGAAGGCAAGTTGACCGGCATGGTCACGTCGGCGAACCCTCACGACGGCAGCAGCTCGCACTCGAACGTAGCGCTGCGTTTCAACGGTCCGCTGGTGCAAGAGATCGTCAACAGTGAAATGGCTGTGGCGCGCTTCTCTGGCTGGAAAGGTCACATCTATGCGACAGCGCCGACGCAGCCCGCCGCGACCCAGCCCGCCAACCCCGTGCAGCTCCAGTTCCTCACCGAGCAATCGATTCGCGATCATCTGCTCGGCGCGATCGACACGACGCGCAATGGCGACGCGGTCAGCATCGCGACGTTCTACCTCTCCGACCGAAAGATCGTGAGCTCGCTGCTGCGCTCGGCTTCGCGTGGCGTGAAAGTGCGACTGATCCTCGACCCGAACAAAGATGCCTTCGGCCGGCAAAAGGACGGCGTGCCGAATCGCCCGGTCGCCTCTGAGCTGGTGCGCCGGAGCAACGAACAGATTCAAGTGCGCTGGTATCGCACGCATGGCGAGCAATTCCACACCAAGATCGCACTGGTGACACACGGGGACCGGCTGATTGCGTCGCTGGGCTCGGCGAACCTCACCCGTCGCAACATCGGCAATTACAATCTGGAAGCGAACGTGGCGGTCGAGCTCAGCGCGACTTCACCGCTGGGCATCGAGCTGAGCAGTTATTTCGACCGGCTGTGGAATAACGACGGTCCACCCGGCACCAGCTTCACGGCGGCTTTCGGCGCCTGGAAAGATGACGACACTGGCAGGTACTGGCGCTATCGATTGATGGAAGCCACCGGGTTGAGCACGTTCTAGCGCGTTGAGCGCCGAGCGCTTGGGCTTCTGACGCTGAATGTATCGATATTGCCACGGCGGCAGGCGCTCGCTCTCCGGCAACGCCCACAAGCCGAGGTGTTTCGCACGAGCCGCGTCTTCGAGCGGAATCAAGGATCGATCGTGAATCGTGCGTCGATAGACCCAGACGTGACCGTCGCGCACGAGCGCCTTGGCGACATCGAGCCGATCCGGCTCGCGATACACGCGCACCACTTTGCGACCGTAACGATCGGTCTCGATCACATCGACGAACACCTTGCGATCGCCGATGAGTTTGACCAGCGCCGCACGGGCAACATCGCCGTAGGGCTGAGTTTTCTCGGGCGCGTCGATGTCCTGCAGGCGCACGTCCACATCGCGTCCGTTCGCCGGACGAACCAGGAAACTATCGCCATCGAAGATCTTGCCGACCGTGCCCGAGAAGTCCCGTTCGTCGGCCTGCGCCACCGCCGGCAACGCGCAGGCGCCGGCAAGTAACAAGCAAAGTCTGGGGACAACAGCAAACATCCGGAGGCGCCCAAGCCGGCGCGGGCTATTCGGTGCGAGGATTGGCGACTTCACCGCGAGCTTTACGAAGCGTCGGCTGATCGTCGGCGACGACGACGGCGGTTTGTTTGGCCAGGTCGAGCGAGACCTGCTGAGCGGCGGACTCGAATGCCGACGCCACCGCCGTCATGCTTTCTTCCTTCGCGCGCACTCGCGATTCGCTGCTGACCGTCGCGACCAGCTTGCGATCGACCACGCGGATCAGCCGCCCGATGATCCTCACGTGCGCTTCGGGAATCGGGCCGCCGGCGTAGTCCGCTTCGAAGTTACGGACTTCGATATCGAGCATGTAGTCGTTGGCGACGCGCGCCTGCTCGGCCGTGACACTACGAAACAGCTGCTGATCGTTCATGGTCGCGACCAGCATGCTCTGCACGACTTCGACGCTCCGCCCGCCCCACTTCACGCCACGGTAGTAATCCAGATTGCGACCCTTCAGCACGGCAATTCGATCCGTATCCAGACCCGGCGCGAAATCCGGCCGGCCGATGGACAGATCCACCGGCGTCTGCGGCGCGCCGGTGACCGACCCGGCAGGCGCGGACGCGATCACATACGAGCGCGGCACGGGTATATCGCTGTCGAACAACGAACCTGTGCTGCAAGCGGCGCACGACAACGCGGCGACAGCGGCGACCAGCCCCATTCTCATGCGCGTGCTCACTTCTTGATCTCGACGCCGCTCTCAGGCGGCTCATACAGAATCTGCGAGGGGTTTTCCTGCAGGCTGCGCGAGAGGTCGCGGAATTCACGGGCGGCCTGACGCGTCTCGCGCATCAGCCGCTCCAGCTCGAACAAGCCCTGCTCGGTGAAATTGCCCAGCTGCACTTCGCTCTTCTGAGTGAAGCTGTCGATCCGTTTGGAAGCATCGGCGAGGTTGCCCGCGATCTCGTTCATGCGAGCCAGCGCCTGCTGGACTTCGGGCCGCGAATCGGTGGCCATGCCACGCAACGATTCGGAAGCGGCGTGGATCTCGACCACTGTGGAACGCATTTCCGCGACCAGCTGCTGCACGTCTTTTGCCGTCTGCGGCATGGTCTGCATGGTGTCGCGCATGCCTTTGATCGTCTCGGCGATGCCGGCGAGATTCTCGTCGGAGACCACGCGGGAGATTCGTTCGAGCAAGGTGTTCGCGCGACCCATCAATTCCGGCAGGCTGGCGAGGAAGGCATCGAAGTCCGACTCGACCGCTTCGATGACGGGATATTGCTCGCCCTGCGCCAGGGGCGCGCTGCGATCCACGTCGGAAGCTTCCTTGAGATTTACATACAGCAGACCGGTCACGCCCTGCAGACCGAGACTCGCCCGAGTCGCGGCCGAGATCGGCGCGCTCTGGTCGACTTCGACCACGACGTGAACCCGCGTCGCATCCTTGGAATCGATGGAGAGCCGACGCACCCGGCCCACATCGACACCGAGGAAACGAACCGGGCTGCCGCGGTCCAGGCCACTCACCGAGCCGGTGAAATAAATTTCATAACGGCGGTACTCGCGGCCGTCGTTCGCGTCGGTGTACCAGAGCACGAAGCCGACGGCCATCGCGACCACCAGCAGAATGAAGGCACCGACCGCGACGTAATGAGCGTCTCTTTCCATGGCGGACTACCGGCGCTGCGAGGGCGCGCCAGCCGGGCCGTCGACCGACGCTTGGGCTGCGCGGGCACGAGGGCCGTGGAAGTACTCCTGAATCCACGGATGCGGGTTTTTCATGATGCCGTCGAGCGTATCGACCACGATTTTTCTGTCAACCAGCACCGCCACGCGGCTGCAGGTGGCCAGCAGTGTGTCCAGGTCGTGAGTGATCATGACGATGGTCAGCTTCAGGCCCCGATGCAGATAGGTCACCAGCTCGTCGAAACCGGCGGCCGAGATCGGATCCAGGCCCGCGGTCGGCTCGTCGAGAAATAACAAGGCCGGGTCCAGTGCCAGCGCGCGGGCCAGCGCGGCTCGCTTGACCATGCCGCCGGACAACTGCGAAGGCAGTTTCCGACCCGCGTCGGCGGGCAGCCCCACCATCCGCAGCCGCAGCTCGGTCAATGACTCCAGGGCTTCGGGCGAGGCGTCGAAGTACTCGCGAATCGGCAATTGGATGTTTTCCGCCACGGTGAGCGAGCTGAACAGCGCGCCGTGCTGGAAAGTCACGCCGTAACGCCGCTTGATGGACAGCAGTTCCGCTTCGCTCATCTGCGTGATATTCCGGCCTTCGATCAGCACTTGCCCGGCTGAAGGCCGCTGCAGACCGAGCATGGTCCTGAGCAGCACCGACTTGCCGGTGCCCGAGCCGCCGACGATGCCGAGCACCTCGCCGGGCATCACATCCAGATTCACGCCATCGTGCACGACCTGGCTGCCGAAACGGTTCACCAGGTTGCGTACCGAGATGATGGGCGTGCGCTGACTGTCGTTCATGGGGCTCAGAAATCCAGCTCCACGAACACCACCGCGAAGATGGCGTCGGCAAAGATCACCAGAAAGATCGATTGCACGACCGCGAGCGTGGTCAGCCGGCCCAGCTCCCGGGACGAATCGCGCACCTGCATGCCGCGATAAGTGCCGACCAGCGCGATCAACATCGCGAACACCGGCGCCTTGATCAGGCCGGCCCAGAACGTGGTCGGCGCGAGTGCGTCCTGCACGCGGGGAATGAATTGTGACAATGAGATATCGAGCAGCAGCGAGGACAGCAGCGCGCCACCCGCCAGGCCCATGGCGTCCGCGACGATGGTCAACAGCGGCAGAGCGATCACCAGACCGATCAGGCGCGGCACGACCAGCACTTCATAGAAGTCGACGCCCATGGATTGCAGGGCGTCGATCTCGTCATTCAGGCGCATCACACCGATCTCGGCGGCGAACGCGCTGCCGGAGCGGCCGGCGACGATGATCGACGTGAGCAGCACGCCCATTTCACGCAGCACCGAGATCGCCACCAGATCGACCGTGAAGATCTCCGCGCCGAACGATCGCAGCTGTTGCGCGCCGAGATAGGCCACGATGACGCTGATCAGGAACGCGATCAGGGACACGATCGGGATGGCCTGAATGCCCGTCTCATATACATGACGCACGATGGACGGCAGGCGCAGGTGATGCGCGCTGCGCATGGAGCGCACCATGGTCGCGTTGATCCGCCCGAAAAAGCCGATGGCGTCGCGCGTTTGCCTGGCTTGCTGAACCGTGCCCCGGCCGATCCACGCCACGGCATCCCGCAAGGACGTCTCGGCTGCCGCGGGCTCATCCGGCTTGCCGGCCTTGTGCTCGAGCAACTCCTCGAGGAATGCGAAATGCGCGGGCCGCTCGCCGACCACTTCGAAACGAGCGCCGTCGGCCTTGGCGCGCTCCAGCCAGTTACGCAGCAGCCAGGCGCCCGACAGGTCCAATGTTTGGATGCCGCTGAAATCCAGCTTGACGTGCCTGCCCTGAGCGCCGAGCTGCGCGAGCGAGGATTCCGCGAGCGAGGATTCGATCTCACGAAGTTTGTCGATGCACCAGCCGCCGCGCAGCCGCAGCGTCAGCCCATCGCCAGATCGTTCCGATTCGAATAACACCGGGTTGGATACCGTTAGCGGATACAGACGCGCGCAAGATTAACAGAGCCTTCAGACCGGCGGCACATCGCGATATCCTGCGCGATTCCGAGCCGGGATCCGACGATGAACGATATGGAGAAGCTGGTCGATGCGACCTATGTAGGCAACTCGCTGTGGCATTGGACCGTGGCCGCCGCCATCGCGATGGTCGCTTTTCTGGTGCTGTTGCTGATCCGGCGCACGATCCGCTCCCGCTACGAGAAGATGGCGGCCACGCCCGAGACTGAATTCCTGGAGCTGCCGTTCAAGGTCGCGAGCCGCACGACCTTGCTGACGGTGGTGGTGGCTTCGCTGTTCGTCGGTTCGCAGTGGCTGACGTTGCCGGCCTCGGTGAACAAGGCGATTCTGACGCTGTTCACGATCGCCGTGTTCTGGCAGATCGGCCTGTGGGCGACCATCGCGGTGATCGCCGCCCTGGAGCGCAAACGGCAGGTCGCGGATCCGGCCGCGGCGAGCTCCATGGGCATCATCGGATTCCTGGCGCGCGCGACCATCTGGTCGTTCGTTCTGCTGCTGACCCTCGATAACCTCGGCATCGAAATCAAACCGCTGCTGGCCGGTCTGGGTATCGGCGGTATCGCCGTCGCGCTGGCTGCTCAGAACATTCTCGGCGACCTGTTCGCGTCGTTGTCGATCACGCTCGACCGCCCGTTCGTCGTGGGCGATTCGCTGCAAGTGGATGAATTCAACGGCACGGTCGAATACATTGGCGTAAAGAGCACGCGCCTGCGCAGCCTGAGCGGCGAACAGATCATCATGCCCAACGCGAATCTGCTGAGCAGTCGCGTGCGGAACAACTCGCGCATGAATACGCGACGCGTGGTGATCAACATCAGCGTCGACCAGCAGACGCCCGTGGAAAAACTACAGGAAATCCCCGGCAAGATCCGCGAGCTGATCGAATCGCATCAGCCGATCCGCTTCGACCGCTCGCACTTCGCGAAAATCGGCGCGTCGTCGTTCGACTTCGAGGCCGTGTACATCGTGCTGACCCCGGACTACGCCAAGCACATGGACATCCTGCAAGACATCAACCTGCGCCTGGTGGAGTGGTTCACCAAGGAACGCATCGTGTTCTCCACCCCGCAACGGGTGTACTACGTGGACACACAATCCGGTGGCGTGCAGTCGACCCTGGAGAAAGCTCCGCCGACGTCGAGAGACAGCTGAGCTATTTGAGACTGCTGATGGCGCGGACGCGGTTGTCGGACGCCTGCGTCTGCTCGAGCGCTTCCATGAAACGACGCGTCCAGGCCGCAATGTCGTTGCGACGGAGCACTTTCATCATATCGGCATGACGCTCGCGCCGTTCAGTCAGCGGCATCGACAGCGCGGCCTGCATCGAATGACTCACGCCGCGAACGTCGTACGGATTCACCAGCAAGGCCGCCGACAATTCGCGGGCGGCGCCGGCCAGATTCGAGAGTATCAACACGCCCGGATCGGCAGGATCCTGTGCCGCGACGAACTCCTTCGCGACCAGGTTCATGCCATCGCGCAACGGCGTCACCAGCCCCACCTTGGCGGCGCGCAGGAAGCCCATCAACGTGGCGTGCGGGAAGTTGCGATTCAGATAACGAATCGGCGTCCAGTCGGTATCGGCGAAGCGACCATTGGTGCGGCCCGCCGCCTGCTCGAGCGCCTGACGAATCTCCGCATAGGCCCGCACATCGGTGCGCGACAGCGGCGCGATCTGAATGTATGTAATGCGCCCGAGATTTTCCGGATGCGTTTCCAGGAACTGTTGATACGCCGAGAAGCGCTCGACCAGACCTTTGCTGTAATCCAGCCGGTCCACGCCCATCATCAACGAGCGGCCCATCAGGCTGTCGGTCATGCGCCGGACCACGTCCGTGGTGCTGGCTTCCAACGCTTCGTTTTCGACGGACGCTACATCCACACCGATCGGAAATACTTCGGCACGGATCACGCGATCGCCGACACGAATGCGCCCGTCCGGACGCAGCGCCTCGGCGCCGAACAAATGTTCGATGCCGCTATGGAAGGAACGCAGATCGTTCAGCGTCTGGAAGCCGACCACGTCGTAGCTGACGAGATCGCGCAGCAACTCCGCGTAGCACGGCAGGATGCGCAGCATCTCGATGTTTGGAAACGGGATGTGCAAAAAGAAACCGAGCGGACGTTGCACGCCCAGCTCACGCAGCCGGCGGCCGAGCGGAATCAGATGATAGTCATGCACCCAGACCAGATCGCGCGGCTGCAGCAGAGGCAGCAGCTTCTGCGCGAAAATGCGATTGACGTTCTCGTAGGCTTCCCGCTGCTCGTTCGAGTAGCGCATGCCCTTGGAGAAATAATGAAACAGCGGCCACAACACGTCGTTGGAGTAGCCGTTGTAATAAAGCTCGAATTCGGTTTTGCGCAGCTCGATGGTGGCGTAGGACACGCCATCGCGAATATGGATGTCGGGCTCGCCGGGCTCGGTCTCGGTGGTTTCGCCGCCCCAGCCGAACCACAGCCCGCCGGTGCGCTTCAGCGCGCTGAGTATGCCCACTGCCAGTCCACCGGGCGCGGCCGATTTGCGTGGCAGGGAGATCCGGTTGGAAACGCAGACAAGTCGTGTCATCTAATCCGTGTGCTCGATAGCGACCTACGAAAGAAAAAGCTGCGGCACGCAACGGGGCTACAACGCGACTTAACGCACCCAAGGGCGGAAAAGTTTCACAAAACCCGTAAGCAGCCCTCGGAAAGTTCGCTGACCAGCGTTGTCGTCGCCCCGACCCGCTACGCAGGCCGCAAATTGCGAGCCGATTCAGCCGATTGATGCGGCTCGAGGCGCTGACGCGCGGCGCGAAGGCTGGTTTCACCGGATGTGTAGCCGGCTCGCTGCCTGCTCGCGGTTCGAAAACGCTAGAATTCGCGCCCTATCGATGCAGTTGTCGTCCCATTCGTTGTCTCGGAGTGAGCGGTTTCCATGAAAAAGCCCGTTAACGTCGCGATCACCGGCGCCGCCGGCCAGATCGGCTATGCCCTCGCCTTCCGTGTCGCCTCCGGCGCCATGCTCGGTCCCGATCAACCGATCAACCTGCACCTGCTGGAAATCACGCCGGCCCTCGGCGCGCTGCAGGGCGTGGTGATGGAGCTCAACGACTGCGCATTCCCGACGCTCAACAAGATCGTCGCCACCGATGACGCGAAGGTTGCCTTCAAGGATTGCGATGTCGCTCTGCTGGTCGGCGCGCGTCCGCGCGGCCCCGGCATGGAACGTAAGGATCTGCTGCTTGCCAACGCCCAGATCTTCTCGGCGCAGGGCAAGGCGCTCGATGCGGTCGCGAACCGCAACGTCCGCGTGCTGGTGGTCGGCAACCCGGCGAACACCAATGCGTTGATCGCTCAGCGCAACGCGCCGAACCTGAATCCTCGCAATTTCACCGCGATGGTCCGTCTCGATCACAACCGCGCGCTGTCGCAGCTCGCCGAGAAGACCGGCTCTCACAGCACCCAGATCAAGAAGGCGATCATCTGGGGCAATCACTCGGCCACTCAGTATCCCGACCTGCATCAGGCTACGGTCGATGGCAAGCCGGCGCTGTCGCTGGTGGATCAGAAGTGGTACGCCGAAACGTTCATCCCGGTCGTGCAGCAGCGTGGCGCGGCCATCATCAAAGCTCGCGGTCAGTCGTCCGCCGCGTCGGCGGCCTCCGCCGCGATCGACCACATCCGCGACTGGGTGCTGGGCACTCCGGATGGCGATTGGGTCAGCATGGCCGTGCCGTCGGACGGCAGCTACGGCATTCCGGAAGGCGTCATCTATGGCTATCCGGTGACCTGCAAGAACGGCGATTACCAGATCGTGCAGGGCCTGTCGGTCAACGATTTCAGCCGCGCGCGTATGGATGCGACCCACAAGGAACTGCTGGAAGAAAAGGACGGCGTGAAAGAGCTGATCTGAGGCCCACTCGCTGGAGGCCGCGGCCACTAGCGATCAGAACCGGACGGCGAACGTGTCACGAGATGCGTTCGCCGTTTTCTTTTTACGTTCTGTAGCGGGCCCGACTTGCCGGTGTTCGCGGCGCAAGTTACTGTCGTCGGGACCGCGCGACACCGTATGCCGTGACCGCATTGTCGGACATTCCGACTGAAACATTCGCTCCTCTTCCGGTGCTGGGCAGGATGCCCGAATGGCGGGAGCGCAAGGATGCGCAGGACCGGCCCCATCGCGCGCAGCTTTCAAGAGGTTCACATCGTGAGCAGCGTGATCTGGTTCCTGGTGTTCGTGATCGGCGCACTGACGCTCGCTTATAACCGCGCTTCGTTATTGACGACGACGCTGGTCTACGGCGGCGGCCTGCTGGCGTACGGTTTGTTTGGCGATCCTTCGCTCCCCTGGCTGGTCGTACTGTGGGCGGTGCTGGCCGTGCTGGTGTTTCTCAACATCGACGCGCTGCGCATTCGTTTCATCTCGCGCCCGTTCCTGCGCACCTATCGACGCATGCTGCCGTCGATGTCACAAACCGAAAAGGACGCGCTCGAAGCCGGCACGGTGTGGTGGGACGGCGAGCTGTTCACCGGCGGCCCGGATTGGGAAAAGCTGTTGTCGGCCGCCGCGCCGAAGCTCACTGCCGAAGAGCAGGCATTCATCGACGGACCGTGCGAAGAGCTGTGCCGGATGATCGACGATTGGGATATCACGCATCGTCGCGCCGACCTGCCGCCGCACATCTGGGACTACGTGAAGAGCAAGGGCTTCTTCGCGATGATCATCCCGAAGAAATATGGTGGTCTGGAATTCTCGGCGTATGCGCATTCGTGCGTGCTCGTGAAACTGTCGAGCCGCTCGGGCGTCGTCGCGTCGACGGTTGCGGTACCGAACTCACTCGGCCCCGGCGAACTGCTGCTCCACTACGGCACGCAGGAACAACGGGATTACTACCTGCCGCGGCTGGCACGCGGCGAAGAAGTTCCCTGCTTCGCACTGACGGGTCCGCGCGCCGGCTCGGATGCGGCATCCATTCCGGACTTCGGCGTGGTCTGCAAAGGAATGTTCGAAGGCCGCGAGATCGTCGGCGTGAAGCTGAACTTCAGCAAACGCTATATCACGCTCGCACCGATCGCGACCGTCATCGGTCTGGCGTTCAAGCTGTTCGATCCCGACAAGCTGCTCGGTGAAGACAAGACCGACTACGGCATCACCTGCGCTTTGATCCCGCGTCATACGCCGGGCATCACCATCGGCCGCCGTCACTTTCCCATGAACGCGCCGTTCCAGAACGGCCCGATCCAGGGCAAGGACGTGTTCGTGCCGCTCGACTATCTGATCGGCGGCATCAAGATGGCCGGTCAGGGCTGGCGCATGCTGGTCGAGCAGTTGTCGGTGGGTCGTTGTATCTCGCTGCCCTCGAGCGCCACGGGTTCGGCGAAGGCCGCGGTATTCGCGACCGGCGCTTACGCTCGCATTCGCCGGCAGTTCAATGTTTCCGTCGGCCAGTTCGAAGGCGTGATGGAGGTGCTGGCTCGCATGACGGGCACCACTTACATCATGGACGCCGCCCGCTCCGTCACGGCCGGCGCGATCGACGGTGGCGAGAAGCCGTCGGTGCCTTCGGCGATGTTGAAGTATCACCTCACCGAATATGGTCGCGCGATCGCCAACGATGCGATGGATATTCACGGCGGCAAGGGCATCTGCCTCGGCCCGAAGAATTACCTCGGTCGCGGTTATGAGCTGGTGCCGGTCGCCATCACGGTGGAAGGCGCCAACCTGCTGACGCGCAGCCTGATCATCTTCGGTCAGGGTGCGATCCGCTGCCATCCGTTCGTGCTGCGTGAAATGAACGCCGCGAAAGACAAGGACAAGCGCAAGGGCACGATCGAGTTCGACAAGGCGCTGTTCGGTCACATCGGTTTCACGATCAGCAATGCCGTGCGTTCGCTGGTGATGGCGCTGACGCTGGCGCGCTTCTCGAAGGTGCCGGACGCGGGACCGACCCAGCGCTTCTATCAGCACATCAATCGATTCAGCGCGTCGTTCGCTTTCGCCACGGACGTGGCGATGCTGTCGCTCGGCGGTTATCTCAAGAAGAAGGAAAGCCTGTCGGCGCGCCTGGGCGATGTGCTCTCGTGCATGTACCTGGCGTCGATGGTGCTGAAGCACTACGAAAATCAGGGCCGCCAGGAAGCGGATCTGCCGCTGGTGGAATGGGCCTGCCGCACGCTGCTATACAAAGCTCAGGAACAATTGCACAGCTTCCTGCGCAACTTCCCGAATCGATTCCTCGCCGGGTTCATGCGGCTGTTCATTTTCCCGCGCGGCCAGACTTATCACGCGCCGTCGGACCCGCTCAGCCACCAGCTGGTCGAGCAGATCATGCATCCGACCATTACGCGCGATCGCCTGACCGACGGCGTTTATCGCACGGTCGAGCCGAGCAATCCGCTGGGTCTGCTGCATGAAGCGCTGGTGTTGAGCGAGACCGCCGAGCCGCTCGAAAAGCGCATTCGCGTCGATGGCGTGAAGACTGGCAGAGTCACCGCGCTCGATCTGCCCGGACAGATTCAGCAGGCGCTGGCGGCGGGCATCCTGTCCGAGACCGAAGCAGCGATGCTGCGTGACTATGATCGTCGCGTGATGGACATCGTCAACGTCGACGACTTCAACACCGAAGACCTGGCTGCCGGTCAGCAGCCGGTCGAGCTGCGACCGGCGCGCGTCAGCAACGCGTAACTTTCTACTCCGGCGGTGGATGCTTCCACCGCCTTTCCCTCGCGAGTACATTAGCCGCGCACGTCCTGTCTGCGGCCCATCTATCGAATGCCACCCGGGTACATGGAATTACCCCGACTCGCACGAGGCTCGTGGCAGGGCTCGGCGGTGCCTTTTAGCGAAGCACTGCTTCGCTAAAGCCGAGCGGGTGGCCATGGATGGACACCCCGGGCTTACGCGAAGCAGGATAGTGCAGCGTAATGCCGATCCCTCGTTTTCTATGGAGTCCTCGAAGAATGAATCACCAACTCAAGACTCGATTCCTGTTCGCCGCGGCGGCTGCTCTTTCCATCGGCGCCGGTCTCGCTTTTGCCGATGGCGTGAAGCGGACACCTTCACCCCCCGGCGCCGAGGTGTATTTCATCGCGCCCGCGGACGGAGCGACCGTCAGCGGCCCGGTCGCAGTGAAGTTCGGCTTGAAAGGCATGGGCATCGCCCCGGCCGGCATCACATTCGATAACACCGGCCACCATCACCTCATCATCGACGCGGACCTGCCGCCCGCCGGCGCGCCCATCCCGACCGACGCGAATCACGTGCATTTCGGCAAGGGCCAGACCGAGACGACCCTCGATCTCAAGCCCGGCAAGCACACATTGCAGCTGTTGCTCGGCGACTTCGGCCACGTCCCCCACGATCCGATCGTGACGTCCAAGAAAATCACGATCACGGTGAAGTGACGCGATCCATCCTGCATGTGGACATGGACGCGTTCTACGCGTCCGTGGAAATGCGCGACGATCCCGAGTTGCGCGGTAAACCGGTGATCGTGGGCGGCCTCGGCGGACGGGGTGTCGTCGCGGCCGCTTCCTACGAAGTGCGCAAATACGGCGTGCATTCCGCCATGCCCATGCGCGAGGCACTGAAACGCTGTCCTCATGCGGTGTGCGTGAAGCCGCGTTTCGAACGTTATAAATCGGTCTCCAATACGGTCTTCGAGATCTTTCATCGCTTCACCCCCCTGGTTCAGGGGCTATCGCTCGACGAGGCGTTTCTGGATGTAACTCACAGCCAGGCGGCGCTCGGCTCGGCCGAGTCCATCGCCAAGCAGATCAAACAACTCATCTTTCAGCAGACTCAGCTGACGGCATCGGTTGGAGTCGCGCCCAACAAGCTGGTTGCGAAGATTGCCTCCGATCTGCGGAAGCCGGACGGGTTGGTCGTGGTGTTGCCGGAACAGGTCACCACGATTCTCGATCCGCTGCCGATTCGGCGATTGCACGGGCTGGGCAACAAGACTGCGCCGCTGCTCGAGCGACTCGGCATCGTCACCCTTCGCGACCTGCGACTCGCGCCGGATGCGACGTTGCGGTCGGTGTTTGGAAAGTACACGTCGCAGATCAAGGCCCGCGCGGCCGGTGAAGACGATCGGCCGGTGATTCCGGATTACGACGAGAAGCAGATCTCCTCGGAAACGACGTTCGATAAGGACATCGTCGATCCGTCACGACTCCATGCTGAATTGGTGCAACTTGCCGACCGGACTGCGGCCCGGTTGCGATCGCAGGGATGGTTGTCCGAGCGAGTGACGGTGAAGATTCGACGTCACGACTTCAAAACTTACACTCGACAGTGCGCGGTCCGGCCCGCCACACAGGAAACGAAGCCCCTCGCCGCGGCGGCCGCGAAGTTGCTCAACGAATGGATCGCTGCCCAACCGCGCACGCCGATTCGTTTGCTCGGCGTCGGCGCCGGCGATCTCACCGCTCAGCCACAACTTGAATTGTTTTCAGCGCAGGAATCAAAGAAGAACCAGCACCTCGACGCCGCGCTCGACGATATCCGCGCGAAGTTTGGCAACACGGCGGTTTCGCGCGCGAGCTCGCTGAAAAATCGTGAGCCTCGCGGGCCGCACTAGACCGCAACTGTGATACCCGCCGCTTGGGCACGGCGCGCAGGCTGCACCACGATCTGCACATGCTGGCCGAGCGACACCAGCGCCTCCATCAGTCGTTCGAGCGAAATGTTTTGAAGCTTGTAGCGCCGGACCTGAGAGACCTTGGGTTGGCTCATGCCGATGAGCCCGGCCACCTCCGTTTGACTCAAGCCGCGCTCATCGATGACAGCGTTGAGTTTCATCGCAAGAGCGGCCTTCGCGGACAGCTCCTCCGCATCCTCGAAGCCGAGGTCGACCAGGACGTTGTCGGTGCCCTTGGGATTTTTAACCTTGCGACTCATTGCACTCTCCCGCTCGCGCGAGCACAGCTTTCAAGCGTTTCTCGATCAGTTGCACATCGGGCCGAGGCGTTGCGATTCCAGACCTGGATTTCTTCTGAAATGCATGCAGCACATGCACCGCATCGCCAATCCGCACCGTATAGACGGCGCGAAAAGTATCGCCCAGATAATCGTCCACCAGCTCGTACACACCGGAACCGAGGCCTTTCCAAGGCTTTGCCGACGCCGGCATGCCGCCTGACTGGACCACGAAGAGCGCAACGCCCAGATCCTTCTGGACCGGGATGGGAAACTCCTTGAAAGCCTTTTTCGAGGAGCCTTCCCAGTACAGGGGCTTGCGATTCTCGTCCAGCACTATACCTGTTCGGGTATAGATTTCAAATGGGGTGATGATCCTGTGCATCCCTGCCAACATCCCGCAGCAACGACATAACGTCCGCGACTTCCACTTAAGGCGTATCCGGCTCGCGAGCACACAGCTACATTTGCGCGTGGCTCGCGGAGCCGAGCGCTTTATCTATCTGGAGTCACCATGGACAGGTCTCTTCTTACTCAGCGGAAGCCGAGGCGATAGTTGCAACTTCCTCGCGCGTAGCCGAGGTGAGGCTAACGCGGGGGCGATGCGCGGGTGTTGCCGAGAGATTTCGCACGACACTTCCAACTCAGCGGCGATGAGTTGAATGCCAAGCAAACGGGTCGTGTGAAGTCGGCGAGCGTCGTTTGAAGCGGCGAAGCGAATCAGATCCGGCCAGAACGCGGGATTGGTCGGCCACCGTGGCATCATCAGTTCGCCGTAACTTCCCGCGATACATCTGATCTGCCAAAGCGGTGTATTGATCAAGCGCCTCGCCGTGGCATACGGCATCGCATAGACCATGCGCGCAGCCATGGTGTTCTTGCCCGCGACATGCCACGCATGCATCAGCGCCAACTCACAAAATGAGCACTGCGCCGACGAATCACCCACACGCGCATATCGTTGAACCGCGCTTGAGGACGAAGTCGCGCTCTCGCACACCGCGCTCCAGAAGTTCTCATCCTCGAACCCAAGCGAATACAGTGAATAAGGCATCGCCGCGAGCGCGCGTAAGCCGCGCGGCGAGAGCGCGCCAAGAGCAGCGCGTTGCCGCGGCGGCAAATATTGCAGCTGTGTTGAGGCATCTGTGGCGTCGCGTTCCGCCACGAGCAGTTCCAAGTAGTCCAGATTGAGTTGCTGAATCCGCGCGAGCAGCGCGGGCTGGAGAACAGGTGCACCCGCCTCGGATTCACGATCGAGAGTCTCGCTCTCGACAGCAATCGGATGTGCACTCGCACCGTCGACCAAACAACGTTCCGTGTGACTCAGTGACATATCGCTTCCTTGCGAATGAAAGGGGCGACGAATGTATTCGGGCCTTTACGCGCGGGTCAATTGCGGAGCACACTATGAGCGCTGCACTTCGTCGCGCTCCATACAAACAACGCCGCGACGCCCGCAGACAAGTCAACGGACCGACATACCGAACAGGGAGTTCACATGGACCACGACAACGATTCGTATAGCAATGAGCGCAGCCGGAACGACCTCGCGCTCCGCATGATCCGTCACGAAGCGCGCACCTGCACGATTCGCGAATGCACCGGCCTCACCGACGATCGTATTCGTCGCCTCTACAAGTCATATGCGCATGAGTTGAGCGAAGCGCCCGTGCGTCGGCGCCGCGGAAAGTCGCCGCGACAGGTCACGTTCTTCGTTCGAAACACACGTGCGCAGTTCGAATCGTCATTGCTAGCGAGCGCGTTCGCCGCCTTCGGTCTCTTGCAACCCGCGCAGATCAACAAGAGCGACGCCGCGGACCCGCTCGACTATGGACGCCGCTTTTGTGATGCATATGAAACACACCAGCAGCTGCTCAACACGCAAACGCTCTCCTTCGAGCACGCGTGGTTTCTACTCAGATTGTTGAACCGCAGTGGCGACCTCCGCGCCGTGCGTTGTCGACACTGCGACAGTTACTACCTGAAGGACAAGTTCAACCTGTGTCGACATACCTGCCCGACCTGCAGACTGAAGCGAGCGCGCATCCGCCGCCGTGCCAAGCCAAGTAAACCCTGTTCCAGTTCACGCCCTGTAATGCGCGGCTGATAGACTGCCGCGCATGCCATCGCGCTCGCCAAACATACTCGCCGGGCCTTACCTCGAACGTGCCACGCATCTTCGCAAGGATGAGGCGCATGTACAGGCGGCGCTGGCCGATCCGCGGACGCTGTTCGTGCCCGTCTGGCAGACGCGCAACTCCATCGTTCGACAGGGTGATTTGTTGCTCGCCCACTTCGTGACCGGCGTGCAGACGCTCGCCATCGCGGGCGCCACCGACTATGTGCTCTTGGGTGAGTTTCGCGGACAGGCCGTCTTTGCTGTCGGCCTGTCAGGTGAACGACCGCGGCTGACCGATCCGTCCGTGGATTTTCAGGATCTGCGGATGATTGCCGGCGCATTGCCGCCCGAAGAGGCCGGTCTGCTCGCATATGCGCGGGCCATGATCCATTGGCGCGACACGCATCGGTTCTGCGGCCGGTGTGGCTCGCCGACCGAGGCGGTCGACGGCGGCCATGTGCTCAGATGTAGCAACGAAGCCTGCCGTTCGCAGCAGTTTCCACGCATCGACCCGGCGGTTATCGTTTTGGTCACCGACGGCGAGCGCGCTCTGCTCGGCCGGCAGGCGTCATGGCCACCGGGGCGCTACTCGACCATCGCCGGCTTCGTGGAGCCGGGGGAAAGCCTTGAAGATGCCGTCGCGCGCGAGGTTCGCGAGGAAACTGGCGTGGAAGTGAGCACGGTGGATTATCATTCATCGCAGCCGTGGCCGTTCCCCTCGTCATTGATGCTGGGATTCACGGCATTCGCCCGAACCACGGATATCTCGCTCATGGACGAGGAGCTCGAGGATGCGCGATGGTGGACGCGCGCCGAGATCGCCAACGGAGCGGTGGCGCTGCCGATCACGCACTCCATCTCGTTCCGCCTGGTCGAGGACTGGTACGACTCGGGCGCCAGCCGCCCGCTGCGCGAAGAGCCGGGCGTGCGGATGTGGCAATTACCGCGCCGTTGACCGCGCGACCCATGCGCCTATTTTCGCCCTTAGTACCCGTCTCGTGACACTCTAGCGATGAATCTCGCGGAAACTGGTCTTACGACCACCAGGCTCGTTGCGGCCAGGGAAGTCGATAGGCCCGGTTCGCGTTTTTCTTCTTAGGGCGTATTCATCCACCGTTCGACCTGCTGCTCTACAATCCGCGCCATGTGCCTGCTCGTCCTCGCCTGGAAACACCATCCTCGTTACCGCCTGATCCTCGCCGGCAATCGCGACGAGTTTCATGACCGCCCGGCCGCGCCGCTGAATTGGTGGCAGGACGACCCGCGCATCCTCGGCGGACGGGACCTCAAGGCGGGCGGCACCTGGCTCGGCGTGGCCCGCTCCGGGCGGTTCGGCGTCGTCACGAACTACCGAGACCTGCAGGCGCCGGTCGAAAGCGCGCCCTCGCGCGGGCAACTGGTCCCGCGCTTCCTCACAGGCGCCACCTCGCCGAAGGAATTCTTGGACGACCTGCGCGGCGCGGCTCCTCGCTACTCGGGCTTCAACCTCCTCGTCGGCGGCACCCGCGCGCTGTATTACTTCTCGAACCGCGGACCGAATCCCACGGCATTGGCGCCGGGCGTCTACGGTTTGAGCAATCATCTGCTCGACACGCCGTGGCCCAAGCTGGCGCGGACCCGCGAGCGCTTCAATGCCCTGCTGTCGCAGCCGGAAATCGGGCCGGAAGATCTGTTCACCATGCTCGGCGATCGCGAGCAGGCCAGCGGGGCGGATCTGCCGTCCACGGGCTTGCCCGAGGACTGGGAACGCGTGGTGTCCGCGCCGTTCATCGTCAACGAGCGCTACGGCACGCGCTGCTCCAGCGTGCTGCTGGTCGAGCGCACCGGTCGCACCATTCTCCAGGAGCGTCGCTTCGATGCCGCCGGCATCCAGAGCGGCAACTCGCGCTTCGAATTCACCAGCGCCGAAGTGCCCGAGGTGTGGTTCGAAGCCGAGGACCCCGACGAGACCGTGGCGACCGACACTTCCTTCGATTCCTCGCCGGAATAGTCCTACGGGCGGCGCTCTCGTGACAGCGAGGCTGCGGGCGATAGCGACGGGAGCGCTGGCGACGGCCCTGCTGTTGCCATTGCACGCCGACGCAAAGATCGAGATCGACATTCCCGAAGTCAGCGACGCAATCCAGACCAACGTTCGCGCGTTTCTGAGTCTGACGCGCTACGCCGAGCGCGACGATGTGACCGATGAGGTCATGAATCGTCTGCAACGACGCATCGTGGCGGAGACGCGCCAGGCGCTCGAACCGCTGGGCTTCTACGAGCCCGAGGTCGCCTATGAGGTGAAGCACGAGGGCGACACGTGGAAGGTGACCATTAACATCGTGCCCGGCCGCCCGGTGCGCCTCTCCGAAGTCAACGTCAACGTCACCGGCCCGGGCGCGAACGATCGCGCCATCCGCGAGCTGATCGATGCAGAGGAAATCAAGCCGGGCCTGCGCTTGAATCACGGCACCTACGAGCGCGTCAAAGGCAACCTGGTGCGCGTCGCGAAGAACGAAGGCTATCTCGACGCGCAACTCACGAAGCACGACCTGGTGATCGATCGCGCCGAGCGCCGCGCCACCGTGGATCTCGAAGCCGATACGGGCGAGCGCTATTTGTTCGGCGAGATCAACATCGCGCAGGACGTGATCACCGACGAATCGATGCGTCGTTTGTTACGCATGCATCCCGGCGATCCGTACACGCTCGACACGTTGCTCAGAACTCAGTACGTGCTGGACGATACGCAGTACTTCTCCGTCGTCGACATCGAGAGCGGCGATCCCGATCCCACCACGCGCACCGTGCCGATCAAAGTCTCTGCCGAGCCCAGCAGGAAACATCGGTACGCCGCCAGCGTGGGTTACGGCACTGATACCAAGGCGCGAGGCAAGTTCACGTGGGACAACCGCCGCGTCAACGAGAGCGGCCACAAGTTCAAGCTGGAACTGCTGGGCTCGTCCATCGTCACCGACCTGACCGGTCGTTACATCGTGCCGGTGATGGATATCGCGCTGGAAAAACTCGAGTTCACCGGCACCCTTCGGGACGAAGAGCTCGGCGACACGCGTTCCAAGCGCGCGGAAGTCGGTACCGGCCTGACACAAGTGCTCGGCCGTTGGCAGCGGGTACTGCGAATCGGCGTGGCGGAAGAAGAAACCATCGAAGCCAACAGGACCTCGAGCACCAATTTTTATATCGTGCCGAGCATCGCGTACTCGACGCTGCCCAGTTACATCGTCGGCGGCCGCAAGCGTCCTTACTTTTTCTCCGCCGAGCTCCGCGGCTCACCGGAAACGTTAGGCTCGGATGCTTCGTTCCTGCAGCTGCGCCTGAAAGGCGAGCGCATCTTCGACCTGAGCGAGCTGTGGCATCTGCATTTGCGCAGCGAGCTGGGCATCAGCCGCATCGCCGCCACCTCCGATCTGCCGGCCTCGCAACGTTTCTTCGCCGGTGGTGAAGGCAGTGTGCGAGGTTTCGCGCTCAACGAGCTCTCGCCAAAGGACGCCCAGGGCCGCACCGTCGGCGGCCGGAATCTCGCCACCGGCACAGTCGAGCTCGTGCGCGATTTGCCGCGCAACTTCGGTGTCGCGACGTTCTACGACGTCGGCAATGCATTCGACGACTTCAGCGCTCCGATGCTGGAGCGCTCGGCCGGCGTCGGCGTCCGCTACAACATCGCGGTCGCCAGCTTTGGTGTGGACGTAGCGCAAGCGCTGTCGGAATCGGGCCGCACGCCACGCGTTCATCTCTATATAGCAACCCAGTTTTGATGCGTACGCGGCTCATCCTGCTCCTCGTCGCGCTCATCCTGCTGGTGCCGGTGGTCGCTATCGGGCTGCTGTTGTATTCAGAAGCGGGTCTGCAGATGGTCGCCGCGCAGCTGTGGCGGCTGGAACGTTACAACGTAAAGATCGAAGGAGTGTCGGGCACGCTGGCCGGTCCGCTGCGTGTCGCTCACTTCGAGCTGAATCATCCGCGCGTGCACGTCGTCGTGAACGACATCGTCATCGAGCTGCAGCTGCGAGGGCTGTTGATCCAAACATTGCAGGCAGGATCGGTGACCGCGCGGGAGTCGCTGGTCGAACTGCATCAGGTCGAGATGCCACCGAGCACGAAACCGCCGCGCTTCCTCCCGTCATTCCTTCGCGTCGACGCGCACAACGTCGAGCTCACCAACGTTCGCTACGTGCACATGAACGGTACGGCCGTCGATGCGAGAACCGTTCGTGGACGCGTGACGATCACATCCAACCGTCTGCGGGCGCGAGACTTCGCGGTCGATGCCGATCTGTTCGATGCGACGGGCAATGTATCGTTGCGAGCCGCCGCGTCGGCGGATCTGCCGATGGGATTGGAAGGCGATACCAGCGGTCAGCTGCATCTGCCGAATGTCGACCTGGATTTGAAAGGAGCCGTCGATGGCACCATCGATGAGCTGAACATCAAGGGGCAGTTGCTGAAGCCCAGCGCAGCGAGCGTCGTCGCTGTCATGACGCGGCCGGAGAACAGCTGGAAGATCGCGGGTAAGGTGACTTCGGCGCAGTTCCTGCTCGATCCCTGGCTGCCCGATCCGCCCCTGACGCTGCGGGATATCGCCTTGGACGTCGTGTTCAACCCGGAAGGTTTGCACGCCAAAGGCCTGCTCGCCGTTCCTGAAATCGATGAGCAGCGACTTCTGGTCGATGCTCGCGGCCACTATGCGAATCGCACCTTGTTCCTGAGCGCAGCGGACATCAGGCTCCAGGACTCGCCGGCGGCGATGCAGGCCGACGGCAAGTTCATCTTCGACGGCTCATCGCCGACGCTCGACCTCTCCGCACAATGGCAACACCTTCAGTGGCCACTGCGCGGTAAAGCCGTCGTCACCAGCTCAGAGGGCGACGGCACGCTGCGAGGACCGATGCCCTATGACTTCTCGGTGACCACCAGCCTCGCCGGACCGAACATGCCTTCCGGCACCGGCTCGGCGACCGGCGTGATCTCCAAAGAGCAGGTCACTCTCGCGAGTTATTCCATCGACGCTCTGGGTGGATCGCTGACCGGCGACGGCCAGCTGCAGTTTGCCAGGCCGCGAGCGTGGCGTGTCTCCACACGCACCAACAACGTGAACCCGGCGGCGTTCTTCAAGGATTTTCCAGGCAGCGTGAACCTGGTGGCGAAGGCGTCGGGCGAAGGCTTCGACAAGAAGGCGACCTTTATCGCCGATGTGAGCGAGTTGCGAGGCACGTTGCGCGGCGAACCTCTCCATGGCCGTGGCTACGTGCAAAGAGATCGCCGTGGCTGGACGGTGCGTAACGCGAGCGTCGGTCTCGCCGATGCGCGTCTGTCGCTCGATGGCATCTGGAAAGAAACAATCGAAGCAACTTGGTCGTTGGATGCTCCATCGCTGCAGCGGCTGCTGCCGGACGCGAAGGGCCGGATCGTTTCCAAGGGCAAGGCCAGCGGACCGCTCAAATCTCTGCACATTACCGGCGATCTGACCGCGAGCCAGATTCGCTATCAGCAGTGGCAAGCGGGTCAGCTCACCATCAACGGCGACATCGACGCGAGCGGCAAATCGCCGTCGCGACTGGTCGCCTCCGCCCATCGCCTCGGCGCCGGCGAGCCCTTCATCGAGAACCTGCAGGTGAGCGGCGACGGCACGGCACTCGATCACCGCATCAGTATGAACGTCACTGGCGCCGCCGCCACGCCGCGGGATACTCCGCCGAGCGCGGAAATGTTGATCACGGGCACCTACGATCAACGGGTGTGGAATGCGACGGTCGCGACCACGAAGCTCGTCACCGGCAGAGCCGACGACAAGATCTCGATCGCCGAGCCCGCGAAGATCATGGCGTCGAGCGCTCAGGCACAGCTCGACAACTTTTGCTTGATCGCGGGCGCCGGACGCGTCTGCGCCAGCGGCAAGTGGCAACGAGCAGGTGCGTGGGAAGGCACCGTGTCGGGCTATGAGATTCCTTTGGCATTGTTGTTACCGCCCGCGGGGGAAGAAGCCGAGTACGGCGGACGAATCGAAGGTCGCGTGCACGCGTTCGGCGCGCCGAATCAACCGTGGCAGGGCGAAGCGGGCATGCGCATCATCGACGCCGCCATCGTTTATCGTCCGCAAGGCGCCGCGCCGGAGACGTTGAATCTCGGCACCGGCGGCCTCGCCGCCACCGCCAAGCCGGACCGCATCGATTTCTCGTTCGGTGTGCAGGCGTTCACGGATACGTTTCTTTTCGCCAATGCGCATCTGGATCGAAGCGCGAGCAACGACCTGATGCACCTGCCGCTCACAGGTGACATGCGCGCACGCGCCGCAGACGCAAACATTCTGCCGCTACTGTTCTCCGAAGTGGACAACGCGGCGGGCCTGCTGACCGCGAACGCAACGATTGGCGGCACGCTCGCGGCGCCCGAGGTCAACGGACGCGTCGAATTGGCGAACGGCGAGGTCGATTCGTATCGAGTGAACTTCGCGTTACGCAATCTGAATCTGGTCGCCACGCTCGCGAGCAACGGGCTCGACTTCCGCGGCACCGGTCGCGCCGGCGAAGGCGAAATGGAAGCGGACGGACGCTTCACCTGGAGCGAGGGCAAGTCTCGAGGCGATTTACATCTGCGCGGCAATCACCTGCTGGTGGCCGATCTGCCCGAGTATCGCGTAATCGCATCGCCGGACCTGCGCTTCGCCATCGACGGCAACCAGGTCAACGTCGCGGGGGACGTCTTGATCCCGAGCGCACGCGTGCAACCGAACCAGATCTCGGGCGCCGTGCGCGCCTCCGACGATGCTCGTTACATTCACGAGACGGAAGCGGAACGCGCCGGCCGCATGGTCATTCACAGTGAAGTCAAAGTGACCATCGGCGACGACGTGCGCGTCGACGCGTTCGGCTTGCAGGGCCGCCTCGCCGGCGGCGTCGGCACGACGGTGCATACGGGGGCGATTCCCATCGGTCGCGGCGAGCTGAGCGTCATCGACGGACGCTACGAAGCGTACGGTCAGAAGCTCGAGGTGAGCAAAGGCGAGCTGTTGTTCGAGGCTTCGCCGCTCGACGATCCGGGATTGGATATCGAAGCCCGCCGCAAGATCGAAACCGTGACGGTGGGTCTGAACGTGCGCGGCACTCTGCAACAGCCTCGCCTGTCGTTCTTCTCCGATCCGACCATGCCGCAAACTCAGATCGTGACTTATCTGTTGACCGGCAAGGCGCCAGGCTCGGTCTCGGGTACCGATACCGCGACGATGGCGTCGGCACGCGACACGCTCACCATGCAAGGTGGCGGACTGCTGGCCTCGCAGATCGGCCGCCGACTCGGCCTGGAAGAAGTGGGCGTCGAAAGCTCGCGCGGTAGCGACGGCAATGCCAACACCGCGCTGGTGCTCGGCAAGTTCCTGTCGCCGCGGCTGTTCATCAGCTACGGCATCTCGCTGACCGAGTCGATCAACACCCTGAAGCTGCGTTATACGATCAGCGACAAGTGGGTGTTCAAGACCGAGGCCGGCGAGGATCAGAGCGCGGATCTGGAATACACGATCGAAGCGCAGTAGCGCTCAATCGAACTCGGTGGGCAGCGAACGATCGAGATGATGCTTGTACGCGTTCTGGATCTGCGCCACCGTGGTCCGCCCGGTCGACAGCTCGGGCAACTCGGCGATCGGAAAAAACTTCACATCGGTGGTTTCGTAACTGGTGCGGAAATCGCCGCCGGTGATTTCGCAGATGAAGAACATTTTCCAGACGTGATACAGGAACTTCGGATAGTTGTGCTTGTTACGATCGAAGATGGCCGCGAGCTTGACGGCCCGCGCCGTGAACCCTGACTCCTGCTCAATCTCTTTCTCCACGGCGTGCGACGGTGTGTCGTTCACGTCGGCCCAGCCGCCCGGCATCGTCCACTTGCCATCGACGCGCTCCTTCACCAGCAGCACTTGATCGCCGCGAAACACGGCGCCGCGCACGTCGACCTTCGGCGTCGAATAGCCATCTTCGACCATCCAGTTGGCACGCAGCTCATCGGGCGTCTTCTCCGATTCCAGCGCCAGCAGCTCGCCCGCGATCTGGCCCATCTCGCGATAACGCTCGCGGTCGTATTCTTCCTGTGAAAAGTGCAAACCGGTTTGTGACAGCGCGAGCAGGCGACGCGACAGATCGAGCACGGACATGGCGGTAGCTGACTTCACTTTGATGATGGATCGGCAGCTTCTCGCGCCGGCGCCGCGCGCGCAACTTCAGAAAGACCGACACGCGCTGGCGTCCTGCACTATCATTGCCGCCCAGCTGATTGTTCCCTGTCCATGAACGATTCCTCCCGCGCGGCTCCGGCCAATTCCGCGGCTCCACGCCTTGACGGTCGCGGCTTCTCCGCCGCTGTGTCGGCCTTCCTGATCTGGGGGCTGATGCCACTCTATATGAGACTGTTGCAGACAGTCCCGGTTTTGCAGATCACCGCGCATCGCATGTTGTGGGGTTGCCTGGTCGGCTTCGGCTGGCTGGCGGCGCGCGGCGACATCGATCAAACGTGGCGCGCGCTCGGCAACCCACAAGTTCGTCTGCGGCTGTGTGCCTCGGCGACCTTCATCGCCATCAATTGGTCGATTTTCATGTGGGGCATCGCCACTCATCACGTGGTGGAAATCAGCCTCGGCTATTTCATCGGCCCGCTGCTGAACGTGGCGCTGGGCGTGGTGTGCTTCCGGGAGCGGCTGAATCGTTTGCAATGGTTGTCGGTGGCGATCGCGGCTGCCGGCGTGCTGTATCTGACCTGGGCGGCGGGTCGGCCGCCGTATGTGTCGATCGCGTTGGCGTTGAGCTTCGGGCTCTATGGACTGGTGCGAAAGACCGCCAATGTCGAAGCGCTGCCAGGCTTCACTGGTGAGACGCTGCTGCTGTTGCCGTTCGCGGCCGGCTACGTGCTCTGGAGCGAATTTTCGGGCGTCGGCGCGATGAGTCACGGCTCGCTCGATATCAACCTACTTCTATTAGTGGGCGGACCGCTGACCGCCGTACCCCTGGTGTTGTTCGCGACCGGGGCCCGGCGCATTCCGCTGTTCACCATCGGACTTCTGCAATACATCGCGCCGAGTTTGCAGCTGGCATGCGCGGTGCTGGCATTCAATGAGCCTTTCACCGGCCCGCGAGTGGTCGGGTTCGCAATGATCTGGACCGCGCTGGCGATCTTCGCCCTGGACGGACTGCTGACCTCACGCCGGCGGGCTTGAAACTCCGGCTGAAGCCGTTATTGACAGGGTCTGCATAATTATGCAGCATACGCGCCTTTTTATGCATCGGCGCGTTTGCGCCTGTTCGAGGTCGCCGCTTTCCAGATGGCTGCAGAAATTCATCAATCCGTCGCGCGCCGGGCCGCGATTCTCCGGATCATCGGAGAGTCGACCGTGCGCAATCAGGACGAATTGGTGAAGGTCCTGCGCAAGGAAGGCTTCGAAGCCACGCAGTCGAGCGTCAGCCGCGACCTGCGCGAGCTCCGCGTCGCCAAGGCCGGCGACCGCTACATATTGCCCGCCCAGGACGCCGGCGCTGTGAACAATCCATTCGCGGCCGTCGCCAAGTTCGTGCTCGAGATCAAAACCGCGGGCACCTCGCTCACGGTGCTCAAGACGACGACGGGGACGGCGCAAAGCGTTGCCGTCGCGATCGACAGCTCGGAGTGGCCGGAAGTGGTCGGCACGATCTCCGGCGACGACACCATCTTCATCGCCACCGACGAGCCGAAGGATCAGAAGAAGCTGCGCGAAAGACTCCGCGGCATCTTCGGGATCTGAGCCGGCGCCGCGCGCGCGACCGTCCAACCCGATCAGCTATTTGTATTGATACGGAAACGAGCATGAGCACACTTCCTCCTGGCAACGAACCGATTCTGCTGGCCTTCTCCGGCGGCCTGGATACTTCCTTTCTGGTGCCGTGGCTGTCGGAAAACTACCAACGCCCGATCATCACCGTGACCGTCGATACCGGCGGCATCGATGCCGAAGCGGCGAAGGTGCTCGATCAGCGCGCGCGTGCCCTGGGCGCGAAGGATCACATCCTGGTCGAAGCGAAGCAGGATTACTTCGAGCAGGTGATCAAGTACCTGATCATGGGCAACGTGAAGCGCGGGCAGATGTATCCGCTGTGCGTCGGCGCCGAACGAGTCATGCAGGCCCAGACCATCGCTGAATATGCGAAAAAGCTCGGCACCAAAGTCATCGCGCACGGCTGCACCGCCGCCGGCAACGATCAGGTGCGCTTCGAAGTCGCGCTGCGCACGCTTGCGCCCGAGCTGACCATTCTGGCGCCGGTGCGCGACCAGGCGTTCAAGCGTCCGGATCAATTGAAGTATCTGCAGGATCGTAATCTCACCATCCCGCCGTACGGCGCCGCCTATTCGGTGAATCGCGGCCTGTGGGGCGTGACGATCGGCGGTAAAGAGACGCTCACCTCCGATGGCAGCATTCCCGATCATGCGTGGGTGCTGTCGAAGGATGCGTTCTCGAATCCGCAGGCACCGGAAACTCACACGATCGGCTTCGAGAAGGGCATTCCCTCGAGCCTCGACGGCGTGAAGCTCGATCCGGTGAGCGTGATCGAAAAGGTCGAAGCGATCGGCGCGAAGTTCGGCGTCGGCCGGGGCATTCACCTCGGCGACACCATCATCGGCACCAAGGGCCGCGTCGCGTTCGAAGCGCCGGCCGCCGAAGTGCTGATCGGCGCGCATCGCGAGCTGGAAAAGCTGGTGATGACCGGCCGTCAGCAGCGCGTGAAGGAAATGTTGTCCGGCCCGTATGGCGATCTGGTGCACGAAGGCCAACATCTGGATCCGGTGTGCCGTGACATGGAAGCGCTGTTCGTGAACTCGCAGGCGCGCGTCACCGGCGAAGTGAAGGTGCAGTACCGGCCCGGCAACGCGTTTGTCGCCGGCGTGGCATCGCCCTACTCCATCATGGCCGCCTCCAAGGGCGTCTATGGCGAAGCGGCCGGCGAATGGACCGCGGCCGATGCGCTCGGCTTCTCGAAGATGGTCGGCCTGCCCGGCATGTTCTGGACCCGCGCCGGCGCGGGCCACGGCAAATAAGCCCGGCGCCCTGATTGGACCAAGCATCGGTTTGACACGAGATCTTTCTTTCCAACTTCCCAGGTGAACTGAACACTGCCATGAAAACCGTAGTCGTCGACAAGATCGCGTCCATCACCCAGGCCTTGAACCTGGGGCATGAGTTGCGCGTCGCCACGGACAACATTCCTTGCGAGGAAGGCGTGGTACTGGTTGTCGAGATCCTCAACAACAAGTCGACTTACAACACCCTGGAGCTGACCAGCGGCCGCATGGCCAAGGTCGCCAAGGGCGACGTCATCGTCGGCGCGCTCGGCCATCGCCAGGCGCTGTTCGGTTACTCGGGTCATTTGCCGACCTCGGTGAAGGAAGGCGACATCATCCAGGTGCTGAACATCGGCGGCGTGCTCGGCGTGGTCGAATCGGTGAACCCGGAAAAGGGCACGCCGTTCAACGCGAAGGTCATCGGCGTGGTGTTGCAGTTCCCGTACTTGGGCGAGCGCATCGGCGTGCCGGCGCGCATCGGTTATCGTCGTCTCGACTACAACGTCGCTGTGAACACGCGGAACGTGCCGGTCGTGGCGCTCGCGGGCACTTGTATGGAAGCGGGCAAGACGGCGGCGGCGTGCGCCATCGTCGCTCGCATGCGGCACCGTGGCTTGAACGTGCATGCGTTCAAGGCGACCGGCGTGTCTTTGCGTCGTGACATTCTCGCGATGGAAGACGCCGGCGCTCGCAAGAGCATGATCTTCACCGATCTCGGCGTCGTCACGACCACCGCGAAGACGGGCCCGGCGATCACGCGCGCGCTGCTGACGGAAATGTCACAAGGCGAGCCGGACGTGATCGTGTTCGAGCTGGGCGACGGCATCCTCGGCGCGTACGGCGTCGAAGCGATTCTGTCTGCGCCGGATATCCGCGCGGCGCTCACGTCAGTGGTGTTGTCGGCGAACGATCCGGTCGCGGCGTGGGGCGGCGTGAAGTTGCTTCGCGAGCAGTTCGGCATCGAGCCGTCGGTGGTCACCGGCCCGGCGACCGACAATGCGGTCGGCGTGAACATCATCAAAGACAAGTTCGGCGTACCGGCCTTCAACGCCATCACCGATGGCGCCGCGCTGGGCGACTGCGTGATCGATTCGTTGAAGTTGATACCGAAGTCCAAGACGGTGGTGATTGAAGAATGAGCGACGCGAAGATTCCAGTCATCGTCCTCGGCGGCACCGGCTATGTGTCGGGCGAGCTGCTGCGCCTCATCGCGGGTCATCCGCGCCTGGCGCTGCAAGCCATTCTTTCGGACAGCCAGCCCGGCGAGCCGGTCGCGAAGTTTTTTGCGCACCTGGCGCCGATCTATCCCGAGCTGAAGTTCTCCAGCCTGGACGAGGTGAAACAGCTGGTCGGCACGCTGCCATCGCCGGCGATCATCTCGGCCGCGCCTCACGGCGTGGCGGCGAAGCTGATCGATGAAATCCTCACGGCTGCCGAAGCGAAAGGCATGAAGCCGCGCGTCGTCGATATTTCCGCCGACTATCGCTACAGCTCGGCGAGCGCCTACGAAGCGGTGTACAAGCATGCGCACGGTGCGCCGAATCGAATCGCGCAATTCAGCTGCGCGGTGCCGGAACACCTGAACAAGCTCACGACCCCGCACGTGGCGCATCCGGGCTGCTTCGCGACGGCGGTGTTGCTGTCGAGCGTGCCGTTGTTGTCGCTCGGCCTCGTCGAGCCGCGTTTGTATGCTGCCGGGATCACGGGAAGCACCGGTTCGGGCCGCACACCGGCGCCCGGCACTCATCATCCGCAGCGTCACAGCGACCTGTACGCGTACAATCCGTTGTCACATCGGCACACGCCGGAGATCGCGGCACTCGCGCAAGTAGCGTCGAAGGCGCAGGCGGAGTTCAACTTCGTGCCGCATTCCGGCCCGTTCGCGCGCGGCATTCACGTCACCGTGCAAGCGAAGGCGCTGAAGCCGATCAAGACGCCCGAACTGATCGAGGCATTGAAGGGCTTCTATGCCGGCAAGCCGTTCGTTCGTGTGGTCGGCGAGATGCCTCATGTGAAAGACGTGGCGGCCAGCAACTACGCGTTTCTGAGCGCGGCGGCCAATGGGGATTCCGTCGCCGTGATGTGCGCCATCGACAATCTGGTGAAGGGCGCGGCCGGCGGCGCGATGCAATGGTTGAATCGCGTGTTCGGGCTGGATGAAACGACGGGCCTCACCACGCCCGCCGCGGGCTGGACCTGACGCGTCAGACGAGAGTAATCACTTGAACGCAGCAACTACTACCGCTTCGAACGCACCGGCCGATCATCTCGCACCCGTTTACGCGCAGTTTCCGTTGCAGATCACGGATGCGCGCGGCGTCTTCTTGCACAAGCCGGATGGCGGCAAGGTGCTGGACCTCTATGGCGGTCACGCCGTCGCGGCGCTCGGCTATGGCCATCCGCGCTGGGTCGAAGCGCTGACCGAACAGGCGAAGTCGCTTTGTTTCCAGAGCAATGCCGTCGCGCTCGATGTGCGCCGTCGCGCGGCGACTCGGCTCGCGAAGTTCGCCGGGCTCGGACTCGACACGGTGTTCTTCGTGAACTCGGGCGCGGAAGCGAACGAGAACGCGCTGAAGCTCGCCTGCAAAATGACCGGCGGCACGCAGATCATCGCGGTCGAAGGCAGCTTTCACGGCCGCACGGCCGCTGCCGGCGCAGTGACCTGGGGCGCCGACAAGAAGTGGTACGGATTTCCGAGCACGCCGTTCGAAGTGAAATTCATCAAGCCGACGACCACCGCGGCCGAGCTGAGCACGATCATCAACGACCAGACCGCGGCCGTTATCGTCGAGCCCGTGCAAGGCGTCGCCGGCGCGCTCGATATGCCCAAGGAATTCCTGCAGGCGCTGCGCTTCCGCTGCAGCGAGAACGGCAGCGTGCTGATCTTCGACGAAGTTCAGTGCGGCTTCGGGCGTACCGGCTATCCGTTCGCGGCCAATATGTATGAAGTGACCCCGGACATCATCACCACGGCGAAGGCGCTGGGCGGTGGCTTCCCGGTGTCGGCGATGATGGTCGCCGATCATGTCGCGCCTTATTTGAAGATGGACTCGCTGGGCACGACCTTCGGCGGCGGCCCGATGGCCTGCGCCATCGTCGAGGCCGTCATCGATATCATCGAATCGGAAAACCTGTTGAAGAACGTCCAGCAGCGCTCGGCGGAAATTCGCCAGAACTGTATGGTCGGTCCGGTGATCGGCTCGCAAGGCGCCGGCCTGCTGCTGGGCCTGCGCACCTCGCGTCCCGCCAAGGACGTGCAAGCGGAGCTGCTGAAGCTGGACATCCTGACCGGCACCAGCGCCGATCCCAACATCCTGCGTATCCTGGCACCGTTCGTACTGGAAAGTGAGCACGTCGAGCTGCTGCGCAAGGCACTCGCTCGACTGCCGAAATGACTCACATCCCGAAGTGAGTCGCCCACACACCGAGCAATAACATATGAATCGTTTTCTCGACCTGGCCGATTTTCCGCGCGAGCAACTGAAGGACCTGCTGGGCCTCGCCGCTCGTCTGCAACAGACACCGCAGCCGCAGGCACTGGCGGGGAAGGTGCTCGGCCTGCTGTTCCTGAATCCGTCTCTGCGTACGCTGGCGTCGTTTCAAAGCGCGATGATGCGTCTCGGCGGCACGGCTGTCGTCATCACGCCGGGCCAGGGCACGTGGCAGATGGAAACGCGCTCGGGCGCGATCATGAATGGCGCCGCCGCCGAGCACGTGCGCGAAGCGGTGCCGGTGCTCGCTTCTTACTGCGACGCTATCGGCATTCGCATGTTCGCCGAGCATCGCAATCTCGCCGCCGATCTCGCCGAAACCGGCTTCCGCATGATGGCCGATCTTTGTGACAAGCCGCTGGTGAACATGGAGTCGGCGATGGCGCATCCCTGCCAGGCGCTGGCCGACTGGCACACGATGGATGAGCTGCGCGTGCCTGAGAAAGGCAAGTTCGTGCTGAGCTGGGCGAATCATCCTCGCGCGCTGCCGCTCGCGGTGCCGTCATCGACCGTCCACATGGCGGCCATGCGCGGCATGGAAGTGGTCGTGCTGCGTCCGGACGGCTTCGCGTTGCCCGAGCCCATCATGGAAAAAGCACGACAGGCGGCCAAGGCGTCGGGCGGTTCAGTACGGGAAACGGAGAATCGCGCCGAGGCGCTCGACGGCGCTCACGTGATCTATGCAAAGGAATGGGGCTCGCCACAACACTACGGCGACGACGAGGCCGACAAGCGCCTGCGCGAATACTTGAGCGACTGGTGCATCAAGGAGAGCTGGTTCCGGGCGGCGGATCCGGGCTGTCATTTCATGCATTGCTTGCCGGTTCGGCGTAATGTCGCGGTGGCCGACGAAGTTCTGGATGGCCCACGCAGCGTGGTCATTCGTGAAGCGTTCAACCGCATGGTCGTGCAGATGGCGGTGCTGTACCGCTTGCTCCGGGGCTGAGGGCTGGCGTTCGTGCCGGCCGTCGATCGTTTGTTCATTCGTTACTTCTAAGGAATATTGCCGTGGTGCTTCGCTCTGATCCCTCCGTTGCCGTTCGCGCTCTGCGCAGCGCCGCGCCGTACATTCGCATGTACAAGGGCAAGGTGTTCGTCATCAAGGCCAGCGGCGGTGTGTTCGGCGATCTCGAGTCGACCCGCACGCTGATCGAACAAGTCGCGATCCTGCATCAGGTCGGCATTCGCGTCGTGCTCGTGCACGGCGGCGGTCCGCAGCTGTCGCAAATCCAGGAATCGTTGGGCATCACGCCGCGCATGGTCGCGGGCCGTCGTGTCACCGACGAGAAGTCGATGGAAGTCACGAGCATGGTGCTCAACGGCCTCGTGAACACTCAGATTCTCGGCATCTGCCGCGAGCTGGATATCGCTGCCGTCGGCGTGAGCGGCGTCGACGCGGGCCTGGTCCGCGCGCACAAGCGTCCGCCGGTGAAGGTCGAAGGCGAGACCGTCGACTATGGTTTTGTCGGCGACATCGATCTGATCGACGCGAAAGTCCTGCAGCAGTTGCTCGACGACGGCTTGATGCCGGTCGTGAGCCCGGTCTCCGCCGATGACAAAGGCACGCTGCTGAACATCAACGCCGACACCGTCGCCGCCGGCATCGGCGCCGCGCTGAAAGCGGAGAAGCTGATGCTGGTCACCGGCGCGCCCGGCATCCTGGAGTCGCTGGAAGATCCGCGCTCGATCATTTCGTACACGGATCTGGCCGGCCTGAAGAAGCTCAAGGATCAGGGCAGCCTCAAAGACGGCATGCTGCCGAAGGCCAAGGCGATCGAAGAAGCGATTCGCGGCGGCGTGCGTCGCGTGCACGTTATCTCTTACAAGAGCGTGGACTCCATCCTCGCGGAAGTGTTCACGAACGAGGGCACGGGCACGCTGGTCGTCGAGAACGTCAGCGCGTTGAGCCCGGCCGAACAGCACGCATGAGTCGTCTCTGGGACAAAGGTGCGCCGCTCGACGAACGTGTACTCCGGTACACCGCCGGCGAGGATCATGCGCTCGACAATCGCCTCGTCGAGTACGACGTGCGTGCGTCCATCGCGCACGCCGAGATGCTCAATGCGCAAGGGCTGCTGTCCGCGGCCGACCTGGAAGCCATTCGTCGTGGCCTGACCGACATCGCCGCTGAACACGCCGCCGGCAAATGGCGCGTGCTGCTCGAACACGAGGACGGCCAGACCGCACTGGAAAATCTGCTGACCGAGCGCATCGGCGAGGCCGGCAAGCGCGTGCATCTTGCTCGTTCGCGTAACGATCAAGTGCTCACGGCAGTGCGCCTCTATCTGCGCGACGCCGTCGATGAATTGAAACAACGTACTGAAGGCGCGGCTCAGGCGCTCGACGAGCTGGCCGAACGTGAAGGCGATGTTCCGCTGCCTGGCTACACTCACATGCAGCAGGCCATGCCGAGCTCGGTGAAATTGTGGGCCGGCGGGTTCGCCGCCGAGCTTCGCGATGACGCCGAAGGTTTACAGCAGGTGCATCGTCGCTTGCAGAAGAGCCCGCTCGGCTCCGCCGCCGGTTACGGCTCGCCCAATCTGCCCATCGATCGTGAAGCGACCGCGAAGAAACTGGGATTTGCTTCGGTTCAACAGCCTGTCACGTCAGTGCAGCTGTCACGCGGTAAAGCCGAAGCGCAGTTGTTGTTCGAAATCTCGCTGGTCATGCAGGACGTGGCGCGCCTCGCGTCGGACCTGCTGCTGTTCTACACGCAGGAATTCTCGTTCGTCGCGTTGCCCGATGCATTCACGACCGGCTCGTCGATCATGCCGCAAAAGCGCAACCCCGACGTGTTCGAGCTGATTCGCGGCCGAAGTGCCAGCGCGCAGGCCTGTTTGCTCGAAGTGATGGGCATCGTCGCCAAGCTGCCTTCGGGATATCAGCGCGATCTGCAGCTGATCAAAGTGCCGCTGTTCCGTGGCATCGATCTGTGCCTGGACACGCTAGGCATTCTGCCCTCGGCGCTGGCTGGCGTGACCTTCCGCATGGATCGCATCCGACTCGATCCGTCGATTCACGCAGCGGCGCAAGCCAATGAGCTGGTGGTCAAGGAAGGCATCTCGTTCCGCGAAGCTTATAGACGCATCGGCGAGCAGCTGCGTAAAAAGTAGTCCCGCCGATCTCGGAGCGAAGCCGTCGTATGTCCATCTGGTTCAAACCCTACACGCTTGCCGATCTCACCGTGCGCATCGGCATGGCGGAGCATCTCGGGATCGAGTTCACCGAAATCGGCCCGGATTATCTGCGTGGTCGCATGCCGGTCGATGACCGCACTCATCAGCCGTACGGCATCCTGCACGGTGGCGCATCGGTTGCTCTGGCCGAAACACTGGGCAGCTACGCGGCCATGCTGACGACGGACCCGAGCAAATATCGCTGCCTCGGTCAGGAGATCAACGCCAATCACATCCGCGGCGTCGCCAGCGGCTTCGTGATCGGCACCGCGCGGCCCGTTCACCTCGGACGTCGCAGTCACGTCTGGGACATTCGTATCACCGACGAACGCGACAAGCTGGTGTGCATTTCCCGCCTGACGATGGCGGTGATCGAAATCGAGCCGCAGGCCTGATCGGCAACGGCCGACCTCGAAGCTGTCATGGATGACCCATGCCCGAGGTGGGTCATTTATACTGCGCCGATGAAATCATCCGCGCGCAGATTCGGGCTCGCCGTGCTGCTGTTCAGCCTGGCGGGCTGCGGGCTGAAAGGTCCGTTGTATTTACCTGACGAGAAGCAGCAGGAAGTGCCCGCCACGCAGCCTGCGCCGAAGCCGAAGCCGGCGCTGGACGGCAGCAGGATTCTTCTACCGCCGGCACCGCAATCGCAGAAGAAAGATCGGGAACGGAGCGATCAGTCACCGCCCGTCGCGACGCCTGTCACGCCGCCTGGCATTCCGCCCGGCCCGTCGCAGCCGTTGCCGGTGTCGCCGCCGGATCCGGATCGCCCCGCCGCCACCCCACCGCAGGCCGGTCAGTAATGGCAGCACAACGCAAGCTCGTCCTGGTGGACGGCTCAGGTTATTTGTATCGCGCGTTCCACGCACTTCCACCGCTGACCAACTCGCGCGGCGAGCCCACGGGCGCGGTGCTCGGCGTGCTCAACATGCTCCAGAAACTGCGCAAGGAAGAGTCGCCGGATCTGATCGCCGTCGTGTTCGACGCGCCGGGCAAAACGTTTCGTGACGAGCTCTTCGAAGCTTACAAAGCGACGCGCACGCCCATGCCGGACGACCTGCGCTCGCAGTTACAGCCTTTGCTCGACAGTGTTCGCGCGATGGGCCTGCCGTTACTGCGCATCGAAGGAGTCGAAGCGGACGATGTGATCGGCACGTTGGCGTGCCAGGCCGCCGCGCAAGGCTTCGATGTGATCATCTCCACCGGCGACAAGGACATGGCCCAGCTGGTGAACGAGCGCATCACGCTGGTCAACACGATGACCGGCTCGCGCCTGAATCGCGAAGGCGTGAAGACCAAGTTCGACGTTTATCCCGAACAGATCATCGACTACCTGGCGCTGGTCGGCGATACCTCGGACAACATTCCCGGCATTCCCAAAGTCGGCCCGAAGACCGCGGCGAAATGGCTCGGCGAATACGGCACGCTCGACAAGTTGGTCGAGAACGCCGCCGCCATCACCGGCAAAGTCGGCGAGAATCTGCGCAACGGCATGAAAGAGCTCGAGCTGTCGCGCAAGCTCGCGACGATCGACCTCAAAGTGAAACTAGACCAGCCGTTCGAAACATTGCGGGTCGGCGAGCCAGATAAAGATCGGCTGAGAGAACTGTTCACACGCATGGAATTTCGCGCGCTGCTGAAGCAGCTGGTCGGCGATGAAGGTCCGAGCGCCTCGGCGACGGCTGCCGCTGCATCCGCCGAACCGCCTGCTGAAGGCGCGCCGCCTCCGCCGGTGCCGCGCAAGTACGAAACAGTCGTAACGGCTGCGGCGCTGGAAACATGGGTGGCGGAGCTGAAGTCGGCGAGTGTGATGTCGCTGAACGTAGCGACGACGTCCAGCGGCTACATGCAAGCGGACATCGTCGGCATCGCTTTCAGTGTCGAACCCGGCAACGTTGTTTACGTGCCGATCAGTCACGACTACCCGGGCGCGCCGACTCAGTTGTCGCGCGACGTTGTATTGAATGCGCTGAAGCCGGTGCTCGAAGCCGAGCAGCCGCTGAAGGTCGGTTACGACCTGAAGTTCAAAGGTCACGTGCTCAAGCGCGCCGGCATCGAGCTGCGCGGCGACAAGTTCGACATCATGCTCGAGTCGTACGTGTTGAACAGCACCGCGACCAAGCACGACCTGGGGCCGATGTCGCGTCGGTATCTCGGCATCGATCCGATTGCGTACGAGAGCGTCGCGGGCAAGGGCGCGAAGCAGATCGAGTTCAATCAAGTCTCGCTTGAGACCGCCACCAGTTACGCGGCCGAAGAAGCCGACCTCGCTCTGCAATTGCATCGCCTGTTGTGGCCGCGCCTCGAAGCGCTGCCGCCAGTGAAAGCGCTGTACGAAAACATCGAGCAGCCGCTGGTGCCGGTGCTGCTGAAGATGGAACGGGCCGGCGTGCTGCTCGACGGCGACTTGCTTCGCAAACAAAGCGGCGAATTGGCGACGCGGATGCGGGAGATCGAAGCGCAAGCGTACGCAGCGGCGGGCCAGCAGTTCTCGCTGGAGTCGCCCAAGCAATTGCAGGAAGTGCTGTTCGGCAAACTCGGCCTGCCGGTCATTCGCAAGACGCCGACCGGCCAACCGTCGACGGCGGAAGATGTGCTCGAAGAGCTCGCGGCGACTTATGAGCTACCGAAGCTCATCATGGATTACCGCGGATTCGCGAAGTTGAAGAGCACGTACACGGACAAACTGCCGCTGCAGATCAATCGTTCGACTCAGCGCGTGCACACTTGTTATCAGCAGGCGATCGCCGCGACCGGTCGCTTGTCGTCGGCCGATCCGAATCTGCAAAACATTCCGATCCGCACGCCGGAAGGTCGTCGTATTCGTCAGGCGTTCGTGGCGCCGAAAGGCTGGTGCATCGTCGCGGCCGACTATTCGCAGATCGAGCTGCGCATCATGGCGCATCTGTCCGGCGACGAAGGGTTGCTGAAAGCTTTCAGCGAAGATCGGGACATCCATCTGGCAACCGCGGCCGAAGTGTTCGGCATGACGCTCGATACCGTCACCGCGGATCAGCGCCGCACGGCGAAGATGATCAATTTCGGTTTGATCTATGGAATGTCGGCGTTCGGCCTGGCGTCGCGACTCGGCATCGAGCGGAGCACGGCGTCACGTTACGTGGAGACCTACTTCCAACGTTATCCCGGCGTGCGGCGTTATATGGACGAGACGCGACAGCTCGCGCACGAGCGCGGATTCGTCGAGACGGTGTTCGGGCGTCGTCTGTATCTCAACGATATCAACGCACGTAACGCAGCTCTGCGACAAGCCGCAGAGCGCGCGGCGATCAACGCGCCCATGCAAGGCACGGCCGCCGATGTCATCAAGCGCGCGATGATCGAGGTCGATCGCTGGTTGATCCAATCCAAGCTCGAAGCCCGCCTGCTGCTCCAGGTGCATGACGAACTTGTCTTCGAAGTGCGACGCGACCTGGCAGAGGATCTGATCGCACACGTGCGCGAGCGAATGAGCGGTGCCGCCGAGCTGCGCGTGCCGCTCAAAGTGGATGCCGGTATCGGCGAGAACTGGGACGAGGCGCACTGAACCGGCGCCCTTCCCCACGCGGCCCGCCGCCCGAGTATTTATTTCATTTCCGATTCAGGTTGATCGTGCATCCTGATGCAACCTGGTGCCCTGTCCGACTGTTTCATCAGTCAGCGTCCATCAGCATTTGTTACAAAAGGACCTCTTCATGCGTAAAGCGATTCTGGCCTCCGCACTGCTGCTCGCGAGTGGCGCGACCATGGCGGCCGACAACGGCATCTATCTCGGTGCCAGCCTCGGCGACGCCAACGTCGACCTCGATCAGGGCGTCGCGCAGGTCGACGACAGCGACACCGGCTTCAAGATCATCGCCGGCATTCGTCCGCTGGACTGGTTCGGGATCGAGGCCAGCTATGTGAATTTCGGCGAGCCCGAGCAGAACGGCTTCTCCGTCAAGACCGACGGCATTACCGGTTTCGGCGTGTTCTTCCTGCCCGTAGGTCCGGTGGACGTGTTCGCCAAAGGCGGCGTGATCAGCTTCGACACCGAGCTCAAGCACGCCAGCCTGGGCCGTATTCGAGAGGACGGCACCGACTTCGCCTACGGCGTCGGCGTGCAGTTCCGGCTGCTCAGCCTCGGCGTGCGCGCCGAGTATGAGAAGTTCGATATCGACGAGGTGAAGGACGCCAACATGCTGTCGATCGGCGTCACCTACACCTTCCTCTAAAGCATCCGCTCTCACGGACTACAACGGAGCACCATCATGCGTTTGCCCCTTCGCTGGCTGTCATTGCCACTTGCGCTGTGCGCGGCGAGCCCCGCCGCGTTCGCGCGAGATCCCGCTCTGGCAGGGCCTTATTTCGGCGGATCGATCGGCGATTCGACCGTGCAGTTCAAGGACGATCAGACGCGCGAGGAATTCGACGCCGACGACACCGGCTTCAAAGTCATCGCCGGTTACCGGATCATCGACTGGGTCGCGGTCGAGCTGAACTACACCGATTTCGGCAAGCCCACCGATCGCATCTTCGGCGTCGATCTGGAAGCCGACTATTCGGCGGTCTCGGCCAGCGCGCTCGGCATGCTGCCCTTGGGCGATAACTTCGACCTGTTCGGCCGGCTGGGCGTGGCCCGCCTCGACGCGGATTTCCGTGCGCGCGGCTTCTCCGGCTCGGAAAGCGAGAAGAGCACCGAACCCCTGATCGGCATCGGCGCCCAATTTCGCACCAACAACCTGGCGGTCCGCATCGAATACGAAGGCATCTTGCTGGATGCCAGCAATCGTAACGACGACGACTGGTGGGACTGGGGCGACGATGACGACTGGGACGACAACGACGACAGCGACTGGCTGACCATGCTGTCGCTCGGCTTCACCTATAAGTTCGGGGGTCCGGCACGTTGATCGTGACGGCAATTGGTCAGGCCACTTTGTGGCATTCGTGCCACAAAAACCACGGCGCCGGCGCGTTGCAAGGCTTCCGCCTGTGGTCTTCCAGTCGCAACCTGACTTGGGTTAACCGCATGAAAGGATGAAGATTTTTTCACGCTCAACGAGTGAAAAAGTCGCGGAACTTTCGCCCCGGGCGGGCGTCATAACTCCCGAGCGTCGGCCAGGACGCTCCCGTCCGCTGACCTCCCTGAGTGGACGGTAACCCGGTCCATCCCCATGCCGGGTAATACTGCCCCGGTGGCTCCAGAAGTCGCCGGGGTTCTTTTTTTCTGGCGGGCGATCGGGCAGTCCCTGCCACGACGGCCCGCGCTGCGACGGGAAAAAACGTCGTTTTTCCCTGGCAGCCGCCGCCGGAGGCGGCGGGCACATCCCTGTGCCTGGGCGGTTCCCCTTCGCCATCGTGGCTGGAGCCAGCGTCCCATCTTCAGCGGTTCCCCTTCGCCATTGTGGCTCGAACCAGCGGCCCATCCTGAGCGGTTCCCTTCGCCATCGTGGCCCGAACCAGCGTCACTATTCTGAGCGGTTCCCCTTCGCCACGGTGTCTGAAAGCAGCGTCCCTGTGCTTCGCCGCTCTCCTGGGGCTGGCGCGCGGTACGCGCGGTCCGGGGCGGCATAACTGCGCTTGCTAGTCGTCCGACGGGGCGGGGTTACGCGATGGTTTGGCGTTCAGCATTCCCAGGACCTCTTTGCGGGCTTCATCGACGCCTGTTTTATTCACAGCGGAGAACAGCTGCGCGGTGGCGCCATCGCCAACCGTGGTGCGCACCTTCTTCAAAGTGGCCATGGACTCGCCTCGGCCGAGCTTGTCCGCCTTGGTCAGTAACAAATGCACGGGCAGGCTCTGCGCGCCGGTCCATTCGAGCATCTGCCAATCGAAGTCCGTCAGCGGATGCCGTGAATCCATCACGATGACCACTCCCGCCAGCGACGCGCGGGTCTCCACATAACGCTCCATCAACTCGCGCCAGTGATCGCGCATTTTCTCGGGCACCTTCGCGTACCCATACCCCGGCAGATCGGCGAGCCGCTGCCGATCGTTCAGCGCGAAGAAGTTGATCAGCTGGGTGCGGCCCGGTGTCTTACTGGTCCGCGCCAGGTCCTTGCGCCCGGTAATGGCGTTCAAGGCACTGGACTTGCCTGCATTGGAACGGCCCGCGAACGCAACCTCCGTGCCGACGTCGGCGGGAAACTGGCGCGGTTGCCAGGAGCTGGTGAGGAATTCGACGGGCGGGAATTGGGGCATATCTATTCTCGGAATCGGCCATCGTGCCACGACCCTCGTGCGACCGGCAAAAGACGCGACTGTTGCCATTTGCTTGCCGTCCGCGCGGGCGGGGCACATCCATGGACCCGGGCTGGCTTCAATTAACGATGGTGGTGCAGGCAGGCCATATCGCTAGTGTACAATTCCGCGCCTTTTGGCCAGCCGCCGCTACCGGAGTTGCGAATAATGAAGTTTCAGTCGATGGTCCTGCTCACCGTTCTGTGCGGCCTGCAGGCGGGCGTTAGCTTCGCTGCCGAGCAGCCTGTCGCGGGCTCGGCCGAGAAAGGCCAGGCGAAAGCCGCGCCCTGCGTCGCCTGTCACGGTGTCAATGGAAACAGCGTGAACCCCGAGTGGCCGAACCTGGCCGGCCAGCACGAGAGCTACATCAAGCGCCAGCTGACCGCCTTCAAGAACGATCAGCGCCAGAACCCGCTCATGACGCCGATGGCCAAGCCGCTCTCGGATCAGGACATGGCCGATCTCGGTGCATTCTTCGCCTCGCAGAAGCCCACCGGCACGCTCGAAGCGGAGCCGTCGAAGGTCGCGCTGGGCCAGAAGCTGTTCCGCGGCGGCGATCCGGCCAAGGGCATCGCGGCCTGCCAGGCCTGCCACAGCCCGGATGGCGCCGGTAACCCGGCGGCCGGCTATGCGCAGATCAAAGGACAGCACGCCACATACACGATCAATCAACTGAAGGCGTATCGCTCGGGAACACGCCAGACCGATCCGAATCAAATGATGCGCAACGTGGCCTCGCAGTTGACCGACGAACAAATCGACGCGGTGGCTTCTTACATCCAAGGCCTGCGCTGATCGAACTCGATTAGCACCGGTCGCGGCTTCAAACGCTCGGAACGACGCATGAACAAACTCGCTGCCCTGCTCTCGACCTTGGTTCTGCTCGCAGCTTGCGGTAAGCAGGATCCCGCTCCCAGCGCACCGGCGCCCGCCGCTCCCGCCGCCGAGCAACCCGCGGCCGCAGCTCCGGCGGCCACTGAAGGTGGAGCAGCAGCCGCGACGGATCAGGCAGCGGCCGAAGCAGCGACCGCCGCGCCGGCTGAAACGGTTAGCGAGATGGACGACGCTCCGCCGCCGACCGAGCAGCAGACCGCGTCGACCACGCAGCCGCAGTTGAAGCTGAGCGGCCCCGCCGGCGGCCCGCCGACTTCCTCGAAGTTCAAGGAAGGCACGAACTACACCAAGATCGTGCCGGCGCAGCCCACCAACGCGGCGCCCGGCAAAGTCGAAGTGACCGAAGTGTTCTGGTACGGCTGCGGCCACTGCTTCGCGCTCGACCCGGCGATCGAGGGATGGAAGGCGAAAGGCAAGCCGGCGTACGTCGAGTTCGTGCGCGTGCCGGCGATGTGGAACGAAGGTACTCGCCTGCATGCACGGATCTTTTACACCGCCGAAGTGCTGGGCAAGCTCGACGAGCTGCACACGGCGATCTTCCGTGAGATCCATGTGAACGGTAATCAGCTGAACAACGTCGACAAGATCGGCGCGTTCTTCGCGCAGCACGGGGTGAGCAAGGACAAGTTCACCGAGGCGTTCTCGTCGTTCGCGGTGGAATCCAAGTTGCAACGCGCGGACTTCCTCAACAAGCGCTATCGCATCGACTCGGTGCCGACCGTCATCGTCAACGGCAAGTACAGCACCGACATCGGCAAGGCCGGTGGCGAAGAGAAGCTGTTCCCCTTGATCGAAGAGCTCGCCGCGCACGAGCACGGTGGCTGATCTCGAGCGACACGCTCCGCGGCGGCGCCAGTGCTGAACATTTTCGTCCCGACTCCGCAGGGCCTGACCAAGGTCAAGCTGGGCACGGGCGATGACGGGCCGCCGATTCCGACCCAGGCGGTGTGGATCGATCTGCTCGAGCCCACCGTCGAGGAAGAAAAGCTGGTCGAAGCCTCGTTCGGCATCGAAGTGCCGACGCGCGAGGAAATGAAGGAGATCGAGACCTCGAACCGGCTGTACGAGGACAACGGCGCGCTCTACATGACGACGACGGTCGCCGCGCAACTCGATACCGATCGGCCGATCAGCACGGCAGTGACCTTCATCCTCGCCGGCAACCGGCTCATCACCAACCGCTACCTCGACACCAAGCCGTTTCAGCAATTCATCACCTACGCCGGCAAACATCCGGCGGCCTGCACGAGCGCGGTCACCGTTCTCGCCGGCCTGATGGAAGCGTTCATCGAGCGCATCGCCGACGTGCTCGAGCGAGTCGGCGGCAGCCTGGACGGTGTTTCGAGCAACATCTTCGCGCGCAACGGTAGCGGTCAGCCGACCAGCAACGATCTGCGCGCCATGATCGAGCGCATCGGCTTCAACGGCGAGCTCAACTCCAAGGGACGCGAAAGCCTGGTGAGCCTGGGGCGCCTGCTGATGTTCGTGCAGCAGTCGGTGCCGGGCATCGGCGCCGAACAGCGCGAGCGCTTTCATTCCATCAGCCGCGACGTGCTGTCATTGTCCGATCACGCCTCGTTCCTGGGCTCGAAGGTCTCGTTCCTGCTGGAAGCGACGCTCGGTCTGATCAACGTCGAGCAGAACAACATCATCAAGATCTTCTCGGTCGCGGCGGTGCTGTTCCTGCCGCCGACCTTGATCGCCAGCATCTACGGCATGAACTATCACTTGCTGCCGGACCTGCCGGGCAAGTACAGCAATTTCTTCTTTTCCATCGGGCTGATGGTGGCCTCGATGGGCGTCACTTACTGGCTGTTCAAACGCAAAGGTTGGTTGTAGATGGCTCACAGCATCACCAGCATGGCGCTGTTCTGCGATTTCGAGAACATCGCGCTCGGTGTGCGTGACGCACAGTACGCGAAGTTCGACATCGACCGCGTGCTCGAGCGTCTGCTGCTCAAGGGCAGTATCGTCGTGAAGAAGGCGTACTGCGACTGGGATCGCTACAAGGATTTCAAGAAGCCGATGCACGAGGCGTCGTTCGAGCTGATCGAGATCCCACACGTGAAGATCTCGGGCAAGAACTCCGCCGACATCCGCCTGGTGGTGGACGCGCTGGATCTTTGTTACACCAAGGCGCACGTCGACACGTTCGTCATCATCAGCGGCGACTCGGACTTCTCGCCGCTGGTCAGCAAGCTCCGAGAAAACAACAAGACCGTGATCGGCGTCGGCGTGAAGTCCTCGACCTCGGACTTGCTGATCGCCAACTGCGACGAGTTCATTTATTACGACGATCTGGTGCGGCAGGAAGAGAAGAAGCGTCACCAGCGCGCGCGTCGCAAACAGCCCGCGGCGTCCAAGCAAACGTCCGCCGCTGCCGGCACGGAAACGCCGAAGGCTCCGAAGCCGGAGACGAGCGAGGAGGATCGCAAGCAACAGGCGTTCGACCTGGTGCTCGACACCATCGACGCGCTGGCCGAGGAGCGCGATCAGGACGAAAAGATCTGGGGCTCGATGGTCAAACAGACCTTGAAGCGTCGCAATCCCGGCTTCAACGAAAGTTATTTCGGCTTCCGGACTTTCAGCGATCTGCTCGAGGAAGCCGAGCAGCGCAAGCTGTTGACGCTGGAGCCGGATCAGAAATCCGGCGGCTACATCATCCGCCGGGCACCGCGGCCGGAATAGTCACGTCGGTCACGACGGGTAGATGATCGGAGCCGAGCGACGGGCCGATGCCGGTGCTCAGGCTGCGCCAGTGCCGTGACAACAAACAATGATCGATGCGTATGCCGACCGGTGCAAACTGCGCCGGCCAGCTCCGCGCCAGGCCGAAGCCGAGCGCGGCATCGTGCAGCCCTGACTGCTCGAGCGCGTCGCTGAAATATTCCGACCAGGGGGTGAGATTGAAATCGCCCGCAACCAGCAGCGGCCCCCGCTGCACCTTACTCAAAGCCACCAGCGAATTGAGCTCCTGATTGCGATACTGCGAATTGCGCGGACCGAGCGGCCAGTTCAAATGCACGCCGAGCACGGTCACCGACGTGCCTCGCCAATCCAACATCAAACGCGACGCGACCGCGCCACCTTGAGCGAGCGGCACCGATTCCGCGGACAGCACCGGCCACTTGGTGAAGACTGCCGCGCCCATGCGGCTGGTATCCATTTGATAATGCGGATACGTCGGCAACAGCGGCAACAACATTTCCGCTTGCGGCTGGGTCAGCTCGACCAGCACGACCGCGTCCGCTTGTGACTTTTCGATGTACTCCGCGACTCGCGCCATGTCGAGATTGCGGAACCAGACATTGAATGAGACGAGTCGGAATGTCTGCTCGCGGGTCGTCGCGGTGGCTGACTTGACGGGCTCGCTGGCAATGTAAGGAAGCAGCGGCACGACACTGACCCCAAAGCCGACCGCGGCGGCGACGGCCACCCGGAAACGTCGCAGCGCCATCAGCACACAGGCGAGCAAAACAAACAACGCCGCGTACTGCACCCGGAAATGAGCAAACAAATCGAGCGGCCAGGCGAGACGGCCCAGCAGCCCCGCAAGCAGGCACAACCAGACACCCGCAGTGCCCGGGATCGCGAGCCTGTTGGCGATACGAAGCAACGGTGAACGAAACAAGTCGCTGCTTACATCAAAACTTTGGCTGACGCGCGAGGCACGGCGCGGCCAGTGGCGTTGGCATAGAACAGGTCCATGGTTCGAATGCCTTTCACCCGGCGCGTGGAACGCCGGACTTCTCGCAACAGCTTCAGCAGCAATTGTTCGTTGGCGCGGCGACCGCCGCTGGCGAATTCCGCCGTGATGCCGATGTGGACGACGGTTACATGCTCGATGTCCTGGCGGGCGTACACGGCAACCCCGACCGGACGACCTGTCTGCACGTCGATGGCGAACAGCGACTGCACTTCCGGCAGCCCCTTCATATGAATGCGCAGGCGGTCGCGATCGGCAACGATCTCCGGCGCCCCGAATTTCTCGATGGCATCGGCGATGCAGGCGCTGACCCGCTCCTGGCAGGCATTGAAAAACAGCAGCGCTTCCAGCGCCGACTTTTGCGCGACGGGCACGTGCGATTTGAATTCTATTTGGCTCATGACCCTAACGGCGTTCCAAGACAATGGCGACCTCGACCCACCGGAGCTGAACGGAACCGTCGATCTGGCTGGCGAGGGCGCATCATGAGCGGCGGCCACGGGCTTGTCGAGCATCCCAAGCTACCTATCGCGGTGCGTAACTGCTTGCAACGGCGGCGAAAACGCCCGGTTGTCGCATAAACGCGCCATTGACTTGGCCCGGCCTGCCGAGGCAAAACTGTCTGCTGCAGCGCCTTCGGCCAAGCATCGGGGGCGCGCTGTTGCAGTCACGTCACAGCAGCGGGCGAGCCCACTCGGGTCCCGGCAAGCCGGGCTCGGGATCGGCCCGACGAGCGCTTTAAGCCTTTCCGGAAGTCTCAGCAGCGCGATTCGCGCAGGCGTCCGCGCGAAACTTTGAACTGGCGCAAGTTTTCGTGATTTAAAAACGGGAACTGAGTCGAGCGACAGTCAAAGTGCTTATTGTCAGATTAGATACTCGGTTCATCAGGGAGCGAAAGCCGCAGTCTGGGAAGACATCGGCGGGCGTTTCGCACATTCCGGCTCGAGGGTAGGTCTGCGCGGCCAGCGCGGCGCGCGCGACCAAGGGGAAGAGATATGGGAATTCTTGATCTAGGTCGATACAAGGGAATCGTGTTCGCGATCACCGGGTTCCTGGTGTTCATCGCCATCATCCTGGCGGTGAACCACGGCAAGGCCGGCCAGTTCTCCGATAACGTCGCGGGCGTGCGCTTCCTGGAGAACCAGGCGGTCCAGCCGCATGCGGTGTATGACGCCAGCGTGCAACTGGCGCAACGCCTGCAAAACGGCGAAAAGATCGATGAGGCGCTGGAGAGCCTGCGCAAGGCGGCCACCACCTTCGATCGCTCCCTGAACAGCCTCGCCAACGGCGGCATGATCACGGACAGCGCCGGCGAGATCATCGTGTTGCCGTCCATGACCGAGCCCGACGCGGTTCAACAGCTGAAGAACGGCAGCAAGCTGTGGGACGGTTACAAGGCCAAGCTCGATCCCATCCTGCGTTTCTCCGGCTCACCCTATGTGACCGCTCAACCCACGCCCGCCCCCGCGCCGGCCCCGGTCGCCAACGGTAAGAATGCCGCTCCCGCGGTCGCCGCTCCTGTTCCGGCGGCCCCGACGATTCAGCTCAGCCCTCGCGGCCGTCGTCTGCAGACCGCGCTGACCGATCTCACTCAATACGGCAACACCGTCCACGGCCAGCTTTCCAAGGTGCTGACCGACCTGTCCACGCAGGTCGAAGCGCACAGCCGTAAACAGACCGACACGCTGCGTTACATCCAGGTCGGCGGCATGGCCGCGGCCCTGCTGCTGCTCGGCGCGATCTTCCTGTTCTTCACCCGCAACTTGCGCAAGGAAGAAGCGTCGGCGAATCGGCAGCGCAAGGAAACGCAGGACATTCTGCGCACCGTGAACGAAGGCCTGTTCCTGCTGGACAAGGACCTGAAGCTGGGCAGCGAGCGCTCGATGGCGCTCAACGCTATCTTCCGCCGCGAAGATTTCACCGACCTGACCTTCGACAAGCTGCTGAAAGACATCGTCCCCGAGAAGACCCTCAAGACCGCGATGGACTACGTCGCGCTGCTGTGGGGCGAGCGTGTCAACGAGAAGCTGGTGAAGACCATCAACCCGCTGAACGAAGTCGAAGTCCACTTCGACAACCCGGCCGGCGGCTTCGATACCCACTTCCTGGAATTCGACTTCAACCGCGTGAAGTCCGAAGGCTCGCTGTCCCACCTGCTGGTGACGGTGAACGACGTGACCAAGCGCGTGATGTTGTCGCGCGAGCTGCAGGAATCGCAGGAGAAGGCGCAGGCCCAGCTGGACCTGCTGTTGCGCATCCTGCACGTCGAGCCGGACAGCCTGACCAGCTTCCTCACCGACGCCGACGTGTCGTTGAAGATGGTGAACTCCATCCTCAAGGAGCCGGCGCGCGAAGAATCGGCGTTCCGCGCCAAGATCGACGGCATCTACCGCCAGGTGCATGCGGTTAAGGGCGAAGCGGCGGCGCTGGGCCTGAAGACCGTCGAGCAGCGCGCGCACGCATTCGAAGAATCCCTCAACGACCTGAAGGGCCGGTCCTCGCTGTCGGGTAGCGACTTCCTGCCGCTGGTCGTGAAACTGGACGATCTGTTCAACCACCTCGCCCAGGTGCGCGAGATGTTGAGCCGGCTGGTCGATCTGCATCACGCCATCGCCAGCCGCCGCACCGCTGGCGGCGAAGTCGGTGCGGAGAAGGTGGATCAGTGGCTGGCCGGTCAGGATCAGACCCAGATCACCAAAGCCATCGTCTCCCCGCCGGATCTCGGCGAGACCACCGGCGCGGTCGGCGGCCTGGAACGCACCCTCGAGGATCTGGCGGCCCGCGTCGCGAGCAGCCAGTCCAAGCAGGTCAACCTGCGTTGTGCCGGCCTCGACGCCGTGCCCGAGGCTTATCGTCGCGCGGTCAAGGACATCACCATTCAATTGGTCCGCAACGCGGTCGTGCACGGGATCGAAGAGCCGAACGAGCGCACCAAGGTCAACAAGGCGGCCGCTGGCGCCCTCGCCGTCGAGTTCACCCCGCGCGGCACCGACGGTTACGAGCTGATCGTTCAGGACGATGGCCGTGGCTTACAGCTGGAGCGGATCAAGGAAGTCGCGGTGGAGCGCGGCCTGATCACCCCGGCGCAGGCCGCGATGCTCGACCCGCGCCAGACCATGGCCCTGATTTTCCGCCCCGGCTTCTCGACGGCGGATCGCGTGACCACCGACGCCGGCCGCGGCGCCGGCATGGACCTGGTGCGCATTCTGGTCGCCGAGCTCGGCGGCCGCGTCGGCCTGGCCTCGGCCGGCGGCAAGTTCTCCAAGTTCAAGATCTGGCTGCCCGCGACCCAGAGCGCGGCGGCGGCTTGATGCCCCTGATGTGACGGACCGAAACAACTTCGCCCTGGAATACTGAAGACCAAGAGGGACTGTAATGGCGAGCGCCAATGCCAAGGCTGCACCGTTGACGAACGGGAAGCTCAAGCTCATGATTTGTGACGATTCGAACATAATTCGCCGCAAGATCGAGCGAGAACTGCAGATCGAACGTCTGCAAGTGATCGCCACCGCGGCGAACGGCAAGCAGGCCGTCGAGGCCTTCCGCAAGGAGCCGGCCGACGTCGTCACCATGGACATCACGATGCCCGAGATGGATGGCATCGAGTGCGTCGAGAACCTGGTGAAGATCAAGCCGGACGTTCTCATCCTGGTGATTTCGGCGCTCTCCGACAAGGCCACCGCGATCGAAGCATTGAAGAAGGGCGCCAATGGGTTTCTTTGCAAACCATTCACGGATCGCCAGCTGACGGAAGCGCTGGAAGAGCTGTTGAGGGGCGCCGGCAATGATGACTAAAGTTGAATTGGAAACGTTCGTCGAAGGAACGACGCACTACTTCGCGACCGCGGCCAACCAGCCCGCCTCGGTCGGCTCGCCCTATATCGTGCAGGAAGGCAAGCCCACGATTCAGGAATTCACCGGCATGATTTCCATCGCCGGCAAGCGTCGCGGCATCGTTTATTTCACGGCTTCGCGCCCCATGCTCACCGTCATGCTGATGCGCATGGGCGAGACCGAGCTCACCCAGGAAAACATGTGCGACCTGGTGGGCGAAGTCGCCAACACGATCTCCGGCAATGCCCGCCGCGATTTCGGCAAGGACTTCATGATCTCGGTGCCGACCGTGGTGGCCGGCGAGCCCGAGAAGATCGTGACCCCCGACAACATCCGCTCCTTCGTCATTCCGATCAACTGGCGCAGTCATTCGGCGCAACTGGTCGTTTGTCTGGAGTGACGAACCGAGAATGACGACGTGCCCAGTACGCGGCCCGATGACTTTCTCAACACGGTCCGCACCACCGCGGCGCGACCGGGTCAGGTCATTGATGTCGTCGTAGTAACGGCAGATGGCGGCTTGCGCGAAGCCCTGCGCAGCTCCGCCGGCTCCGAGCACGCTCTCTGGGATGTTCCTTCCGCCGATGCGGCCGTCGACTATCTGGTCGGCGGCCGCTGCGACGTCCTCATCGCCGACTTGGGTTCGCTGCACGGTGACGTGCCCGCGTTGCTGGAGCGTCTGCAGGTGCAGTTCCCCGAATTGATCTTCATGGCCATCGGCCGGCGTGAAGACGAAGGCACCGTCGCGTCGTTGCTCAGCACCGGCCGCATCTACCGTTATCTGCACAAGCCCATCTCGCCGGGCCGTGCATTCCAGTTCCTCAACGCGGCCACGCGTCGTTATAACGAGCTGCGCGACGGTCAACCGATCGCGCTACAGACGGTGCGTACCATCGCTCGCAAGCGACCGTATCTTGGCAAGGCGCTCGCGGCCGGCGCCGGAGTGCTCGCAGCCTTGATTGCATTCGGGATTTGGTGGAGTTCGCGCGACGAAGGTTTGCCCGCGACGTTGCAGACCACGCACGTCGGGGACACTCCTGTCGAAGATCAGGTGAAGTCCAGACTGGGCAGCGCGCAGATCGCGTATCTCAGCGGTCGGCTCATCGATCCTCGCGGCGACAATGCGCTCCAGTATTACCGAGACGTGCTGACCCTCGACGCGAACAATGCCGATGCCAAGGCGGGCGTGCAGAAAGTGATCGATACGCTCGAACAGCGCGTCATCAAAGCGCTGGAAGAACGGAACGCCGCTCGGGTCGTGACTGCCTGGACAGCATTGCAACGAGCCGCCCCGAATCATCCGCAGCTCGACACCTTGCGCTCGCAACTGTTGGCGCTGTCTCGATCGATGCCGAAAAGGCAGGCGACTGCTGCGAACACTTCTCGGCCGCTTGCGACCTTGCCAGTCGAAGCATCCCAGGCCAACTCGCTCACGAACGCGCATGTTGCCGGCCCGAGCACTCAGGCGTCCGGCTCCGACGGGCCAGCATCCGCATCGATCGCGCGCGAGAGCAATGTTTCCTCCGCTGCAAGTTCGGAAGCCGAGCGTCTTGCGGCTGCCGCTGCCGAACGCGAATTGGCCGACGCCATCGCACGTGAGCTCGCCGAACAGGAAGCAGCGGCGAATGCGCCGGCGGCTCAACTGGCCGACGCAAAAGGTACGGGCGCCGCGCCGACGAACGAGCCGCAGGGTACTGAGCCAGTGACCGCGCCCCAAGGTCCCTCGTTAGCTGAGCAAGTCGCCGCCATCAGCACGCTTCGCGAGCGCGGCGCTCTCATCGCTCCCGCAGGAAACAACGCATTCGACAGCGTGATGTCACTCCGCGACCGCTACCCGGGTGCCGAAGAAGTACGGAGCGAACAGCAACGTCTCGCCTTCGTTCTGTTGGACCGCGCCCGCACGTCGCTCGCCGCCAATAACGTCGACGAAGCAGCGATGCTGATCGAGCGTGCGAATACGTTGATTCCTGGCATGCAGGCGGTTCGCACGCTGCAAGAGCAACTGGCGACCGCTCAAGAACAGCGCGACTTCAGCAAGAACGTCGCGCAGGCTGCTTCGTTGAAGCGTGTTCGTGAAGTGCCGCCGATTTATCCGCGAGACGCCCAGCGAGCCGGCACCGAGGGCTGGGTGCAAGTCGAATTCACGATCACGCCCGATGGCAGCACTCGAGACCTGCAGGTTCTCGACTCCGCGCCCAAGGAGGTGTTCGACAAAGCCGCGCTCGACTCGGTGAGCAAATGGCGATTCGAGCCCATTCGCAAAAACGGCGCGCCGGTCGCCCAGCGCGCCATGTTGCAAGTCAGGTTCGTGCTCAACGATTGATGGCGACGTTCGGCTGAGCCTAGTGCGTCGCCGGCTGGCCGTCGCCTTGCAACTTCTCTTTGTCCTCAAAGCGGCGGCCCAACCAGTAGCCCAACAAGCCCCACAGTGCGGCCACGGCCGCTCCGAGCCAGGCGACGGCTGCGATACCGAAGCCGGCGCCGGCAACCCAGTTGTTCAACTGGGCGGACAGCGCATCGGCACCGCGATACACCGGCACGTCGACGGTGTTCTTGGCCTTGTACTTCGTTTCTTTATCGAGCGGGCTCCACAACATCTCGCGACCCGGGCGTACGAACGCGTACTCCATCGCCCGGCGCGCGATCACAACCACCATCAGCACCGAGAACGCACCCGAAACGGCCAACCCGGCAAAGGCGAAGATCATGAGCACCGGCACGAAGGTAATGAGCGCCTTCACACCGAACTTCTCGGCGATGCGCCCGGTCAGGAAAATCTGCGACAACACGGTCAACGCCTGCACGATCCAGTCGAAGCGCGCGAAGATCTGGGTGCGGTTCTCGAGGCCCGGGAAATGCTCCTCGACCAGCCGCAGCTGTTCGAAATACAGCAACGTGTTCACGCAGGAAATGCCGACCACGAAGAGCGCGATGCCGAGCACATACGGCGAGCGCAGGATGATAGTCACGCCGGCGAAGGGATTGCCGCCGATGGGACGATCGTCGGCCTTGTTCGTGGCATCGGTGCGGCCGGACCAGACATTGAGCAGGATGCGCTGGCAGAAGATCGCGGCCACGAACAACGCCGCGCCGAAGAACAACACGCCACTATTGCCGATGTGGGACACGGCGAGATCCGAGATGAACGGTCCCATCAGCGCACCCGCGCTACCCCCGGCTGCGATGACGCCGAACAGCCGCTTGGTTTGATTCCGATCGAACAGCTCGAGCAGAAAGCTCCAGAACACCGACAGCAGGAACAGGTTCACCACGCTGATGAACACATAGAAGAACTTGCCTGCGCCCATGTTGATCGCGTCCCCGCGCAATGACAGCCCGGTGATCACCAGTACGATCGCGACGATGGCATACGCCGCCGGCAGGAACACGCTGCGACGAAAGCGCGCGACCACCTCGCCGTAGACCGGAATGATCAACACCGAAACGATCGAGGTGACGATCCAGATATCGGCCAGCTTGTCGCGGCCGATGATGGTGCCGATGGTCTCGCGCACCGGACGCACCGAGAAATAGCCGCTCCACATGAAAAAGAACAGGAAGAACGCAGCTACGACCGCCCCGGTCTCCGCCGGGTGAATCGGTGCCAGACGAGACAGCAATCGGGCGAACGGCGACGGCGCCGCGTGAGTGGGCGTGTTCATGGGTCCTTGTTTATAGTTGTGACGTTACATCGGAGTGACGGGCTCGACGGTGCCGTATTTTTTCAGCACGTCGTTGACCTGCTTGGCATCGCCCACGGCGACGATCTGCAGGCGGCCGGGAGCGTAGTATTTCTTCGCGACGCGCTGGATATCGGCGGGCGTGATCGACGCCACGCGTTGCGGATAGGTATCCCAGTAGTCCGCCGGCAGTTTATAAATCTTCTGGGTCGCCAGATTTCCCATGAGCGATGCCGGCGAATCCAGCGACAGCGCGAACCGGCCGATCAACGCACGCCGCGCATTGGTGAGCTCCACTTCCGACACCGGCTCATTGGCGATACGTTGCAGCTCCGAATTCAACTCCTGCATCGCGCCCTCGGTCACCTCGGTACGCACGTCGGTGGTCGCGACCACCACGCCCGGGAAGGTCGTGCCGGTGAACGAGCTGTAGACGCCGTAGGTATAGCCCTTGTCCTCCCGGAGATTCATGAACAAGCGCGACGCCGGTCCGCCGCCGAGAATGTGATTCATGACCAGCATGGCGAAGTAATCGTCGCTGTTGCGTTCGATGCCCATCGAGCCGACCCACAGCGAGGTCTGCACCGATCCGGGACGATCGACCAGCAGAACGCGCGCCTTCTCGGGCGCTTTGGGCTGGGCCAGCGACACCTTGGTCAGGTCGGCTTTGGCCCAGTCGCCGAAATGACGCTCGAGTCGGGCAACCAGATCCTTCAGCGTGATGTCGCCGTGGGCGATCAGAAACGCATTGTTCGGTCGATATCTCGCGCTATGGAACGCCGCGAGATCGGCGCTGCTCAGCCCTTTGATAACCGCTTCGCTCGGCACGACCAGCGCACCGGGATGCTCGCCATAGATGGCGCGCATGAACTGCTCCTGCGCTTGAAAACCCGGATTGGCGCGCTGGATCTGCAACTGCGCGAGGAAACGTGCGCGAAACTTGTCGAGCTCCGCGGCGGGGAACGTGGGATTGCGAATGACGTCGGACGCAATCGCGAGCGTGGGCTCGACGTTGTCGCTCAACCCAGTGACCGAAACGACGCTCTCTCCCGAGGCCGGCCCGGCACTCGATGACAAGCCGGCGCCGAGCGTCGCAAGCTGCTCGGCGATCTCACGACTCGAACGTTTCTTCGTGCCTTCACGCAGCAGGCTCGCCGTGACCATCGCCACACCGCGCTTGTCCTCGGGATCGGCCAGGCCGCCGCCATTGAAGTACAGCTGCATCGAGAAGGTTGGCAGCTTGTGATCTTCCAGGAGCGAGACACGCAGCCCGTTGGACAACACCGCTTCCTGCGGCTTCGGCAGCTGCACTCGCAATGTTTGTGGATTGACCGGCACCTTGCCCTTCAATTCGACGCCCTTGGCGGAAGCGCCGGCCGGTGCCGATTGAGCAGGTGCCTGCGCGGACGCTTGCATGAACATGAGCGCCGAGAACAGCGCGAGCACGGCCGCGGCGGGTCCCCGCAACCGTAAGCCCGACACTGAATTCCAAGCACGCGAGGCGGTTTCGTGTGTGAGTTTGTTCATGGCGTGCTCGCTTACGGACCCGGTGCAGTCGGCGCGGCCGGCGCCGGCAGTGTCGTCAACACAGTCCGCCCCGTGGGTATCAGATATTTCTTTGCGACACGCTGCACGTCGGCGCGAGTCACTGCGTCGATCTTCGACAGGCGCGAGTTGATCAGGTTCGGATCCTTGAACAGGATCGTGTAGCTGCCGAGGATATTGGCGCGATTCTGGGCGCTGCGAATGCTCTGCAGATAACCGAGGCGAGTGGCGTTGCGCGCCTTCTGCAACTCCCAATCGGCGATCGGCTGCTCGCTGATACGCGCGATCTCCTCATAGATCGCCGCTTCGACGACTTCGGGCTTTTGATCCGGCCGCACGGTGGCGGTGATGTAGAACCCGCCGGTGCCGATGCGCTCTTCGACGTAACCGCCGATGCCGGAGACCAGCTCTTTCTCTTTGCTGATGCTCTGGTACAGCCGCGAGCTGTCGCCGCCCTGGAGCACCGAGGACAACACCTGCAACGCCGCTTGATCCGCATCGTTACCGACACCGATCTTGTAACCGATGAGAACTTGCGGCGCGCGTGCGAGCGGATCGGTCAGCGTCTCGCGACGTTCGGCGGTTTGCGGCGCTTCGACCAGATCGACCGGCGGCGGCGCGGGCTGGCGGGGAATGTCCTCGAAATATTTCGCGATCAGCGCCAGCGTATCGTCGCGCTTGAAGTCGCCGACCACGGTCAGCACCGCGTTGTTGGGCGCGTAGTAAATCCTGAAGAACTCCGCGACGTCATGCACGCTGGCCGCGTTCAGATCTTCCATCGAGCCGATGGTCGAGTGCTGGTAGCCGAACTTGTCGTAGAACACTTCGTCGAAGCGCTCGTACGAGCGGCCGTACGGCTGGTTATCGACGCGCATGCGGCGCTCTTCCTGCACGGCCTTGCGCTGGTTGTCGAGCTTGGCCTGCGTGATCTCCAGCGAGCGCATCCGATCGGCTTCGAGGAACAGCGCCATCTCCAGCTGATTCGCCGGCAGCGCTTCGTAGTACACCGTGATATCGGAGTTGGTGGTGCCGTTCATGGCGCCGCCGTTGGTGAACACTTGATAGAAGTGCTCGCCGTCGCCGACGTTCTTCGAGCCCTTGAACATCATGTGCTCGAACAGATGCGCGAAACCGGTGAGCCCGGGACGTTCGTTGCGGGAGCCGACATCGTAAGTGACGTTCACGGCGATCACGGGAGTGGTGTGATCTTCGACGAGCTGAACGCGCAGGCCGTTCTTCAATGTGTGCTCAGAAAAATCTACACGCACCGCCGCGGGTGTTGCAGCAGTTGCTTGCCAGGTCGGCGCCAGGGCGAAGGCGAGACCCAGGCAGACGCCGAAAGCACGACGCATAGTGACCACTCCGTTATGACGGCGGCGCAGGACCGATTCGGTCGAGAATACAGCATTGGCTCGCCGGGCCGGACATCCTGTCACGATCGTCAGGTTGCCAGCGGCGCAAAGAAAAAGGCCCGCGCGAGGCGGGCCTTGGTAGGAACTAGCGCGCGCCAGCGCGCCGGATCATGGGATGGTCTTGGAGCCGGCGTTCGAGACGTTGCTTTCGGCGCCGCTCGAGTTGTACGCCTTCACCGCGAAGTACCACGTACCGGAAGTCAGACCGGTGACCGTGTAGGTCGACACACCGGGATTCGCGATCTGCAGCGTCTGATCGAGGCTGGTGGCGCTGCGGCCGTACACCACCCGATAGCCGGCCAGATTGGTCAGCGTGGAGCCATCGGTGTTGGCGGTCGGCGGCGTCCAGGACAGCGTCGCGCTGCCGTTCGTCGCCTGCAGCACCGTGATCGAGAACGTCGGCAGCGAGGCAGTCAGCGTGCCATCGCTCACCGAGATCGCGATGTTCGAGTAGCTGCCCGCGTTCGCGCTGGTCGGCGCGCCGGAGAGACGGCCCGTCGAGGTATCGAACGTCGCCCAGCTCGGCCGATTCGCGATCGAGTAGGTCAGTCTGTTGCCATCGGGATCGCTGGCCGTCGGCTGGAAGCTATAGGTCGCACCAGCGGACACGGTCGTCGCCGGCGTGCCGCTAATGGTCGGCGCGCGATTGCTCGCACCGGTCACGGCGATCGAGAACGCCGGCAGCGAGGCAGTCAGGTTGCCGTCGGTCACGCTGATACGAATATTCGAGAACGTGCCAGCCGCGGTCGGCGTGCCACTCAAGCGGCCCGTCGAGGTGCTGAAGGTCGCCCAGCTCGGCGCGTTCTGAATCGTGAAGCCCAGCGTGTTGCCATCCGGATCGTTCGCCGTCGGCGTGAACGAATACGCCGTGCCCACGGTCGCGCTGGTCGCCGGCGTACCGGAGATCGTCGGCGCACGATTCGGAGCTGCGCTGACCACGATCGAGAACGCCGGCAGCGCCGTCGTCGTGCGACCGTCGCTGACGCTGATGATCAGGTTCGAATACGTGCCGATATCGGTCGTCGAAGGCGTGCCCGACAGACGGCCGGACGCGGTGCTGAAATTCGCCCAGCGCGGCTGATTGTTGATGCGGAAGACCAGCGTGTCGCCGTCGGGATCGCTCGCGCTCGGCACGAACGTGTACGTCTGCATCGCTTGCACGCTCGTCCCCGGCGTGCCGCTGATCGTCGGCGCGCGATTGTCGAGACCGCGCACCTGGATCGAGAACGGCGGCAACATCACGGTGCTGGTGCCGTCGTTGACGCTGATGACGATGTTCGAATACGTCGCGACATTCGCCGCGCCCGGCGTGCCTTGCAGCTGGCCGGTCGAGGTGCTGAAGCTGGCCCACGACGGACGATTGGAAATCGAGAAGCGCAGGCGATCGTTTTCCGGATCGGTCGCGGTCGGACGGAACGAATACTGCTGATCCACGATCACCGACGTCGCCGGCGTACCGGAAATGGTCGGCGGGCTGTTGGCCGGCCTCGGCTGATTGCGCGGATTCACCTTGATCGTGAACGGACCGATGGAGCGCGTGTCACGGCCGTCGGTGACGCTGATGGTGATGTCCTGGCTATCGCCGACATTCGCGTCCTGCGGAATGCCGGTCAACGTGCCGGTCTCGGCATCGAAGCTCGCCCAGGACGGCTTGTTGGTGATGAGGTATTCGAGGAAATCGTTGTCGGCGTCGCTGGCTTCGGGTTTGAAGGAGTACGGCTCGCCCGCGGTCACGACCGCTGCCGGCGTGCCGCTCACTTCCGGAGGCTGATTCGCCGGTGTGGGCAAACCCGAATTGTCGCCGGCCGGCTGCTCGCTGACCGCGCCGCCCGTCAAGCCGCTACTACTGTCGTCGTCACCGCCGCCGCATGCGCTCAATGACGCGGCAATCAACGCCAGCAGGGCCCGCTGCAGGAAAGACTTCCCGAAAAATATTGGAATCATTGCTCGTACCTTGGCTTCGCACGCATCGGCGACGGTCCGGGGACCGGCGCAGATTTGCGTTGCTGTGTTCTGGAAGTGAGGCAGCCATCGCGGTCGAGACGCGAGGCTCGAAGCGCAGGGAAAGATTGGCGCCCGGGAGGCGCGCTATCGGCAGCTCCTTCTTCGCACGGTCGCGCGTGCACGCGCTCGCAAGGGGCCTTGCGAACATCGTGTCGTTTGCGAGAGTGGCAACCCCGCTGTCATAGGAACGCGGCGCTTCGCACGCTGCGTGCCAGTAGACCGGAGGCTTTGCGTCCCCGCCTTTCGACGGGTTTGCCGATATCACTTTCTGCTGCTCCACTGAATATCTGATCTTCGTCAGGTCGACCCCGGAGCCGCGCGGCTTCGGTCGAACAGCAGCAAAAAGGAAGGCGAGAAGGATGACGGCGAGCTCGGTGACGCAGAAGAGCTGGCCGGCAACCCCGCTATCCCCAGCTCGCGCCGTAGGACCGGAGGCTTTGCGTCGCCGTCTTTCGACGGTTATGCCCTGGTTGAAGCGTTGTTCGTTCGACTTCGTTTTCGCACCGCTCTCGCCGCCGTGAGGCCGCGTCCAGTAGAGCGGGTGCGATTCGACAAATTCCGATTGAACAAAACTTCGTGGTCGAGGCGGAGTAAATCGTAGGAATATTGTTTTTGCAATTGTCGGTAGCGACCGACAGCGGCGCTGTGAATTTGTCACTGCGAATTCACATAACAGCGTCAGAATCCAGACGCGAGTGAAACAGCCGCGCGCCGCGGAGCCACGCGCCATGGAATGTATGCACCGGCGCGAATATTCGAGGTCCACAAAACGCAAAACGGCGGCTGGATCGCTCCAGCCGCCGTTGTTTTCATCGCTCTTTCCGATCGTGCCCGGTTACTGCACGACCTTCGACGAGACGTTCGAGTTCGAGCTCTCCGTGCCGTTGCTCGTATAAGCGCGCACCGCGAAGTAATAGGTGCCCGGCGAGAGATTGCTCAGCGTATAGGTGGTCACGCTCGGATTCGAAACCTGGATCGTCTGCGTCAACGCACTGGCGCTGGTGCCGTACGAGATGCGATAGCCGGCCAGGTTGCTCAAGCTCGTGCCATCGGTGTTCGAAGTCGGCGCGGTCCAGCTCAGCGTCGCACCGCCGTTGGACACGTCGACCACGCTGATCGCGAACGCCGGCAGCGAAGTGGTCGCACGCCCGTCGCTCACACTGATGCCGATGTTGCTGTACGTGCCGACCTGCGAAGCGCTCGGCGTGCCGGACAGCTGACCGGTGCTGGTGTTGAACGCGGCCCAGCTCGGACGATTCGCGATCGAGTAGGTCAGCGTGTTGCCATCCGGATCGCTTGCGGTCGGGCGGAAGCTATATGCGCTGCCCGCGTTGACCGAGCCCGCCGGCGTGCCGCTGATGACCGGCGCGCGGTTCGAGACATTGGAAACATTGATCGAGAACGCCGGTAACGAAGTGGTCACACGACCGTCGCTCACGCCGATGACGATGTTCGAGAACGTGCCGGTCGCGGTCGGCGTGCCCGTCAGGCGGCCGGTGGTCGTGCTGAAGCTCGCCCAGCTCGGACGATTCGCGATGGTGAAGCCGAGGGTATTGCCGTCCGCATCGCTCGCGGAGGGCTGGAAGTTATAAGCGGTGCCAACCGTCGCGGTGGTCGCCGGCGTGCCGCTGATCGTCGGCGCGCGATTCGCGACCGTGCTGGTGCTGGTCACTGTGATCGTGAAGGCCGGCAGCGAGACGACGTTCACGCCGTCGGTGACCTTCAGGATGATGTTGCTGTAGACACCGGGCGACTTGGGATAGCCCATCAGCCGGCCGCTGTTCGGAGCGACGGCCATCCAGCCCGGCTTGTTGACGACGCTGAACTTCAGCACCTGGCCTTCCGGATCGCGCGCGGTGGGCAGGAAGTTGTATGTGGTGTTGGCCTTGATGACCGTCGGCGGCGTGCCGCTGATGGTCGGCGGCTGATTGACGGTCTGGGCGGACGCGATGCCGGCAACCGTAGCCAGCGCCGCGAACGCGGCGAAAGAAGACGTAAAGCGCATTAATAGCTCCAGCAAAGCACTTGGGTTCCGATGCCAGCTCGCGCCTCCGACACGACGACGTGCCGGTGCGAGCACCTTTGTCTGGCAAGGGAAGCTGGCTTTGCTGGGCCGGCGCTCGAGGCGCGGGCGGCAGGCCGAAGGACTTCACGAGACAACCCGAAGGTCGGGCTGAAACGGCAACCCCGCTATCTTTGAGGCGGCTGCTGGAACAGCGGCAACAGAGGACCGGAGGCTTTGCGTCACCGTCTTTCGAACGGCTTTGCCCTTACAGACGACCCGTATTCTGCTCCTGACGGGCAAATGTGACCTATCGGGCCAGCCCCCAAACGCGCTCAGGAAAACCTGCAAGCGCGAGCCGGGAAGTTTCAGCGACGCTTAATGGCGACGCTTACCGATAGCTGCATCCGCGGCCTCATGCCTGGCGGCGCGAAGCCTTGTTTTCTTGAGAGATATGTATTTATGCCGGCAGCGTGAAGCCGTGCTGGCGGATGAGTCGCGTACAGGCGGCGACCAGGTGTTCGTCGTAACGTTTGCCCGCGCCGCGATTGATTTCTTCGAGCGCCGCGTCCATGCCGGCGGCCGGCCGGTAGGGTCGTGGCGAGCACATCGCTTCGATCGTATCGGCGATCGCGAGGATGCGCGCTTCCAACATGATTTCTTCGCCCTTCAAGCCGCGCGGATAACCGCTGCCGTCGCAACGTTCGTGAGACTGATAGATGATGTCGGCGACCGGCGCGCCCAGGTCGATATCCGCGAGCAACTGGCAACCTTCTTCGACGTGCGTGCGCATCAGCGCCGTTTCGGCTTCGGTCAGCGGCGCGGGCTTGCTGAGAATGGAAGCCGGCACCGCGACGTTGCCGATGTCATGTAACAGAGCTGCAACACGCAAGCCGTGCTGACGTTCGCCGTCGAGGCCCGCTTCGCGCCCGATCGCCACCGCCAGCGCAGCCAGCCGTCGTGACGAACCGGCCGTGTACGGATCGTGCCGCTCGCTCATACGGACGAACGAATCGATCATGCCTTGAAGCGCCACATCGGTTCGTTGGAGCGCACTCAGCGTGACGACGTGCGCACGCTTCGAGTGCAACACACGCCACACTCCTTCGGCCAACGCAGCGAGCACGCGCTGATCGTCGTCGCCGTAGTTCGTGTCGCGATTGCCCACGCCGAGCACGGCGACCACTTCGTCACCGGACAGCATGGGCACGGCCATGAAACGCGTCAGATCCGGCAGGCCGTCGTTCTGGGGTTTGCGGGCGACGTCATTGGTCCAGGTCGCGTGCTTACCGCGGACGCATTCGCTGAGCATCATCGCGCGGCCAACGGCCTGCGGCTCCGAATCGGCCATCACCACTTGCGGCCGGCTGCCATCGCGCCAGGCGGCGAGCGTCATGGTCTTGTGGGTGTTATCGACGAAATACAGATAGGCCAGCGGACTGCGGGTCGATTCGAGCGCCTGCTCGATCACCCGCCGCACGATCGCGGATTCGTCGAACGAGTCGGCGTGCTTGAACAGCTCGACCAGGAACTCCGTTTGTCGCTGGAACAAGCGGTTCAGGACCAGATCGCGACGGCGCTGAGCGATATCTCGAATCAGCACGATGCTGTCGCCGCGCGTGTTCTCGAGCAGCCCGACGCTCACTTCGACGTCGAACACCGAGCCGTCCTTCCGGCGATGTTTGGTCTCGTAACGACCGCCACCGCGGACGCGGCCCAGCTGCAATCGCATGGTCGTCTCGCCGGAGGTGAGATCCTCGATATCGGCGGCGTTCATTCCCAACAGCTCTTCCTTGCTGTAACCCGACATGCGGCAGTAGGTCGCGTTCACGTCCTGGATCTGACCGTCGCTGCCGAGCAGCCAGGAGCCATCGGCCGCCTGGTCCAGCAATGCATTGCCGGTTTTCGCCTGTTCGTGCAGTTGCCGCTCGGTCTCCAGTCGTTCGGTCAGATCGAACGCGGCGACCAGATCGGCATTGCGACCGTCGAACTCGATCTGTTGCGACGAGATCGATAGCGCGAGCGCGCGGCCATCCTTGCGCTGATGCATGCGGACCGACGAGTCACGCGAATCGGCACCCGACATCTCCAACGCCGCTGCTTTCAAGCCTAGGAATTCGGCTCGCGAATAACCATACATCGCCAGCGCCGCGTCGTTGACCGCGATAAAGCCACCGGTGGCGTGATCGGCGATCCACATCGGCTGTGGATTGTTTTCGAACACGCGACGGAAGCGCGCTTCGCCGGCCGCCAGTCGCTGATTGCTCGCTTCGAGCTCGCTCACTTGCGAACGCAGCCGCGCATGACCCTGTGTCGCCCGCTCCAATGCCTCGGCGTGAGCCTGCGCCTGCTGAGATTTTTCCAGCGCTTCGACCTGCAGTCGCTCGGCCCGCTCGACCGCTTCGGCCTGTGCGCGCTGTGCTTTTTCCAGAGCTTCGGCTTGAGCGGCCTGGGCGCGTTGCATGCGCTCCAAGGCTTCAGCCTGCGCGGCTTGCAGACGCTGCGCCTTGTCCAGCTCCGCCGCTTGAGCGGCCTGCTGACGTTGCGCGGCCTGCGCCCTTTCCTGCGCTTCGGCCTGAGTTTTTTCGAGCACGGCGAAACGCTGCATGGCTGCCGTGTCGAGCATGTTCATCGGACGCGTATTGCCACTCGCGCCGTTACCGTGACCGTTCGCGGACGCGCCGCCGCTTCCATTGAGATTGGCATTGGGATTGGCGCGCGCACCGTTCACATGACCCGGCGGCAGCAGCTCATCGAGCGCGGTCAGCAGTTTTTCGGGCGGCGTCGAGCGCGACAGAAAGCGTTCCGCGCCCAGCTCGAGCGCGAAACGTTCGTACTTCGGATCGTCATGTCGACGCGTATAGAACAGGAACGGAATGCTCTGCAGCCGTTCGTCCTGCTTCCATTTGCGGCACAGGGCGAAGCCATCCATGCGGGGCAGGACGATGTCCGAGACAATGGCCTGCGGCGCCTCGCGACGCGCGACGTCCAATGCCGCGAGCCCGTTGGCAGACTTCAGAACCCGATGACCGCGACCCGACAGCAGAGTCTCGAGCGCGCTTTGCTCGGACTCGCGCTCGAATGCGATCAGGATGACACCCATGCCTAGTCTCCCGGCGCGAGCGCGCCAGCCTCTCAATACAGTCCTTCGGAGCCCCCGAAGTATGCCCGGCGGCCCGGAGGATTAGCACGATTAGGGGGAACTCTGAGCCGCAAAGGGAGACGCAGTCGACATTCCGCGAACCGCCAACCGCTTCTTCACGGGCCGGCGCGATTGATACGAGTCCAGTACTGGCCGAGCAGTGACACCTGGTCGGTGAACTGTTTGAAATCCACCGGCTTCACGATATAGCTGTTGGCGTGCGCCTCGTAGCTGCGCATCATGTCCGACTCCTGGTCGGAGGACGACATGATCACGATCGGCGTCGAGCGCGTCTTGGGATCGGCCTTGATCTGCGCCAGCACGTCCAGCCCGTCGATCTTGGGCATGTGCAGGTCGAGCAGCATCAACTTCGGATTGCCCGACAGCCTCTGCGCATAGACGCCCTGGCGGAACACATAGTGCAAGGCCGCCTCGCCGTCCTGAACCCACACCACTTGCTGCGAGACCCCGCCGATCTCCAGCGCCCGAATCGTCAGCTCCGCATCGGTCGGATTGTCATCCGCCAGCAGAATGTAGCCCGTGTGGCTCATGGCGCCTCTCCGATATCGGCGCCTTCCGCCAGAGCGATCACGAATCCGTATTCTCGCGCCACTTCGCGCATGTGCTCATATCTCCCCGACTTGCCGCCGTGACCCGCTTCGAGGTTCACGTGCAACAGCAACGCGCGGCTGCCGGTATTGTGCCGTCTCAACTTGGCGACCCATTTGGCGGGCTCGTAGTACTGCACCTGACTGTCCCACAGTCCCGTGGTGACCAGCATCGCTGGGTAAGGCTGGTGGCGAATGTTGTCGTAGGGCGAATAGGAAAGCATATAGGCGTAGGCGTCGGCTTCGTTCGGGTTGCCCCACTCGTCATACTCGAGCGTGGTCAAGGGAATACTGGTATCGAGCATGGTGGTGACGATGTCGACGAACGGCACGTGCGCCACCAGCGCGGCATACCGATCGGCCGCGACGTTGGCGATCACGCCCATCAGCAGTCCACCGGCGCTGCCGCCGGCCGCGAATACTTTGTCTCGGGCACAGTAGCCGCGCGCTACCAGGTGATCGGTCACATCGACGAAATCGTTGAAGGTGTTCCATTTTTGTTCCAGACGTCCGGCGTCGTACCAGCGCCGGCCGAGCTCCTGACCGCCACGAATATGCGCCATCGCATACACGAAGCCGCGATCGAGCAACGACAGCCGCGAGGAGCTGAACGCCGGCTCCATGCTCAGCCCGTACGAGCCGTAGCCGTATTGATACAACGGCGCCGTGCCGTTCAGCGGCGTGCCTTTGCGATACACGATCGAGACCGGTATGAGCTCGCCGTCGCGAGCCGGTGCCCAGACGAACTCGCTGACGTAGTTTGCTGGATCGAAATCGCCGAGCACCGGTTCACGTTTCAACACGACCCGCGAGCCGTCGGCAAGATCGTATTCATACGTGGTACCCGGCGTGGTGAGCGAGGTATAGACGTAACGTAACTTGGTGCTGTCGAGCTCTGGATTGGAGCCGAGCGCCATGGTGTACGTCGGATCGTCCGCGGTCAGATGAAACGGCGCTTCGCCCCAGCGCTGCACGCGGATCTTCATCAAGCCGCGGGACCGCTCGCTGACCGCGACGAACTCGCGGAACAATTCGAAGTCCTGAATGAACACTTCCGGGTCGTGCGCGATCACGTCACGCCAGCGCGCGCGATCGGCGGCCTGTTCGACCGGCACCTCGACGATACGGAAGTTCAGCGCCTGCCAGTTGGTGCGGAGGATGAAGCGCTCGTCGAGATGATCGAGCTGATATTCGTGATCTTCCTCGCGCGGCACGACCACTTTGAAATCGAACGTCAGATCGTCGGTGCGCGTATACCGCCACTCCGAAGACGTGGTGCTCTCGGAGGCGATCAACAGATAACGTTCCGACTTGCTGCGCTCGACGGTGAGATCGAAGCTCTCGTCGGGCTCTTCATAGATGAGCGCGTCGGCGCCGGTGTCGCCGATGCGATGGCTGCGAATGCGCCGACCGAGCAGCGTCACCGGATCTTTTTCCACATATAGCAAGGTGCGGTTGTCGTCGGCCCAGGCGATACCGCCGTCGACGTTCTCGATCACGTCCGGCAACAACGTGCCGGTCGCGAGGTCCTTGATTCTGAGCCGGTACTGCCGGCGCCCCACGACGTCCTCGGTGTACGCCAGCAGGCGGTTGTCGGGACTGATCTCATATCCGCCCAATTGATAGAACGACAGGCCGGAGGCGAGCGCGTTGCCGTCGAGCAGAATTTCGTCCTCGGCGAGCGGCGCGTCCTTGGGGGTGTCCGCCCGGCGCACCACGATGGGATATTCCTGGCCGGTCGCGAAACGGATCGAATACCAGTAACCGCGATAGCGCACCGGCACGGTCGAGTCGTCCTGCTTCAGCCGCGCGACGATCTCCGTATAGAGCTCATCGATCAGCGGCTGAATCGGCGCCAGCTGCGCCTCGGTGTATTGATTCTCCGCCTTGAGATAGCTCAGGACTTCCGGATCGGTGCGCGTGTCGTCGCGCAGCCAGTAATAAACGTCGTCGCGTGCGCCATTGGGAGAGGCGACACGATGTGATCGCATCGATGCGAGCGGCGGTTTGGACACGAGTGCTGGATACGAAAAATGGCTGAACGAAAAACGGTTGACTGAACGGATCGTGCAGTGCCGGCGGCGGCGTGGCAACTGTGGTCCTCATCCAATCCCCTATTCGCGCCTGCAATCACGCCGCGTAGCCACTTGCCAACAACTTTGCCGCTGGCAGGGAACCCGCAAAGGGGTAGGATCACGCCCGCCGCCCGAACCGGATCAGCGGCATCGTACAGGGCATCGAAGCGGGGGCGGCATAGGACATTGACTGAACGGCGCATGGCAATTTTGCGCGGCAGTTCACGCGAGCGAGCCGGAAAAGACAGATACAGTTCTCAGCTGTTCCATCTTGCATAAGTAGTATTACGCGACAAGCAAAACCCCCAGGAGGGGTCTATGGCCAACGCGCAACACAGCCGTTCGACTGGACACGGAAATACTCAGGACGAGGTCAACTTGGAGATCGACGATTCACAAGCCCTGCGGCAACTCGAAGAAGGCACGTCGCCCCCGATCCTGGTCCTGAGCCGTGACGCCAACTTGGTCGAAACGGTCAAAAAGGCCGCGCCGCGCGGCGTTTCGGTCGCGTTCGCGCCGGATCTGGATCATGTCGCGGAGAAGCTTTCCAACCTGAAGCCGGGCGTGCTGGTCGCGGACACCGCGAGCACCGCCGACGTGGCTTCGATGGTCGCGCAGCTGACTCAGCATTTCCCTGAATTGGTCGTGGTGGTAGCCGGCAAGCGCGAGGACAGCTCCTCGTTGATGCAGCTCACCGCCGCGGGTCGGATCTTCCGATTCCTGCTCACGCCGTTGTCACATGGCCAGACGCGCCTCGCGCTGGAAGCGGCGGTGAAACAGCATCTGGATCTGTCGGCCGCCGGCCAGCGCCTGAGCACGGGCGGTGCGGCTGGAGAAGGCGGCAGCAAAAATTACGTGATGACCTATGGCGCGCTCGCCGCGGGCCTGCTGGTCGTCATCGGCGGTATCTGGTTCGGCGTCAGCCGTTTCACTGGCGAGCCCGAAGTACCGCCGGTCGTGAATACGCCGGCCGCGACGGGCGCCCAGCAGCCGGGCGTCCCGGAACGTCCGGACCCGGTCAAAGCCGAGCTCGCGCTCGCCAAGGACGCGTTCAATCAGAACAAGTTCATCGAGCCCCAGGGCGAGAGCGCGCTGGATCTGTATCGAAGCGCGCTGGCGCTGGATCCGAACAGCCAGGAGGCGAAGGACGGTATTCGCTCCGTGGTGGACAAGATCCTGGAGCGCGCCGAAGCCGCGCTGCTCGCCGAGCGTTTGGAAGAGGCCATTCGCACGATCGAAACCGCGCGCGATATCGATTCGGCGCATCCGCGCCTGGCGTTCCTGGATACCCAGGTCGCGCGCGAACGTGAACGTTTGAAACTGTCGCAGGCTCAGGAAGTCGGCAACCGCGTGCGTGCGCTGGTCAACAGCGCGAACGATCGCATGGCCAACGGCCGCCTGCTGACACCGACCAATGGCAGCGCGAAGGATGCGCTGCTGGAAGCGCGCCGTCTGGATCCGACCGATCCGACTGTCCTGACGACCATTCGTGAGTTCAGCGCGCAGCTGACCGAAGAAGCGCGCAAAGCGCTCGCTAGCGGCAATGTCGAAGCCGCCACTGCATATGTGCAAGGTGCGCGTCAGATGGGCTCCGCGGGTAGCGCACTGGCCGCGGTCGAACGTTCGCTCGCCGAAGCGACGCGTGCTGCCGCTCCGGGCGCTGGTCCGAACGTCGCGCCGGGCACTCCGGTACAGAACGCTGGCACGCGCCGTCCCGCCACGGGCGCGCCGGCCGCTGGCGCGGGCCCGAACATCGACACGATGGTCGCCGACGTTCGTACGCGTCTGACCGAAGGCAAGCTGATCGATCCGCCGGGCGACAGCGCGCGCGATCTGCTGGCGAACCTGCGGACTGCCGCGCCGAATCGTCCGGAAGTGGATGAGTTATCGCGCACGCTCTCGCAACGTCTGCTCGACTCCGGTCGCCAGGCGATGAACGCGAAGGCGTTCGATCGTTCCGCGCAGCTGATCGCCGCCGCGAAGGATGTCGGCCAACGTTTCAACGGCGCGGCCATCTCGCAGGCCGAAGCCGATCTCACCTCGGCGCGCGAAGCGAACTTGCAGCAGACGAACGTGGTGTCCGCCGCTTCGCTGAAGCGCGTTCGCATGGTGTCGCCGTCGTATCCGGATGCAGCTCGTAAGCGCGGCATCGAAGGTTGGGTCGAGCTTGCCTTCACCGTGCAGACCAACGGCACGGTCGATCAGGTCGAAGTGCGTAATGCCAGCCCGGCCGACGTGTTCGACGACGCGGCCATCCGCGCCGTGCGTCAGTGGCGCTTCGAGCCCGTCGAGCGCAATGGCGAGAAAGTTGAACAGCGCGCCATGGTGCGTCTGAAGTTCTCGCAACAGACCGCGCAGAACTAACGAAACGCCCTAAACGCAGACTCAACGAAGGCGGCCCCGACGGGCCGCCTTTTTTGTTTGCAAGCTCCGACCGGTCCTGCCCGGCGCTGCCTGGACCACGTCGTGTCGGCTTCAGACCGGATGACGTGGCCGCGCGTTGACGCTACGCTGCGCGTCCTTTTTTTGGCCCGGCGCCATGGATACCGCACTCCCCAGCATCACTTCGCCGACTTCGTCCTTGCCCGCTCAGCGGCTGGACGCATCGGGTCGTGCGCATGTGGATGTGAAAGCAATCGTCGCGCTCGCCGTGCCGTTTGCCGCGAACAGCGCGATTCAAGCGATCCTGAATCTCACCGACACGTGGTTCATCGGTCGCCTCTCCACCAGCGCGCTCGCCGCCATCGCCGCGATTCACTGGCCGGTGATCGCTTGCATCGCTTTGTTCGGTGGCGTCGGCCTCGCGGGACAAACATTGGTGGCGCAGTCCTTCGGTGGACGACGTCTCAAACGTGCCTCGCAGGCGGGCTGGATCTCGATGTGGGCGGCACTGCTGGTCGCGCCGTTGTTCTGGCTCATCGCGATGAATGGCAACGCCGTGCTCGATCCGTTCGGCCTCGCGCCCGACGTGCAAGCACTGGCCGTGCAGTTCTGGCAGCCGCGGATGTTCGGCGCGCCGCTGGGCGTCGCGTTGTGGGGCATGCTCGGATTCTTCAACGGCATCGGTCGGCCGAAGATTTCTTTCATGGTCGACGCACTGGTCTGTATCAGCAACGCCTGTTTCGCGCAGTTGTTTATTTTCGAGTGGGGCTGGGGCATCGCCGGCGGCGCGTGGGCCACGAACTGCGCACAGGGTTTGGGCTTGCTGGTGGGTCTGGGGATATTCCTCGGCCCGAAGATGCATGGCGCGTTTCATTCGCGACTGATGTGGCGGCCGCGACTTCACAAGATCGCCGCGCAATGGAAGCTCGGCATGCCGATGGGAATGCTGATCGCGGCCGATGTGCTCGGCTTCGCGATGTTTCAACTCATGCAAGTGCATCTGAGCACCGTGGACGGCGCGGCGACTCAGATCGTCATGATGCTGACCTCGATCTCGTTCATGCCGGCCATCGGCATCGCCATGGCGGGCACCACGCTGGTCGGTCAATCGATCGGCATGGGCGATCGCGGCTGGGCGCGGCGTATCGGCAACAGCATCATCGTGATGTGCATGACCTATATGGGAACGATCGGGCTGTTGCTCGGGTTGGTCGCACCGTGGTTGATCCCGACGTTCGTCGCCGATAACGATCCGCAGGCGCTCGCAGTGATTCAGCTGGGCGCGACGCTCATGTGGGTGGCCGCGGCTTATCAGCTGTTCGACGGCCTGAACTTCGCCTGCTCCTTCAGCCTGCGTGGCGCGGGCGACGCGACGGTGCCAGCGATCTGCGTGCTGGTGCTGTCGTGGCTGATCTTCGTGCCGCTGGCACACATGCTGTCGTTCAAGCCTGGCGGCGGCTGGATCGAAGGGCTTCCGCAGTTCGGCCTGGGCGCACTCGGCGGCTGGCTCGCGGCGCTCACCTACATCGTGCTGATCTCGGCGGTGCTGTTGCTCCGCTGGCGCTCGGGCGCGTGGGAAAAGATCCGGCTTCGCTGACGACCGCTCAACCTGACTTGACCGTAAGGTAACCCCGCCGCGCATCGTGCGATGCTATGGTGCTTCCGATCGCAGATTCATTGGGTACACGCGGTGAACGACACTTCGAACGACACGTCGACGGCCATTCGCATCTGGGACTGGCCGGTGCGACTCACGCATTGGTTGTTTGTTTTCTGTATCACGCTCTCGTGGTGGACCGCCGAACGGAACGTGATGGATTGGCATCGCTACAGCGGTTACGCGCTGCTGGGCCTGCTGGTGTTCCGCATCTACTGGGGGTTCGCGGGCAGCTCGAGCGCGCGCTTCTCACACTTCCTTCGCGGCCCCAGCGGCGTCATTGCTTACCTGCGTGAGTCGCGCGAGGCTCATCGCGACGCCGGCCACAATCCGCTCGGTGGCTGGAGCGTCGCTGTGCTGCTGACGCTGATGCTGGCCCAGGTGGCGATAGGCTTGTTCGTCAGCGATGTGGACGGGATTGAATCCGGTCCACTGTCCCATCTGGTGAGCTTCGACACCAGCCGCACCCTGGCCGAGATACACGAGCTCGTGTTCAACGCCATCCTGACTTTCGTCGGCCTGCACATCGCCGCCATCTTGTTTTATCTGCTGGTGAAGAAGGACAACCTGGTCGTCGCCATGCTCACCGGCCATCGTCGCAACGTGCGCCTGAACCCGATGCGGCCGGTGCCGGCGTGGCGCATTCTGCCGGGCATCGTGATTGCCAGCGGCGTGGTGTGGTGGATCGCCACTTAAAAGAAAAAGGGCGACCGATCGCCGATCGGTCGCCCCGCTGTCTGACATGCGCTGAGTGTTTGTTACTTCACCAGTCGCAGAGCGGGCCGCTCGGCCTTCCCCTGCAGTCGATCGCGATGAAACCCGATCTCGGGCCGGTACTGAAGCGCTTCGATGCGGCGCTGCAATTCGGCGGCTCGCTCGGGATCCGGAGTGACTCGCGGACGCACCGGCAAAGAATCGGACTTGGTCATTCTGAACATCACATTACCTCCCAGGCGGTGTGTTCCTTTAGCTGCGCGGGCATTTTTCAAAGGTCGAAATCGGCCAAGGCCCTTTCGACGCGTCTCCCACGAAAGACGACTTTCGCGGGAGACAACGCACCACACGGCGAAATGGATCCACCGACAACGCGAAACTCTTGCATCCCCTGATACGGCTTGATTATTTCCACTGGTTCGCGGTTTCCGCGAAATTTTTGTTTTGCGGCCGGACTATACAGAATCGCTGCCCTGTAGGTGCTTCCATGACGATCCAGGTGTGCACCTTCTCGATGCGCCGCGCCCCCAGGGCTTCCAGGCGGCGGGCTTCCGCCTCGATGTCATCGGTCTCGATGTCCAAGTGCACGCGACTGTCGTGTTTAACAGTTTGAACTTCGACGTGCAGACCCAGCCGATCGGTGAGCATGCAGCGATACAGCGGACTGGGCTCTTCGTGCTTCGGTCGCAGCTCGTAGCCGAGCGCGGCGGACCAGAATTCCGCGGCCTGTTCGAGATCGTCGGTTTTGCAATCGATGATGAATCCAGCGAGACGACTGCGATGCATGGCTTCCCCTTCTATTCATGTGACCGGGCCTGCATCCTTCATTCGACGATCGCTCAAAGACGTCGTCGTCCGGGTGCCGGCACGATACCAAAAGTCAGGCGCAGCTCATGCGTTCGGGTTCACACCTTTGCGAGCCGCGTCCAAGGCCGCGAGAATATCTTTTGCCTCGGGGCTGGAGAATATGTCAGTCAGTGACGCGGAAACTTTGCGTTGCCAGTTGGCATGCTCGGTATCCGTGCCGGGCACGTTGACCGGATCGGTCATGCCGATCAAGTCTTCGATTTGCAGCAACGCAATATTCGAGCTGGACAAGCCGATGAAAGCATGCACCGCCCGCGACAGCGCAGCTGAGTACTGCGGTAGTGGCTCGCCGTCCTGCCAACGCCACAAGCCAGCTGCCACCAATGCTCGCAACAGACTCACTCGATCTCGAATGCGCGAGTCGTGCGCTTGCTGACGCAGCTCCTCCGATGGATACAAATCGAGCTGCGCGCGTAAAGTCACATCGCTGCCTTCCCACCAGCCTCGCAACGTCGGCAAATCGTGCGTCGTCACCACTGCCATCGCGTGCGGAACGTATTCATCCGGTCGCTTGAACGTGCCGTCGGGCCGCTGCTCGAACATCAGCACCTTGTAGTGATACGCGCGATAGTGCTCCATCGCCTCCGTCATCGCTTCCGGCACAGTGCCCAGATCCTCGCCGATGACGATGCAATGATTGCGCTGGCTTTCCAGAGCCAGAATGGCGATCAAGTCCGCCAGCGGATAGTGAACATAGGTCCCGTCCTTCGACAGCAAACCGCGCGGCACCCACCATAATCGATACAGCGTCATGACGTGATCGAAGCGCAGCGCCGCCACGTAACGCATCATGTTACGGACCAGCCCGATGAACGGCTGGTACTGTTGGGCGCGCAACTCGACCGGATCCTGCGGCGGAATACCCCAATCCTGACCTTTCAATGCCAGCGCATCCGGAGGCGCGCCGACCGAAGCGCCCTGCAGATACAGGTGACGGTTGGACCACGTTTCCGATCCGGCCGTATTCGCACCGACGGCAACGTCGCCATAGATGCCGATCGCCATACCGGCCTCGCGAGCGGTGCTCTGCGCATCGGCCAGTTGTTCGGCGGCGAGCCATTGCAGATATTGGAAGTATTCGACGTCCTCGGCGCGCTCGCGAGCGAAGCGCTGCACGGCCGATGAAGTAGGATCGCGATATTCCTCGGGCCAGCTCGGCCAACCCCAGTATTGCGGACCTTGCAAACGGAAATGTCCGTCCAGCGCGTCGTAGATCGCGTGCAGCTTGAGCGGATCGCCCTGAATCTTCTGGAACTGTCGGAAGGCCTGAGCGCGCGGTGTGTTGTGGTTCAGATGACGTACGCGGAAGCTCCGGTACAGCAACGACAGGATTTCAAACTTCGCCGCGGCCACTCTCACGTAATCGACATTACGAGTGGCGCGAATCTGCTCGAGCGTCGCCTGAAATTCCGGTTCGGCGACCCGCTTGCGCGCCGGCTCGCAATCGGCGAAGTCGGCCACGTCCTCGACGCTGATATACAGCACATTCAAGAACTGCCGGTTCGAGGGTGAGTATGGGCTGATGTGCGCCGGATTCGCCGGCATCAACGCGTGCAAAGGATTCAAGCCGATGATGCCGCAGCCCAGCGGCGCGGACAGACGAATCAGATTGCGCAGATCGCGGAAGTCACCGATGCCCCAGTTGTCCTCGGCGCGCAGCGAATACAACTGGACGGCGATTCCCCAGAGTTTCTTGCCCTCGGCGATTGCGTGCGCTTCATAACATTGCTCGGGCGTGACCACGACCCGCAACGTTCCTTGCAGACCGGTGTCCAAAGCGAACGACGCGGTGTGATAGCCCAGCGACAGCGCCGGCAGCTGCACGGAGACCCGTCGATAGGAAACATCATCTATCGTGGCTTCCTCGACCGTCGGCAGTTTCGACAGCGCAGCGCTGCCCGAGTGTGGCTCGCCGTTTTCCAGCGTCACTTGCCAATCGACCTTCTTCGCGGCCAGGTCCACGGGCACCGCGATCGGAATCGCGATCGGCTTGCCTTCACTGGAGACGACCACGGGCGGCACGAAGCCCGTCCACCGACGCGTCTCGAACTCATTGATGGACTTTACGACCGCAATGTCGTCGGCGACTTCGACGCCGAGCGCCGCCAGAATGGCGGCTTGCGATTCGACCGAAACTTCTTTGGGCCGCCCGCGAAAGTCCAGATAGGAATCCGCGATTCCGTACAACTGAGCAAGCTGGCGGATCGGCTGGTCCATTTAGGTTTTCAGTGAGAATCCGCTGCGAATCGCGCTGGGCGCGTCGCCGTCGGCCAGCAAGACGCACGAATGCGGCGCGACCACGCAGTTCTCCCCGGCACCGAGCCGGTCGCCGAGATCGTTGGCACGCCAGCGCGCCGTGTCGAACACGATCTGCCACACCACACCCGTGGTTGGCGCGGGCAAACGGAAGTCACAAGGTTGGTCGCCGGCATTGCACAGAAACAGCAAATGTCCGTTCGGTGTTCCATAAGGATCGGTGAAAGCATGGCCGATCAGCACGCCGATGGCCCGAGCGTTGGCGTCGTGCCAGTCACCGGCGTTCAGCTCGTGTCCGAGCGGATGTCGCCAGCTGATGTCCTTGTGTTCGCGATCCACCTGGCGCGCGCCCTTCAGGAAGGTATCGCGTCTCAAGCCGGCCGCATACCGCCGCAGTGTGAGCAGTTGCCGTACGAATGCACTCAGCCAGCTGCGCTGCTCGGCCAGCTCCCAATCCACCCAGCTGATCTCGTTGTCCTGGCAGTAGGCATTGTTGTTACCGCGTTGAGTGCGACCGAATTCATCGCCGGCGAGCAGCATCGGCACGCCTTGCGACAGCAGCAGGGTCGCGAGCAGATTGCGAATCTGTCGTTCGCGCAGCTCGACCACCGCCGGATCGTCGGTCGGCCCTTCGACGCCGCCGTTCCAGCTCAGGTTGTGATTGTGACCGTCGCGATTGTCCTCGAGGTTCGCTTCGTTGTGTTTCTGCTCGTACGCCGTCGCGTCGTACGCAGTGAAGCCATCGTGACAGGCAATGTAATTGATGCTGGCGGTGGGCCGGCGACCGCTGGCACGGAATAAATCGCTGGAGCCCGCGAAGCGCTCGGCGAAGTTGCCCAGGATGCCGGGATTGCCCCGCCAGAAACCACGCACGGTGTCGCGATACAAATCGTTCCATTCCGACCAGCCGGCCGGGAAGCGACCGAGCTGATAGCCCTCCGGCCCGACATCCCATGGCTCGGCGATCAGTTTCACGTAGCGCAGCGACGGTTCGGCCGCGACTGCTTTGAAGAACGCCGCGTCGGTACGGAATGGCGTGTTGTCACGACCGAGCACGGCGGCCAGATCGAAGCGGAAGCCGTCGACATGCATTTCCTCGACCCAGTAACGCATGCAATCGATGACCAGATTGCGGGCGGCGGCATTGCCGATGTTGAGCGTGTTGCCGGTGCCGGAGCGATCCACGTAGCGACTGAGATTGGTGCTGTCGAGCTTGTAATAGGCGGCATTGTCGAGACCGCGCAGGCTCAGCGTCGGCCCCTTTTCGTTGCCTTCGACCGTGTGGTTGAAGACGACGTCCAGAATCACCTCGATGCCGGCGGCATGCAGCGCCTTCACCATGGTGCGGAACTCGGCGACCGGATCTTCGACACCGTAATCAGGATGCGGAGCGAACCAGGCAAGCGAGCTGTAACCCCAATAGTTCACGAGGCCGCGCTTGGCCAGGAACTCCTCGGGAACGAACGCCTGCACCGGCAGCAACTCCACGGCGGTGACGCCCAGCTGCTTGAGATAATTTACGACGGCAGGTTGGGCCAGACCGAGAAACTTGCCCCGCTCGCGCTCGGGCACGCCGGGATGCAGCTTGGTGAATCCTTTGACGTGCAACTCATAAATGACGGTGTCACGCCACGGCACGGCCGGCGGACAATCCTCACTCCAGGCGAATTCAGACTGCACGACCCGCGCCTTGTACATGTAGGGCGCACTGTCGGCGGTGTTTATTTGCTCGGTCGGTTGATCCGGCAGATGGCCGAACAACGCGGGATTCCACTCGAACCTGCCCGCCAGCGCGCGCGCATATGGATCGATCAGCAACTTGTTCGGGTTGTAGCGCAGACCGTAGGAAGGATCGTAGGGGCCATGCGCACGATAGCCATACACGACGCCCGGAATGCCGTGAGGCGCGGGCAAAAACCCGTGCCAAACATTTTCAGTGCGCTCGGGCAAGGTGAGACGGATCAGCTCGCGCTCGCCGCTGTCATCGAACAGACAGAGCTCGACGCGCGCGGCGCCGCTGGCGTGGACTGCGAAATTGACACCATCGCCAGTCCAGGTCGCGCCCAATGGCGACGGGGATCCGGCTTGCAGGCTGGCATGGGAGAAATCGACGGGTACGGCGTTCATCGCTGGAATGGTGACCGATCCGGGGGCCGCGTGAAAAGTAGCGGATCGCGAAGATGACCCGAAAAAACAGTCAGGCGACTTCGCAGTTTACGGCCCTGTCCCTCAATCGCGTGCCCAGATCACCACGCCCAGAGGCGGCACGTTCAAAGTGATGCGCGCCGGGAAATCCCGCCATGGCTCGTCATACGCCTGCATTTCAGTCTGCGGTGCATAGCCCGAACCGCCGAAGGCCGGATCGTCGCTGTCGAGCAGCTTGCGGTAACGACCGCCGGCGGGTGCGCCGAAAGTGTAGTTGTCCCGCGGCACGGGCGTGGCGTTGAACACGATCAGCAGTTGGGTGCCACCCTCGCCCGGCAGACGCTGGCGCATGAACGCGAAGACGCTTTCGTTGGCGTTGTCCACTTCGAGCCAGCGGAAACCTTCCCAGCTGTTGTCGCTGCCGTGGAGCTCGGGATAGTCGCGATACAAACGATTCAGCGCGCGGCACCAGGATTGCAGCTGCCGATGATGCGGATGCTGAAGCGCGGCCCACGCCAGATCTTCATAGTCGCGCCATTCGTGCCATTGCCCGAACTCGCCGCCCATGAACAACAGCTTCTTGCCCGGATGCATCATCATGTAGCCCATCAGGAAACGATGATTGGCCAGCTTCTGCCATTCATCGCCGGGCATCTTGTCCAGCAGCGAGCGCTTGCCGTGCACCACCTCGTCATGCGACAGCGGCAAGATGAAGTGCTCGGAAAAGGCATAGACAAACGAGAACGTAATCAGATTGTGGTTGTGCCGCCGATGGATCGGATCGAGCGCCATGTAACGCAGCGTGTCGTTCATCCAGCCCATGTTCCACTTGAAATGGAAGCCGAGCCCGCCCAGATGCACGGGCCGCGTGACCCCCGCGAACGAGGTCGATTCTTCCGCCATGGTGACCACGCCGGGGTGGTAGTGACCGACCGTCCAGTTCAGCTGCTTCAGGAAGTCGATGGCCTCGAGATTCTCGCGGCCGCCATACTGATTCGGCGTCCACTCGCCATGCTTGCGCGCGTAGTCGAGGTAGATCATGGATGCGACCGCGTCCACGCGCAGCCCGTCGATATGATATTGCTCGATCCAGAACAGCGCGTTCGCGATTAGAAAATTACGTACCTCGTGGCGGCCGTAATTGAAGATCTTCGTGCCCCATTCCATGTGCTCGCCACGGCGCGGATCGGAGTGTTCGTACAGCGCGGTGCCGTCGAAGTCCGCGAGGCCGTGGCCGTCGCGAGGAAAGTGCGCCGGCACCCAGTCCATGAACACGCCGATGCCGGCCTGATGGAGCCGATCGACGAAGCGCATGAAGTCCTGGGGCGTGCCGTGTCGGGCGGTGGGCGCGAAATGTCCCAACACCTGATAGCCCCACGAGCCATCGAATGGATGTTCCGCGACGCCGACGAGCTCCACGTGCGTGTAGCCCATGTCGACGACATAGGGAATCAGCTGGTCGGCGAGCTCGTCCCAAGTCAGGAACGCGGGCTTGCGATGCCAGGAGCGACGCCAGGAGCCGGGGTGCAGCTCATATATGGAAATCGGCGCGCGCAACGGATCCCAATGGCGGCGGCGGTCGAGCCACTCGGCATCGGCCCAGTTATACCCATCGATCTCGGCGATGATCGACGCGCTCTGCGGGCGCAACTGCATCTGGAATGCATATGGGTCCGCCTTCATCAGGTGCTGGCCGTGCGCACCGATGATCTCGAATTTGTAACACTCGCCTACGCCCGCGCCGGCAACGAACGTTTCCCAGACACCCGACTGGGCACGACGCTCCATGACATTACGATTGCCGTCCCACTGGTTGAAGTCACCGACCACGCTGACACGTCGCGCATTCGGCGCCCACACCGCGAAGCGAGTGCCAGCAACGCCGTCGCGCACTTCCACGTGCGCACCCAGCTTCCGGTGGATGTGGTGATGATTGCCCTCACCGAACAGGTGCAGATCGAGATCGGAAAGACCTGACGTCATAGCGATTCGAACACGTCGGTAGCCAGCTGTCCCTTCACAACACCGCCCGGCCGCCCGGGTTCCCGATCACAGCACCGGTTTGATGCCCCAGATATTGTCCGCGTATTCGCGGATGCTGCGATCGCTGGAGAACGGGCCCATGCTCAGCGCGTTGATCACCGACTTGCGGGTCCATTCTTCCGAATTCAGGAACAGCTCGTCGACGCGCGCCTGCGCGGCCATATATTCGTGGAAATCGGCCAACACCAGGAAATGCTCGCCGTGGCTGAGCAGCCGGTCGCTCACCACCTTCGAATCGAAGATGTTGTCGGGCGTGAAATACCCGGAGTCGAGCAGCTCGATGGCCCGTTTCAGCACCGGATTCTTGGCCACTTCGTCCGCGGGCGAGTAGCCGTGCGCGCGCCGTGCGACCACTTCCTCGGTGGTCATGCCGAAGATGAAGATATTCTCGTCGCCGACCGCATCCTTGATTTCGATATTGGCGCCGTCGAGCGTGCCTATCGTAAGCGCGCCGTTCAGCGACAGTTTCATATTGCCGGTGCCCGACGCTTCCATGCCTGCGGTCGATATCTGCTCGGATAGATCGGCGGCCGGCATGATCTCCTGGGCCAGCGACACATCGTAGTCCGGCAGGAAACACACCTTCAGCTTGTCGCCGATGCGCGCGTCGTTGTTGATGACGTGCGCGACATTATTGATGAGCTTGATGATGGCTTTCGCCATGTGATAACCGGGCGCTGCCTTGCCGGCGAACATCACGACGCGCGCGGGCATCGGATCGTTCGGGTTGTCGAGCAGCTGCTGATAGCGCGCGATGACGTGCAGCAGGTTCAACAGCTGCCGCTTGTACTCATGAATGCGTTTGACCTGCACGTCGAACATCGCGTCGACGCTCACCGACACACCGAGCAACTGATGAATGGTCTTGGCCAGCCGCTCCTTGTTGGAGCGTTTGATCTGGCGGAAACGGTTGCGAAAGTCGGCATCGTCCGCCGCCCACTTCAACCGCTCCAGATCTTCCAGATCGTTCTCCCACGCCGACCCGAGCTTCTCGGTCAGCAACGTGGAGAGCAGCGGATTGGCCTGCTTCAACCAGCGGCGCACGGCGATGCCGTTCGTCACGTTGGTAAAGCGCTCCGGCCAGAGCTGGGCGAAGTCGGCGAAGATGGTCTCGCGCATCAGCCGCGAATGCAGCTTCGCGACGCCGTTGACTCGATGGCTGCCGACCACCGAGAGATACGCCATGCGGACGCGACGGTCGCCGTCCTCGTTGATGAGCGACATGCGACGCCGGCGATCCAGGTCCTGCGGAAACTTCGCGCTGACCTCTTCGAGGAAATCGCGATTGATCTGATAAACGATCTGCAAATGACGCGGCAGCAGGCGCTCGAAGAACGACACCGGCCAGGTCTCCAGCGCTTCCGGCAGCAGCGTGTGATTGGTGTAGCCACACACTTCACGCGTGAGCTTCCATGCCGGCGCCCACTCCATGTCATAAGTATCGACCAGCAGGCGCATCAGCTCGACCACGGTCAACGCCGGATGCGTGTCGTTGAGCTGCACGGCGATGGCGTTCGACAGATCCTTCAGCGGCCGGCGCTCGGCCAGATGTTGACCGAGCAGATCCTGCAACGAGGCACTGACGAAGAAGTACTGCTGTTTGAAGCGCAGCTCCTTGCCTTGCGGTGTCGAGTCGTCGGGATACAGTACGCGCGTGAGATTTTTCGCGTCGACCTGCTCGGCGACTGCGGCGGCATAGTTGCCGTGATTGAACGCTTCGATCCGAAACGGGGTGATCGCCCGGCCCGACCACAAGCGCAGATGATTCACGGTGGGGCTGCGGTTGCCCGGAATCAGCAAGTCATAACCGACCGCCCAGACGTCCTGCGTATCGACCCACTCGTAACGCACGCGGCCCTGCTCGTCGCGAGCGGCGCGACACTGACCGCCGAATCGCACGCGATGGCGCACGGCGCCCTGCCCGCTCTCCCAGAAGTTGTGAAAGCCGAGCCAGGAGCTGGCCACTTCGCGTTGCGCGCCGTCCTTCTCGATGACTTGGGTAAAGATGCCGTAGTCATAGCGAATGCCATAACCCGTCGCGGCATATCCGAGGGTGGCGAGCGAATCCAGAAAGCACGCGGCCAGCCGGCCGAGACCGCCGTTGCCGAGGCCGGGATCTTCTTCTTCGGCGGCAATGTGATCGAGATCGTGACCGAGCGATTCGATGGTCTCGCGCACTTCGCAGAGCAGCTCGTCCTCGAACGAAGAGAGCGCGTTGATGAGGCTGCGACCGAGCAGGAACTCCATCGACAGATAACAGATCCGCTTCACGCGGGCGCGAGCGACCCGCTGACCGGTGGCGATCCACCGCTCGGTAAGTTCTTCACGAACCGCGATGGATAAGGCGTCGTAGATGTCGCGGCGGGTTGCATTCTCGGTCGACTTGCCGAGCACGCGCTCGAGGCGATCGACGATCGCCTCACGGACGGCGCCGAGGCGCAACGGCACCGCCGAACGAATCGCAGAAGTCTGCGCCATGAATTCCTCGCTTATTTAACTTCGGCCACCTTCTCGGCGACGATGCGCCAGGAAGCACCCTCGCGCACCAGGGTCAACTCCTTTCGCAGCGAGTTGGTGCCGAACTTCTGCACGAACCGCACGACGCGCTTGTCGGCGCCCTCGGGCTCGACGCGCATGCCCTCCACCACTGGATCGGGCACCGGGCCGGTGGCCACCTGCTCACGACGCTGCTCCAGCCAGGCTGCGCTCCCGGCCGACTCGGTCGGCGCGGTGAAGCTCGCAGAATAAAGGGCAACGACCGCATCCGCTTCGCGGTTTGCCCAAGCCTGAGCCCAGCTCGCGACCACTTCTTCGGGGGACCGCGCCGTCGTGCCGCTGGAGCGGAAATACGATGGCGGCTCGTCCAGGCAACCGGATCCGGTGTGCCGGCCGGCGGTGGGCTCCGGAATCGTCAGCGCTTCGGCCCGGTTCGGCTGGGTCATACCGTCGGGCACTTTTAGCATCGGATTGTTACGTGACGCCATGTAAGGCTGGTCCTTTTCCGTACACACCGCCTTGTCGCCGCCTCCACAGGCGGCCAGCAACGGCAATAGCAAGGCGCAGTACACGTAAAGCTTGTTCATGCAGGCGGTCTACCCACTGGTGTTATGGTCGAAAGCGGCCAGCCCCTTCGACGGCGAACGGGGCATGCTACGCGGCGGAAGGATTTACGCAACCGGCTCGCAACGCACGTCGGTTTTGACCGACGAAGCGATGAAACATTCATCGTGGGAGCGATGATGCAGCTGGGCCAGCTGCTCGGGCGACGGGTGCTTCCCTGAAAAGACCACTTTGGGCCGCAGCGTGACGACCGTCATGGCCATCCGGCCGGCCTCGTTCCTGGCGAGCACGCCGACCGCCTGGTCCTCGTAAGAGTCCACGACGAAACCCTGAGCGGCGGCGAACGACAGAAAGAACAACATGTGGCAGCTCGATAGCGACGCGATGAAGGCCTCTTCGGGATCGACCGCATTGGGATCGGAGAGCGGCACGCGCACGACGTGCGGCGAGCTCGAGCCGGGCACGGTCACGCCGCCATCGAAGCGCCACTCGTGAGCCCGGGAATACTTGTTGTCGGTGAATACGGCGCCGAGGCGCTGCCAGTAAACAGTCGCGGTGTACTCGCTCATGGACCGATCCGAATAGTCGGCGCAGCCGACGGGGAGCCATTGTCCCGCGCAGGCCTGCGCTTGCCAACATTGCTGTCCGGGTTCGGGCAGGATCGGCGCTCAACGTGCCGGCTTTGGTCGCAATATGGCGGTTTTCGGCGCAAGTCTGTCTTGCCGTGCGCTTGTGAAAGCGGCGCCGTTTCTGATCGGGGCCCGGCTTTGGCAACGGTTACTATTGAGCGCTTTCGCGGGCGCCGCTGCGCTCGCGTCCATTCGCTCACAGGTGACCGCTAGCGCATGCATCATCAATCCGACCTGATTGCCCTCATCGCCATGGGCTTCGTACTGGCCATGGGGTTCGGCTTCCTCGCCGCCCGACTGCGCATGCCCCCTTTAGTGGGTTACCTGGTCGCCGGGATTGCAATCGGGCCGTTCACACCGGGGTTCGTCGCGGACGCGGGCCTCGCGGGCCAATTGGCCGAGATCGGCGTGATCCTGTTGATGTTCGGCGTCGGTCTGCACTTCTCCATCGGCACGTTGCTCAAGGTGCGCAACATCGCGCTGCCCGGCGCGGTCGTGCAGATCGCGGTGGCGACCATCATCGGTTTGGGATTGGCGAGATTATGGAATTGGAGCACGACCTCGGGGATCGTGTTCGGCCTGGCGCTGTCGGTCGCCAGCACGGTCGTGTTGCTACGAGCGCTCGAACAGCGCAACGAACTGGATACCGAGCAGGGTCGCATCGCCGTCGGCTGGCTGGTCGTCGAAGACCTGGCGATGGTCGTCGCACTGGTGTTCCTGCCGGCGCTCGCGCATACCGGGGACGATGCTGGCCAGAGCAGCTTGCTCGCGAGTCTCGGTGTCACGACATTGAAAGTCGCGATGTTCGTGGCATTGATGATGGTGGGCGGCCGACGCATTGTGCCCTGGGTGCTGGTACAGGTCGCGCGCACCGGTTCTCGTGAGCTGTTCACCCTGGCGGTGCTCGGAATTGCGTTGGGCATCGCTTACGGATCGGCCGTGCTGTTCGATGTGTCCTTCGCGCTCGGCGCGTTCTTCGCGGGCGTGATGCTGGCCGAGTCGGATCTGAGCCATCAGGCGGCGGAAAATTCGCTGCCTTTGCAGGATGCGTTCGCGGTCATGTTCTTTGTCTCGGTTGGCATGCTGTTCGACCCGGCGGTGATTCTGCGTCAGCCGCTGGAGTTGCTCGGCGTGCTGTTCGTCATTCTGGTCGGCAAGTCGCTCGCGGCGTTCGCTATCGTCCTTGCCTTCGGTTACGCCGTGCGCACGGCACTGACGATTTCGGCGAGCCTGGCGCAGATCGGCGAGTTCTCTTTCATCCTCGCCGGCCTCGGCGTCGGCCTCGGCTTGCTGCCACCCGAAGGACGCGACCTCATCCTGGCCGGCGCGCTGTTGTCCATCACCTTGAACCCCTTCGCCTTCGCGACCATCGCGCCGATCGCGCGTTGGGTGAATGAGCGACCGAAGCTGCTCGCGTTCCTCACTCGGAAGGATGGCAAGGTCGCGACACTGCCGCCCGATCAGCAGGTTTCCAGGCTGCGCAACCATGCGGTGATCGTTGGGTATGGCCGCGTCGGCAGCGTCGTGGGTCATGGGCTGCAGGCGCAGGGGCTCGAATATGTTGTGATCGAGATGAGCCGTCGCGTCGTCGATCAGTTGCGCGAGGACAAGATCACGGCGGTGTACGGCGACGCCACCGCGCATGGCGTGCTCGACCTGGCTCGGATCGAACATGCACGTCTGCTGGTGATTGCATCCCCCGACGGCTTTCATGCCCGCCGCATTCTCGAGCTCGCTCGCGCCAAGAATCCGAAAATCGCCGTGGTCGTGCGCACTCACAGCTCGTCGGAATTGAAATATCTCATCCGACAGGGCGTCGATCGCGCCGTCATGGGCGAGCTCGAGCTCGCTTTGGAAATGACCGACTACGCCCTTCGCAGCCTCGGCGTCTCGGAAGAGCGCTGCAAGATGCTGACCCAGTGGCTGAGAAACGAAGGTGTCGCGGGGAGTCCGAAGGATCCGGGGGCGTGAACGCCTGCAGCTATTCGAGCCACTCGTGTCTACGGCCCCGGGTGAAACACAGGAATGTTCCAAACGGAAGCTGTGTCAGAATGCACGAGGATCCGTGGCCTACTCGATGGAAAGTGACCTCAGTGACACAACGTTAACTTCGCGTACCCGAAGCATCGGCTTCGTGGCGCCCTCGAGAGTAACCAGCTCATCGACGTTTGCCGCGTTCGCCGCGCTGACGTGTAATGCATCTATTGGCGCCAGATCGTATTTCGCAGCCAGAGTGAGCGCTCGCTCCACGACGGTCCGCGACGGCTCGATGCACGCGGAGGCGCAGGCAAAGAACTGGCGCATGAAGCCGACCTCTTCGTCTCTGCTGTAGAAAAGTGGCTTGGGCAGTAGCTCCAGCTCCAAATAGGAACTGACGACGAACTGGCGTTCGGGATCATCCAGGATCTCCAACGCAGCGTTCGAGATGTCCTGGGTGCCCTGATACGCGGCAATCAGCAGGCAGCTATCGACGTAAGTACGCTTCGTCATTTGCCAGATTCACCCCTGCGCCGAGCCATTTCTTCGCTGATCTCGGCGGGCGTGAGCAGCTTCATGCCCGAGCGAATTCCCCGCGCCCGCAGCTCGACAAGTTTGCGACCGAGCTCAGTACGCGGCTCATATGAAGTTTCTTGAGTCGTTTCTGTGAATCCGGGAGTCATGTGAGTGGTCTGATAGCTACCGGAGATCAAGTATGCAAAGGGTATGACCGGATACGCCGCATCGGTGGACGCTCCGTGAGCAACATTCGCGAACGACAGCGCTGTGGTCCCTGCCAGCAAGATGCGCGCCTGCATCCACGTCTGTCGAGTTGTCAGGGACTCCGTAGCGTCAGTGAGGTTCATACGTCTAGCCGAACTCGGGCTCCAGATACTGCAACGTCTGCTCGCTCAGAAGCTGGAAGAACAGCTCTTTGTTTGACGCATGAATCTGCCCCAGCCGGGCTTCGAAGGTTTCCCAAAAATCTTGCGCGCCCTCGGAGGCGAGACAGATCGTGTCCGTGCTCACGGCAGTCCCTTGCAACTGTTCTCCGGATTGCAGCACGACATGAGCTGGCACAGCGATTTCGACAATGTGGAGCAAGTCTTGCACCCTCAGTTC
>JAEWAF010000114.1 GCA_023391815.1 Pseudomonadota bacterium
CCGGGCTGTGGCCGGCGCGCGCTATTTCACACATGTTTGCGCCCGGCTACGCCGGGCGCGGACTATCTCAAGCCAGCTTGCCCGGCGTCAGCCGTGGCAAGAGGTGATAACAACCGATAAGTGCCGAAAATAATTCGCGAAACTATAACACAAAGGGGGTATCGAGCTTTTTCTTCACCGGCGCGTTCTTCAGCGTCACGTACTGTGGCAGGCCATCTTTATACGGTGGATAGTCCTCGCCACGGATCAGCGGGCTCAGATAGCGGCGCCCCTTGGCCGTGATGTGGAAGCCATCCTCGGTGATGTAATCACGCGGCAGCATCTTTTCCTGGTTGGCGACTTGGTCGAGCGGCGCCATGCCGATTTTCCATTTGTACGGGCTCTGCGAGGCGCGCACGATGGTCGGCATCACTGAATTGTGACCCTTGAGCGCGAGCTCCACCGCCGCCTTGCCGACCGCATAGGCCTGTTCGACGTCGACCTTCGAAGCGATGTGGCGCGCGGCGCGCTGCAGGTAGTCGGCGACTGCCCAGTGATATTTGTAATTCAGCTTGGACTTCACCAGCTGCGCGATCACCGGCGCGACGCCACCGAGCTGCGCATGGCCGAACGCGTCCCGCAGGCCGGCATCGGACAGGAATTTGCCGTCCGAGTTCTTGACGCCTTCCGAGACGACGATGGCGCAATAGCCGAACTTCTCCACGCACTCCTTCACACGGGCGCAGAACTTGTCCTCCTCGAATGTGATTTCGGGGAACAGGATGATGTGGGGCGCGTCGCCTTCTTTCTCGGCGGCGAGTCCGCCGGCGGCCGCGATCCAGCCCGCGTGGCGGCCCATCACTTCCATGATGAACACCTTGGTGGAGGTTTTGGCCATGGAGGCGACGTCGAAGCCCGCCTCTCGGATCGAGACGGCGACATATTTTGCGACCGAGCCGAAGCCCGGGCAGCAGTCGGTGATTGGCAGATCGTTGTCCACGGTCTTGGGCACGTGAATGGCCTGGATCGGATAGCCGAGCTTGTCGGCCAGCTGCGAGACCTTCAGGCAGGTGTCGGCCGAATCGCCGCCGCCGTTATAGAAGAAATAACCGATGTCGTGCGCCTGGAACACTTCGATCAGGCGCTCGTACTGCGCCGGATTGTCTTCGAACTTTTTCAGCTTGAAGCGCGCCGAGCCGAACGCGCCGGAAGGGGTGTGGCGCAAGGCCCGGATGGCGGCGGCCGACTCCTTGCCGGTGTCGATCAGATCTTCTGTCAAAGCGCCGACGATGCCGTTGCGGCCCGCATAAACCTTGCCGATCCGGCCGGAGGCGCGGCGGCATGCTTCGATCACGCCAGCGGCCGACGCATTGATGACAGCGGTAACACCGCCGGACTGCGCGTAGAAGGCGTTGCGCGGGCGGGCCGTTTTCTTCGGCGCGGTCGTGCGCGACCCGGTCTTTCTCGGCCCAGTCTTCTTCGGCATGCGTTTCCCCTGTGCGACGTAACCAATTGGCCGCGAAGGATAGCGCTCGAACGAGGCTTTCTGTACCCTCCCCGGCTCTTGTCGGGAGGTCGGAATCAAAAATGATGCGGATCGTATTACTGGGGGCACCCGGTTCGGGCAAAGGAACTCAGGCGCAGCGCCTCATGGGCAAATACGGCGTGCCGCAGGTTTCCTCCGGCGATCTGTTGCGCGATGCCGTGGCCCGGGGCACCGAGCTCGGTAAACAAGCCAAAGCGGTCATGGACGCCGGCCAGCTGGTCTCCGACGACATCGTGCTCGGCCTGATTCGCGAGCGCCTGAGCCGCCCCGACGCCGCCAACGGTTTCATCCTCGACGGCTTCCCCAGGAATATCGAGCAAGCGGATGCGCTCAACGTGCTGCTGGAAGAAATCGGCCAGCCGCTGGACGCGGTGCTGCTGCTCGACGTGCGCAACGAAACGTTGATGCAACGTCTTGCGGGCCGTCGTATCTGCCAGAAGTGCGGCACCGTCTACAACGTGCATTCGCTGCCGCCCGGCGTGACCACCTGCGCGAAGGACGGTACCGAACTGTATCAACGGCCGGACGACAAGGAAGAAGTCATCGGCAAGCGTCTGGCGGTGTATGACCAGCAGACCAAGCCGCTGATCGAGTACTACTCCAAGCTCGGCCTGCTGCGCAAAGTCGCGGGCGAGGGCGAGCTGGAAGAAGTGTCCGAGCGCATGGAAGCCGCCGCGCTGGCGAAGCCCGTGCCGGCCTCCAAAGTGAAAGTCACCAAGACGCCTGCTCAGAGCAAGCGCAACAGCAACGCGGCCAAATCCGCCAAGCCCGCGGCGACCAGCGCCAGCAAGCCGGCGTCGAAGGCAGGATTCGCCAAGGGCAAGTCGGCCAAGGCCAAGCCGTCGAAGGCCAAGTCCACCGGCAAGGGCAAGAAGCCGGCCGTGAAGGGCAAGGCTGCCGGCAAGAGCAAGACGAAGACGGCAACCGTGAAGGCCAAGGCTGTCGGCAAGAGCAAGACGCCGGCCGCGAAGAAATCTTCCAAGGCCCCCGCTCGCGGCACGAACAAGGCCGCTCGCAAGGCGCCGGCGAAGAAGGCCGCGGGTCGCGCTAGCAAAGCTCGCAAGAAGAAATAACCTTCGATTGGTGGCTGGCGCGCGCCCGCGCGCTCAGCCCCGCGCTTTGTTACGTTTGGAACGGTCGCGGCGTTCGCAGCTCGAAATCCGTTCAGCGAGCGGGCGCTGCCTGCGCCATCGCGATCAGTCGATCGCCAATCACGTCCTTGCGCCAGCCACTGCTCAGCCGATCGGTCCGACGTGAGAACACCAGTTGTTCGACGTCGCGTCGAGTGGCGAGGATTTCCGGGCTGATCTTCAATTCTTCCGCCGTCGCGCGCGCGGTATTCATCAACTTCGTGACCAGCGCGAGCTGTTGAGCGTCGGGTTTCGGCGGGATGAACGCGGCCGGCTCCGACTGGCCTTGCTCACGACCTCGCGTGACGAGCGCCAGCAATTCCTCACCGCGTCGGCGTGCGACGCCGGCCGGCAGCGTGCGGATGTTTTCTAAGTCCTCGACTTTGCCCGGCAAGCGTTCGGCGATATCGCGCAAAGCGTCGTCCGCCAGAATCCAGCCGCGCGGCTTGTCGTGTTTGACCGCCATTTCTTCACGCCATTGCGCGAGCAATTTGGCGGTGGCGCGTTGCTCGGGCCGCAGCCGATCCAACCCTTTCAAGCGTTTCCAGGCCGCTTCCGGCTCGGTGCGATGAAGCGATGGCGACTCCAGCTCACGGGTCTCTTCATAGAGCCACTCGGTGCGGCCCGCTTCATTCAATGCGTCGCGGAGGTTTTGATACAACGGCACCAGGTAGCGCACGTCGTCCTCGGCGTACTGCACCTGTTCGGGACTCAGCGGCCGTCGCGACCAATCGGTGCGAGTGTGACCTTTTTCCAGCTGCTGCCCGAGGCGCGCGGCGACCAACGCTCCATAACCGATCTGCGCGGACTGACCGAGTAGCGCGGCGGCGATCTGGGTATCGAAGATCGGACCATTGAGCGCGCCACGCATGGCGACCGACAGCACTTCCAGATCCTGGCGAGCGGCGTGCAGGACCTTGATCCGGCCGCGGTCGTTCAGGAAATCCCACAATGGCTGCAAGTCGGGCATCGCCAGGGGATCGACCAGCGCGCAGCGCCCCGGTATTGCCAGCTGCACCAGGCAGAGCTTGGGAAAGTATGTGCTCTCACGCATGAACTCGGTGTCCAGCGCGACGAAATCGGCGTCGCGCAGCTCATCGAGCGCGTGTAGAAGTTCAGCGGACGTGGTGACTGGTGGCGCGGGCTGCATGGGCGTGCGTGTACAATTCATTTCATTATAGGGGAGTCTGCCGGCGTGGCTTGCCGGCTCTACACGCGTTTCGCTCATGGTCATTTTGCGATTTCTGCAAAGCTTCCTCGATATCGCGCTTTGGCGAAAGGGACCCCAGGACCTGCCGGCTTCGACCGCCCTGGCGACGCTGGCGCTGATCGCTTATCTGAGCACCGGTTTCCTGCGCATGCGGCTGTTCACGCTCGACCGGCCGACGGCGCTGCTGTTCATCTGTATCGATGCGCTGATGCTCGGCGCCTGGCTGTGGCTGGTGCTGGCGTTCTTCGGTCGGCGCCAGCGGTTCGTGCAGACCATCACCGCGACGCTGGGCGTCGGTCTGCTGGTGATGTTGCTCGATGTGACGATTCGTTCCACACAACTGGCCCTCGGCTGGAGCGATGAGGTGTCGACGAGCTGGTTGCGGGCGCGGTTCCTGCTCCTCGCGCTGGTGCTGGGGCGCATTTTCATGCTGGCGCTGGATCGGGGGCTGATCACGGGCATCGCGCTCACCGTCGCCATCTTTTACTCAACTTACGCCGTGCAGCTGATGTTCGGCCAGCGCGGTTGAGGCCAGGAAGAATAGAGGATCCATGCACGTACACATTCTCGGCGTTTGCGGCACCTTCATGGGCGGCATCGCGGCGCTGGCGCGCGCCTCGGGCCATCGTGTCACTGGATCGGATCAGAGCGTCTATCCGCCCATGTCCGATCAGCTGCGCGAGCTGGGCATCGAGATCATCGAAGGCTACACGCCGGAGCAGTTGAAGCTGAAACCCGACGTGGTCGTGGTCGGCAACGTGATGAGCCGCGGCAACCCGCTGATCGAGGCGCTGCTGGAAAGCGATATTCCCTACACCTCCGGCCCGGAATGGCTGGCGCGACATGTCTTGAACAAGCGCTGGACCCTCGCGGTCGCAGGCACGCATGGCAAGACCACGACCTCGAGCATTCTCACCTGGCTGCTGGAATACGGCGGGCTCGAGCCGGGCTTCCTGATCGGCGGTGTGCCGGGCAATTTCAATGTGTCCGCGCGGCTCGGCAAGGGCCAGCATTTCGTGGTCGAGGCCGACGAATACGACACCGCGTTCTTCGACAAGCGCGCCAAGTTCGTGCACTACCGGCCGCGCACTGCCATTCTCAACAATCTCGAGCACGACCACGCGGATATCTATCCCGACGTGGCGTCGATCCAATGGCAGTTCCATCAACTGATGCGCATGGTGCCCGGACACGGCCTGGTCGTCGCCAACTCCGGCGACGCCAACGTCATGCACGTGATCGACATGGGTTGCTGGACGCCGGTGGAACGTTTCTCGAGCGGTCTGCACGGCGACACCGCGTGGTACGCGATTGCGCCGCCGGGCGGGGACTACAGCACCTTCTCCCTCATGGAAGGCAACGCGGCGGTCGCCGACGTGAGCTGGTCGATGGTCGGTCGACACAACGCCGAAAACGCGTTGGCCGCCATTCTGGCGGCGCGCGGTGCAGGCGTGCCGATTGAAACATCGGTCGCCGCGTTGAAGGAATTCCAGGGCGTGCGTCGTCGAATGGAAGTGCGCGGTGTGGTCAATGGCATTACGGTCTACGACGATTTCGCGCATCACCCGACCGCGGTGGCCACGACTATCGACGGCCTGCGACGCAAGATTGGTTCGGCGCGATTGATCGCCGTGCTGGAACCGCGCTCCAATACGATGAAGCTCGGTACGCACTCTTCAGCGCTGGCGGGCGCGTTGTCGCAAGCGGATCATGTATGGATGTATCAAGGACCGAATGTCACCTGGGATGTCGCGGGCTCGGTCGCGGCGCTCGGCAAGCGTGCCGACACGGTGAAGGATCTGGACCAGCTGATCGCGCAGCTGGACGCGAGCCTGGTCAGCGGAGATCACGTGCTTATCATGTCGAATGGCGGTTTCGGCGGCATTCACGGAAAGTTGCTGGACCGTCTGCGGAAGCGTTGAGCGCCAGGAGGACTCATGTCGGTGGTCCTGCCTTTGTTCCCGCTGAACACCGTGCTGTTCCCGGGCGGCCCTCTGCGCCTGCGCATTTTCGAGCCGCGTTATCTCGACATGGTGAGTCGCTGCATGCGAGAGAACACCAACTTCGGTGTCGCGCTCATCACGGAAGGTCGTGAAGCGGGCGGCACGGCGCGCACGACGACGATGGGAACGACGGCGCGCATCGTCGACTTCGAGCGGCTCGACGACGGATTGCTCGGGATCACCGCGCGCGGCGAGCACAGGTTCAACATTCTCGGCGTGAAGACCCAGAGCGATGGCTTGAACCTCGCCGACATCGAGCTCGTTCCCGATGAGCCGGCGATGGAGGTGCCGGAAGATCTGGCGATCCTGGCCGAGCTGCTGAAACAAGCCTTCGTGCAAGTGGGAACGGCTTATGGGGATGAGCCGCCGCACTATGAGAATGCCAGCTGGGTGGGAATGAGACTGGCCGAGATCCTGCCGCTGCCCATGCCGGAGAAGCAGCAGTGTCTGGAGATGAATGACGGCGTCGAGCGCTTGCGCCTGTTGCGCGAGCGGCTGGATATCCGAGAGGCGTAAGGACGTCAGGCCCGCCGGCGACGCTGGCTTAACACAGCAAACACGGCGGCAATTACAGCGAACCACACCAGCGCCGCCCAGCCGATGACCCCGTCGTAGTTACCAACCAGCACCGCGAGGGCCGTGTCGGGATTCACGATCGTCGCCTCACGCAACACGGCGATGAACGCCACCCCGGCGGCGTGTAACCCGATGCATCCGGCAATCGCTCCCGTACGCAGCCGAACGAGAGCAAACAACACTCCCAGCATCGCCAGCGCGACGAACGAATCGGCGAACGTCAAAGGATCCACGTAACGTTCGAAGAGCTTGCTCAGCACCTCGAAACCGTGCACCCATGACACGTCTTCGGGGGGCACCCGCAATTTCCCACCCAGGAAGTGCAGCGACGCGTACAGCACGCTGGGTGCGATGACGGCTGCCGCCGCGCCGGACGTTCGTGAGACAGCTGTAAACAGAACGCCGCGGAAGAATGTTTCTTCGATGAACGCGACCGTCACTCCCGTGAGCAAGCCGCCGGCGATCACGCCGAGCCAGGCGCCATCGAAGCCGGGCTTCACTTCACGGATGTCGAGCCCGAGCAACAGTGCCGTGAGCGGCAGCATCAATCCGATGCCGCACACGAACCCGATGCCCATCTGCCGGAGAAAGTCAGGTCGGGGCAGCCCATAGCCCAGCGATTCCTTATCCGTCAGCCCGAGTCGCCGCGTGAGTACCACCAGGCCGACCAGCGCCAGCAGCATGGCGATCCGATGCATGACGCGGTGGACCGGCTCGACCGAGACCAGACTGACCAGCCACCAGGCGGGATAAGTGAGTACCGCGGCCACGAGCAGGGAGCCCGCCAGCAGGGCGACGAACAGAGCGAAGGCGCGCATGGGTCAGTAGATGAACAACAGATCGCGGCCCGGAATGCGCGCCATTTCTCGATGAAACGCCAGATATAGGGCCGATTTGCGCGGCGTGGGTGCGCCTACACTGCCGTCAGCTTCGAGGCCGCGCGCCACGGAGCGGCAAGGATTCGCATTCATCTGCAACGATTTTATGGAGAACGGCATCATGGACGACAACAAAGCTTTGAACATCGTGTCCGCGCTGGCGAATGGCGTCAACCCGCAGACCGGCGAAAGGTTCGAGATCGATTCCCCGTATCAGGCCGCCGACGTGATCCGCGCATTGTATGTGGCCGTCCGGGCCATGGAGATGACCAACCGCTCCAAGTCGCGCGGCAACCGTGCGCGGATGCCTGCCAATGCCGGCAAGCCGTGGGCTGAACAGGAAGATCGCGAGTTGTTGGAAAAATTCGACGCGGGCCTGTCGCTCGCGCAGCTGGCTCAGGCTCACGACAGAACCATTGCCGGCATTCAGGCCCGGCTGGAACGGCATGGCCGGTTGCCGGGGCAGGGCCTGCAGTGGCGTGGGCGGGCCGGCAACGCTCGTGCCGAGCTCGTCGAAACATGAACGGTCGGGTCGCCGGATTGGATACGCGCGGCGTTGTCAGTCCGCGCGTATCCTGCTCCAATGTGTCGGAGCCGGAATCCCCAGCGCCACCTTGGTTGTCGATGCGAGAGCACATGCCGATCGCCGCCGCCGCAGTGGTCATCGTTGGTTGCGTGCGCAACGGAGCGACTACCGTGCGTCGCGCCGTGGAGACATTGGCGCGTGCCTGTCGCGGCTTCCAGCGGGTGCAGTTCCTGATCGTCGAAAGCGATTCGACAGACGGCACCATCGCGGAATTGCAGCACTTACGTAACGACGTGCCCGGATTCCAGTTCACATCCCTCGGTAGCTTGGCTGAACAGATTCCGGCGCGGACCGAGCGGATCGCAGCCTGTCGCAATCGCTACCTGGATGAGCTACGCCACGACCCTCAGTACGCCGATGTCGACTATGTGATGGTCGCCGATCTGGACAGCGTGAATAACGATTTGCGCGCCGAGGCGGTGGCGACGTGCTGGACATCGACGCAACCGTGGGATGTGGTTACTGCCAATCAGCGCGACGCGTATTACGACATCTGGGCCCTCCGCCATCCCGACTGGTGCCCGGTTGACTGCCACGAACAATACTCGCGGCTTTGCGATTTGTTTGGTCGTCCGAGGGCGCTGAACATCGCCATTCACTCGCGCATGGCGCGGCTGAGTCCGGACGCCGACTGGATCGAAGTGGATTCGGCCTTCGGAGGGCTCGCGATCTATCGGCGAGAAGCGCTGCTCAGTGGCCGGTACAGTGGCGTGTGCGCGGGACATCCGATTTGTGAGCACGTGCCGCTGCACGCTGAGTTGCGTGCCAAGGGCTACCGGATCTTCATCAATCCGGCGCTGATCAACGCGAACCGTACCGATCACTCAGCGCGCATCGGGTTGCTCGTTCGCCTGCGACGAGAGATCGAGGCGGTCGGCAAGCGAGTGCGAAAGCGGTTCCGCGTCTGATTCCGCGCCGAGTAGCTGCGAGACGATCTGGTCGGCATTGAAATACTCGGCGCAACGTCCGGCGAAGGCGCGGGACCGCTGACGATAGTGATCCATGTGCAGTAACACGTCGCCGAGCAGTTCGCCGCTCTGATCCATGTTCGCCGCGGTCAGGCCGACGGAGCCGGCCGGGTAATGCTCGGCATATAGCCGGCATTCGATTGAATCGACGGTGATGGTTCCGTCGTCCCAGGCATTGCGCCACTTCAGTCGCGCACGGCGTGCGTTCTCATGCAGATGGAACAGCGAATACACGGCCGAAGGATCGCCCCCCGGACCGATGATCGCGGCGAAGGTCATGAGTTGTGTGCCCTCCGCATCCAGTTGCTCGAGCTCGACGTGCGCGTACGTACCGCGCGTCGACGGTTCCAGCCAGCGCAGACGAAGTAACAATGAACGCGCGCCTTCGGCCAGATCGAGCTGGATACTCCGCTCGACGTTGGTGAATGAGATCGCCGCACGCTCGGCGTTGCCGATTTGTTTCAAGGGCGTGGCGTGCGCGGCGATGTCCCGCAGGTGGCGCTGATTCTCCTCGTGGATCTGTTCCGAGAGCCAGCAACCGCCCGGCACGATCACGGGAACGCCGGCGCTGAGCATCTCGAGCAGTACGCCGCTGCAACGGGTGTAGTAGCGGGTGCTGTCATAGAGCAGCAGCCCGATATCGGAGCTGCGCACGAGCTCGGCGTAACGTTCCAGATCCAAGGGGAAGGGCGCGTACACGACGGGGGGCGTGGCACTGTGCGGGCCGAGATCGGCGACGGTTGAATCGAGCGCGCGCATGAGGTCCCGTCGACGCGTTTGCATCACCAGCTGGGCGCGGCCCTTGCTCAAATATTCGTTCCACAGTTTGCGGACCACGATAGGCAGCTCGCGGTAGCCCTTCTCGCGACGGCTGTGGCCGAGGCACGCGATGCGCACGTTGTCGCTCGACGTCTTCGGCGCGGTCGGCAATAGAAACAACGGGTGCACCGGATAGGGCAGCGCGTGGAATGGAGCCACGTCGAGATATTCGTATTGAGCCGCGAGCTCACGCGTCGTGCAATACAAATGGATGTGATGTTCGGGTACGCGCGCCAACGCGTGCAAAAAGATCTCGCGCATGAACTCGCGACGCGGGAACTGCTCGGCGTAATCCGGATCGCGACCTTCGAAGATGCCTAGATGAAACTGCAGGTGCCAATGGATGCGCCGATACTCGGTGGACGCGCCCTGTAGAAATATCGCCAGACCTTCCAGGTCGATTTCCGAGGCGGATGCGAAGAACACATGATCCCCTTCGGCGAGCGAGACTTTGCTCAACAAAGCGGCGCAATCCTCGGCAAAGCTTTCGGCGAGGCGCTGTCGTTCTCGCGCACGCCACTTGCTTCGTGTGCGCGACCACCAGCTGCCGAGCGCGCTGCTCGCTTTGCCGGTCTCGATATAACGCTGCGAATAACTCTTGTTGCGGAAGATCGGATGCGATTGCCAGCTGGGCGGCAACGCGGGCAAGTCGCGAAACTCACGATGCATGGCCAGCACCGGTTGAAAGCCGGCGCGCTCCGCGGCGGGCAGCACGCAACTGGCATACGTGTAGTAGTGCCCGCCCAGATCCCTCATGGAATGGTCGATGAGAACGAACTTTCTTGTCATGTAACTCGGTGGCTCGCGGCGCCTTCCGTCGCGCCCTGCGGGGCGTCGATACCCTGAACGCAACGGATCGTACGCGCTGCCAGTGTTTCGTGCAGCAAGCTGTCCAATGGATTGATGCCTTCCGCCGGCGCGCGAGTGCGGTGATACAGGTGGAAAGCGACGGCCCGATGGCGGACATAGTTGCGATGGACGCCGATGTGTAACAGCCGCGCCGCGAACTCGCGATCTTCAGGGCCCCAGCCGTTGAAGCGCTCGTCGTAGCCATTCACTTGCAAGGCGTGCTTGCGCCAGAACGATTGATTGCAGCCCTGGATGCCGCCGAGGGCCACCTTCACCCGCGACGTCATTCGACTCACTACCCTGTTACGCCAGGCATAAGCGCGACGTTGCAGGCCGGGTGTCCACCAGCCCAGCGACAGTTGCTCGCCGTTCAGCAACCGGCGGGTACTCTCCGGCGAGAGCTGTGGGCGCGCGCCCTGAATGAAGCAATCCGGTCGGGCGCAGGCGACGTGGTCACGGATGAAGTGACGGTGTAACACCATGTCGCCATCCACCAACACAATGTACTCCTTGCTCGATGCGGCAATGGCGCGATTGCGTGAGCGCGCCAGCCGGAAGCCTTCGTCCGCTTGCCAGACGTGCAGCAGCGGCATGGTCAGCCGCTCGCGCCATCGCTCGATGACCGCCAGCGTGGCCGGGCCCGAGCCGTCGTCGGCGACCACGACCTCATCCGGCGGCAGGCTCTGCCGGGCGACGCTGGCCAGCGTCAGCTCCAGGGCTTCGGGCCAGTTATACGTGGTGATGAGCAGGCTGGTGCGCATGAAACGGGATAATATTCCAAGTGCCGCGACCAAATATCGTCGTGCGGGTCCGGTTCCGGCCAGGGCTCGCGGATAGACTGGCGCGGCGTGTCCGAAGCAGGAGTGAAATTTGTCCGTCTCGTATCTGTTCGCCCCCAAGGAATTGCGGCGGCGCCGGCGTTGGCTGAATCGCTGGTGGCCCAGCGTTCGTCTGCGCACGGATCCGTTGCAGCACCTGAACGTGGACGGGCGATACGTGCCGGTCAGTATCGCCAACTGGAAGCTCATTCCGAGCATGGCGCGCGCGCTGCTCAGCACACGGATCGCGCGACCGCTCACCTTTGCCAACGACCGCCGGCTCACGGTGGTCATTCCTTATCGGGATCGCGAGGCGCATCTGCGCCAGTTGATGCCGGTACTGCAGGAAAAGTTGCAGGAGCAGCAACTCAAGTATCGGATCGTGGTGGTGGAGCAGGAGAGCGGCTCGAAGTTCAATCGCGGGCGGCTGCTCAACGCCGGCATTCATTACGCCGCTGACGGCACCGATTATTACTGTCTGCACGATGTCGACGCGGTGCCCGTCGTCGCGAACTACGCCTGCCCGTCGCAGCCGTTGCGCCTGGTGAACAAGATCATTGGCTTGCAGGGCAAGAGCCGGCACAATGACTATTACTTCTCCGGCGCCGTCTCGATTCGCAAGGACCAGGTCCAGGCCGCGAACGGTTTCTCCAATGAATACTGGGGCTGGGGCAAGGAAGACGACGATTTCTTTTTTCGGCTGCTGCTGACCGAGCTGCTGTGTTACTACGACCTGGAAGGCACGTACCGGGATTTGCCCAATCCGCCGCATCAACAGGTACAGCGCCGTTATCCGTGGGCACCGGCGCATATCCGGCGCAATCGTCAGCGGCGCAGCCTGTTGCTGCGAGGTCTGGCGGATCCGGCCGAAGACGGGCTCAGCTCCCTGCGCTATGAAGTCGTCGAGCGTAACGGCTCGGCCGAGTACGGCCCGGCATACGAAAAAATCCGCGTCCGCTGGTAAGGATCGAAGGTTTTGAATCGCACATCGTTGTCCGCATTCGCGGTAGGTCTCGCGTTGCTGGCGCCGCTGGCCAGCGCGCGCGGTGTCAGTCCATACCTGCCGCTGAACATGTCGCCCGAAATGGAGCGGCAGATCGAGCGAGTGATGATCCTCGCCGATCGGCCGGTCATGTCGCGCCCCATCGCCGCCGCCGCTGTGCTCGATGCTCTTCCTCAGGCGTGTCGTATCGATGAAGCGTTATGCAAGCGAGTGCGCGCCTATCTGGAGCGTTACATGCGCAAGATCGGCGTCGATCACGCCAGTCTCGAAAGCGCCGGTACCGATTCATCGAGCACGCCGGTGCCGAACCGCTACGGCATGGCGAACGACAGTGAATTTCAGGTTTCGGCCAGCGCGCATTGGCAGCCCTACGACCACCTGATCGTGAGCTTGGGTGGCGTCGCCGATGCCGACGAGGCTTCGCCGACCGGCTCGATGGTGAGCCTCGGCAACCATCATTTTCAGCTCGACGCGGGTTATCGGCCGCATTGGTTTTCGCCTTTCACCGACAGCGCCATGCTGATCAGCACCGAAGCGCAGACGCTGCCGTCGCTCACGTTGTCGAACTATCAGCCGATCGGCGGAATCGGTTTCAGCTACGAGTTGTTCCTGGCTGAAATGGAGTATTCCGACCGGATCGCCTTCGGGGACAACTGCAACACGAGCTTGCCGCCGCAGCCAGGAGACACCTGTACTGCCGGCCATCCGAGGCTTGGCGGCCTGCGCTTGAGTATCGCGCCGGTGCCGGGCTGGTCGCTCAGCGCAAATCGCGTGCTTCAATACGGCGGCGGTGAGCGTGAAAGCTCGTTCAGCGATTTTTTGAAAGCAGTGTTGCGGCCGCGGCAATATGACAATGTCGGTAGCGGCGTGACCGAGCAAACCCAGTTCGGCAACCAGGTCGCCTCGTTCACCAGCCAGTTCATCTTCCCCGGCGAGACGCCGTTCTCTGCCTATCTGGAATACGCGGGCGAAGACACTTCGTATGAAGGTAACTATCGCCTCGGCAATTCCGCGCTGTCGATCGGCTTGCACTTCCCGCGCCTTTGGAAATATTTCGACCTGACGCTCGAAGCGTCCGAGTGGCAGAACGCTTGGTATGTAAGCGAGGTGTACGGTGACGGGCTCACCGAGAGAGGTCGCGTGCTCGGTCACTGGGGCGCCGATCAACGTATCTTCGGCGATGCCGTCGGCGCGCAAACGTTCATGGCACGATTGGGATGGGAGCCGCGGTTCGGCGGACTGGTCCAGGTGCGAGTTCGCACCATCGACAACCAGTCCTACGGTCTCATCGATTACGAGCGCGGCTACGATCTTTCCATGAGCTATTCGCGCACGCTGATGGGATTCACCGCGGGCGCTGAAGTCACCGGCGGCAGGGATACGTTTGGCGAGAGGTATGGCCGCCTGGCCGGCTTCATGCGTTTCGGCGATCACTGGGGCGCGGGCGGCCCGACGGGCGACTGGGGCAGCGACGCCGGCAGGCCCGCGGGGGCGGATCTTTTTATCGAGGCCGGCGTGTCCTCATCGGAAGTCACCTATCGCCCGGGCACTGGCAATGCCGGTCCGCCGCCGGTCAGCGATCCTCAGCAGAACACGTCGGAGTGGACGCCGCACATCGGTCTTGGCGCGCGCCGCTCGGTCACTTCACGCAGCGATCTCGGCGTGCGTATCGAATTCGATCAGATCGATGATCACATGCTGCTCGCGGTGCGCGCGCTCGACTATCGATATCGCACCCAGGGTCCGCTGGCGTTCTCGGCGTTCCTCGGCGCCGCGCGTTACGACGTGGCGACGCCGGCTTACGGTTATTACTTCGGCGCAGGCGTGCAATGGCGGAACATTCTGCCGAAGCTGGATCTCGGCCTGGATTACCGCTATGCCGACAAGGTGGCGCGCGACAAGCTGCCCAGCGAGATCGGTCCCGACACCTCTCGACAGCTGCGGCCGGACGTGTTCTACGACATCACGAGCTACACCTTGTCGGCGAGCTACCGCTTCTAACTCACAGATAGCGGGCGCAGAGCTGCTCGAACAGCGAGTCGGGCGGGAAACGTCCGTTCTTATCGAAGCCTGGGCTGCGACGTGACATCTCGTTCCAAAGATGCAGCCCGTAGCTCGCCGCGATCAGGCCGGGATTGTCGCGCAGGCTGGAGTCGAACACGGTGTGCCAGTTGCCGTAGGAGATCGGATAGAAATACCAGAATGGCAACGCGGCGCCCGTGCAATGCAAATGTCGGGCAGCCTCTGTAAGTCCGTTCGGTCCGGTTTCACCCCAGGTCATGCGGCCGCGGCTATTCGGTAGCCACCGACGCAGCAGCTTGCGTCGACGCATCTTGATCGAGTCGTAGGGCAGCGCGCGATTGGGCTGCTCGCAAACGTCGCTCATCCATTGGGCGAGCCGATGTCCTTTCGGCAGGCCGAGCACCGCGTTGTTGACTGTGCGCTCATCCTGCCAGCCGAAGATTTCCGTGCTCGCGAAGTCGAACGGCTTCAGACACACCACATCGGTATCGACCCAGAGGCCGCCCTGTTCGAGCAGCAGTCGATAACGAAAGCCGTCCGCGAATACGGCGAACGAGCCGGACTGCGCATGTTTGAACAAGCGCTCACGCGGCAGAATCTTGCCGGCGTCGGCGAGAATCACTCCCTCCGGAACATTGTCGGGCTGATCGTAAACGTGCAGCAGCACGCGATGCCCATGCGCGATGAACGACCGCATGCACAGCTGCTCGAGCCGCGACAACGGCGGCCCGTGCCAGAACATGTGAACGTCCAGTAACAAGCGGCTTACAGCGTCGCGAACACTTTCTTGGCGGCCGCGATCGTCGCGTCGATGTCGGCGGGCGTGTGAGCGGCGGAGACGAAGCCCGCTTCGAACGCCGAGGGCGCGAGATAGATGCCTTCGTTCAGCATGCCGTGGAAGAAACGTTTGAAGCGCTCGACATCGCAGGCCATCACTTCACGGAAATAACGCACCGGCGTTTTGTCGGTGAAGAACAGGCCGAACATGCCGCACACATGATTGGTCGAGAGCGGAATGTTGGCCAGCTTCGCGGCCTGCTGCAGACCTTCGATCAATTGATTGGTGCGCGCGGCGATCTGCTCGTAGAACTGCGGTTGATCGAGCAGCTCCAGGGTCGCGAGACCGGCCGCCATCGCGACCGGATTGCCGGAGAGCGTGCCGGCCTGATACACCGGCCCGAGCGGCGCGATCCGTTCCATGATGTCGCGGCGTCCGCCGAACGCGCCGACCGGCATGCCGCCGCCGACGATCTTGCCGAGCGTGGTCAGGTCCGGACGAATGTTATACAGCGCCTGAGCGCCACCTCGTGCGACCCGGAAGCCGGTCATCACTTCGTCGAAGATCAACACCGCGCCGTGCTGATCGCACACCGCGCGCAATGTTTCCAAGAACCCCGGCACCGGCGGCACGCAATTCATGTTGCCGGCGATCGGCTCGACGATGATGCAGGCGATCTCATCGCCGCTGTCCTTGAACAACTGCTGCACCTGGGCGATATCGTTGTAATTGAGCGTGATGGTGTGTGCCGCCAGCTCCTTCGGCACGCCCGGCGAGGTCGGTACGCCGAAGGTGAGGGCGCCGGAGCCGGCTTTCACCAGCAGCGAATCGGAGTGACCGTGATAACAGCCTTCGAACTTCACGATCTTGTCGCGACCGGTGAACCCGCGCGCCAGGCGAATCGCGCTCATGGTCGCTTCGGTGCCCGAGCTCACCATCCGTACCAGCTCGATGGACGGCATGATCTCGCAGACCTTCCGCGCCACCTTGGTCTCGATCTGCGTCGGTGCCCCGAACGACAAGCCGTGCGCGGCGCGCTCCTGCACGGCGCGGATCACCGTCGGATGCGCATGGCCCAGAATCATCGGCCCCCACGAGCCGACGTAGTCGATGTAACCGCGATCGCTCTGATCGAACACGCGCGCGCCGGCCGCGCGCTCGATGAAAACAGGCTCGCCGCCGACACCGCGAAAAGCGCGGACGGGTGAGTTCACGCCGCCGGGAATGTAGCGGCTGGCATCGGAAAATAACGACACGGGGGGAACTCCGCAGGATCTCAGGCGCGCAAGTGTAAGCCATCCGCCCCGGTGCGACGACTTCGGCGCCGAGTACAGCAAGCTCCCATCGCCGGCTGCTCTTCCCTATAATCCGGCCCCTTCTCTACCAGGGTTTGAAGCCGGCGCTGCGAAATGAAAGCCTACATGTGCGTGATCTGCGGTTACGTCTACGAAGAAGAAAAAGGCGATCCCGCATCCGGCATTGCCGCCGGCACGCGTTGGGAGGATGTGCCGCTGTCGTGGCGTTGCCCGGACTGCGGCGCCGGCAAGGAAGATTTCGAGATGGTGGAAGTCTGATCGGCAGCTCAGTGCTGCGTGACCTTGTGGCCTTTGCTTTCCAGTAGATCGATCAGGCTGTCCTTGCCCACCAGGTGCAGCGTCCCGACGATCACCAGATAGTTGTCGCGATCATCGAGCAGCGCTTCCACCTGGCTCAACCAGCGGCGGTTGCGGTCCGTGGTCAGCGGCCGGTACAGATCCGGATACCGATCGAACCCCTCCGCCAGCAAAGCCGCGAGCGCTTTGCTGTCGCCGCGCCGCCAGGCTGACAGCAGCTCATCGATTTCGTCCGAAATTCGGTCCGTGTCCTCGATGCTGTAGAGCAGGAACTCGCGCTGCTGGCGATCCGGCAGACCGGCCAGCATGGCCAGTTGCTCACGCAATGTTTCCAGGCCTTGAATGGGCTTTCGATCCGCAACCGCGCGCGCCGTGAAGCGTTGCTCGATGCCCGAGTTCGGATTCAGGCCCAGCTTCACCAGCTGCAACTGCACCAGCGTCATGGCCGCGAACCAGGGCTTGAAACGATTCAGCAGCGCCGGGTCGATGCCGACCTCGCGCGCGCGGCTCGTCAGTCGGGAGTAGGTCGGCTTGCCAAGCTGCTGCTCCAGCGTCTGCCCGGCGGGCAGCACGCCGAGCTCGAGCGTGATCGCTTGCGTCTCGGCCGGATCGAGATCGTCCATGTCGATCTCCATGACCAGCTTCTGAGACTTCCGATAAGCCTCGTCGACCACCGCCGGCAGCTGCTCGCTCTCGTTGAGGAAGTGCACCGAGCCGAGCAGATAGACGGTGTTGGTCTTGCCCTGGAGCGACCACAGGCTGTGATGCTGCTGATCGGCGGCGCACGCGCTCGCGCTGAGCCAGAAGGCGCACAGCGCCACGAGTATTTTCTTCATTGAGTTTTATCTCGAGGTCGACAAGTACCGCCTAGGGTACATGGATGTACCCCGCCGCCCGGGCGGCGAGCGAGAGGCAAAAGTCACGTCTTTTGCCAACTCGCAACTCGGGCCGTGGCAGGATGCCCGGTCCCGAGTTCATTGAAATGAGCGTAGCTCTCGAGCCAGCAGACTTCGGTGGCGATGCTGCCGTCGGGCATCAGCTCCAGCACGCGATAGCCGGGCGGGCGATTGTCGATCGCGAAATCGACGCTGCCGGGCACGAACTGTGCGCAGGTGGCCGGCGTCGCCATGAAGCGCACGCCGTGAATAAAACTGTCGAGCGACTGATGCACGTGACCCCAGAGCACGCCGCGCACGTTCGAATGCTCGCGCACGACGGTCATGAGCTCGTCCGCATCGTACAGCCCGACCTGATCCAGCCACTGGCTGCGGATCGGGATCGGGTGATGGTGCAGACACACCAGCACGTGATGGTTGCGATGAGTGCGAAGCACTTCGCGCAGATAGCTGAGCTGCTCGGCGCCGACCCGGCCGCCGGCGTCATGGGCCACCCAGGAATCCAGCATGACCACCAGCCAGCGCCCGAATTCGGTGTGACCGCCGACTTTGAACGGCCCGCCGCGCAGGGCTGCGCGCATGTGATCGGGAAGATCGTGATTGCCCGCCAGACACAGCACCGGCACGCGCGAGGCGCCGAACACATGGCGCACCCAGCGGTAACCCTCCGGGTCGTCCTGCACCAAGTCGCCTGTCAGCAACACGCCGTCAGCGCGATAACTGCGACGTTGGGCATCGGCGACCGCGGCCTGCAAAGCCGGCAAGCACGCCACGCCCCGCAGGCGCGCGCCTGCCTCGCCGAACAGGTGCAAATCGCTGAACTGAATGAGGCGGACGGACTGCATCGTTAAAAACTTTCGCCGCTACATAATGGGGCAAAATAGCCACAATCATCGTAGCAACGGGGCTGGAGCGAAAAGGTGACCAGCGTCTAATCGCATGGCTCGCAGGCACCGCGAGCGCGAGTTTTGCGCCTCGTCTCACAAACTCCAAGCGTCGCGAGAGAGCGACCCACAGCGCCACAACGGACAGTTCCCGTTCCGGTTCCGACTGGCAAGGCGTGGTTTCGTTCCCGAGGGCTCGGGTCCGGTACTACACCGGGACCGATTGGCCGCCGTCTGCATTGCCCCACCTCGCCCCATAGTCCAAAATGCGCGGCCTTCCCACGCGCTCGTCACGCGCTTTCGGGGCCGCTTCCACGCACTTTCGAGATATTTTTAATGCAGACACCGCCCCGCCGACAGCTCGCCAACGCCATTCGTGCCCTGGCGATGGACGCCGTGCAGAAGGCCAACTCGGGCCATCCCGGCATGCCCATGGGCATGGCCGACATCGCCGAAGTCTTGTGGAACGATCACCTCAAGCACAATCCCGGCAATCCGCTGTGGTCGGACCGCGATCGCTTCGTGGTGTCCAACGGTCACGGCTCGATGCTGCTGTACTCGGTGCTGCATCTGACCGGCTATCCGCTGAAGATCGAAGATCTGCAGAAATTCCGGCAGCTCGGCTCGCACACCGCCGGCCATCCCGAACACGACGCGCATCTGGGCATCGAGACCACCACCGGTCCGCTCGGCCAGGGCCTGGCCAATGCCGTCGGCATGGCGCTGGCGGAAAAGCATCTCGCCAGCCAGTTCAACCGTCCCGGCTTCGACATCGTCGACCATCGCACCTGGGTGTTCCTCGGCGACGGCTGTCTCATGGAAGGCGTGTCGCACGAGGCCTGCTCGCTGGCCGGCACGCTCAAGCTCGGCAAGCTGATCGGCTTCTACGACGACAATGGCATTTCCATCGACGGCGAAGTGCACGGCTGGTTCACCGACGACACGCCGAAGCGTTTCGAAGCTTATGGCTGGCACGTGGTGCCGAACGTCGACGGCCACGATCCGGCCGCGATCGAAAAGGCCATCGCCGAGGCGGTCGCGCAAACCGACAAGCCTTCGTTGATCTGTTGCAAGACCATCATCGGTTGGGGCTCGCCGAACAAGCAGGGCACCGAAGCCACGCACGGCGCGGCGCTCGGTGCCGATGAAGTCGCGGCCACCCGCAAGAACCTCGGCTGGAACTACGAGCCGTTCGTGATTCCGGAGGAAATTCGCAAGGGTTGGGATGCGCGGGAGAAGGGCGCCAAGCGCGAGTCCGAGTGGCAGCAGCGCTTCAACGCATACAAGGCGAAGTTCCCCGAGCTCGCCGCCGAATATGAGCGTCGTCAGGCGGGCAACCTGCCCAACACCTGGAGCGAGGTCGCGGCGAAATACGTGGCCGAGGTTGCCAAGGAGACCAAGCCGCTCGCGACTCGTCAGTCCTCGCAGGCGACATTGAATGCGTTCGGTCCGGGCTTGCCGGAGCTGCTGGGCGGCTCGGCCGACCTGACCGGCTCGAACAACACCAATCGCAAGGACTCGCGCTCCATCACCGGCGCGGATGCCTCGGGCGACTACATCCACTACGGCGTGCGCGAGTTCGGCATGTCCGCGATCATGAATGGCCTGGCTCTGCACGGCGGCGTGATTCCGTACGGCGGCACCTTCCTGGTGTTCTCCGATTACGCTCGTAACGCCATGCGCATGTCGGCACTGATGAAGCAGCGGGTCATTTACGTCATGACCCATGACTCGATCGGCCTGGGCGAGGATGGCCCGACGCATCAGCCGGTGGAACATCTGCCGAGCCTGCGCATCATTCCGAACATGACCGTCTGGCGTCCTTGCGACAGCACGGAAACGGCGGTTGCCTGGGCGGACTCGATCGAGCGTCGCACGGGTCCGTCGACGCTGGCGCTCACTCGCCAGGCCTTGCCGCAGCAGCCCCGCACCGACCAGCAGATCGCGAACATCCGTCGCGGCGGTTACGTGTTGAAGGATTCGGACGGCACGCCCGACGTGATCCTGATCGCGACCGGCTCGGAAGTCAGCATCGCCGTCGAAGCCGCCGGCCTGTTGCAACAGAACGGCAAGCGAGTGCGCGTAGTCTCCATGCCGAGCACGAACGTGTTCGAAGCTCAAGATGAAACGTACCGCGAGCAGGTACTGCCGCGCGCCGTCGAAGTCCGCGTGGCGATCGAAGCCGCCGCGACCGAAACGTGGTACCGCTACGTCGGCCCGCGCGGTGCAATCATCGGCATGACGACGTTCGGCGCGTCAGGCGTCGCCAAGGATTTGTTCAAGCACTTCGGCTTCACGGCGGACAATGTCGTTCGCACCGTGCAGAAGCTGCTGCAGTGATTCTAACGAGGTAAATAGAATGCCCATCAAAGTTGGTATCAATGGCTACGGCCGCATCGGCCGCAACATCCTGCGCGCGCTGTACGAGGCGAACCGTCAGCAAGAAATTCAGATCGTCGCGCTCAACGATCTCGGCGACGCGCAGACCAACGCGCATCTCACTCGCTACGACACCGTGCACGGCAAGTTCAACGGCGAAGTGAAAGTCGACGGCGATTCCTTGGTCATCAACGGCGACCGCATCAAAGTGCTCGCCGAGCGCGATCCGGCCAAGCTGCCGTGGGGCCAGCTGGGCGTCGATTACGTGTTCGAATGCACCGGCCTGTTCACCAGCAAGGCGAAGGCGGGTCTGCACATCCAGGGCGGCGCGAAGAAAGTCGTGATCTCCGCTCCGGGCGAGAAGGACGTGGATGCGACGGTCGTTTACGGCGTGAACCACGACACGCTGAAGTCGAGCCATACCGTGATCTCCAACGCGTCGTGCACGACCAACTGCCTGGCGCCGTTGGCCAAGGTGCTGCACGAGAAGATCGGCATCGTCTCGGGCGTGATGACCACCATCCATTCGTACACCAACGACCAGGTGCTGACCGACGTGTTCCACAAGGACCTGCGTCGTGCCCGCTCGGCCACTCAGTCGCAGATCCCGACCAAGACCGGCGCGGCCGCCGCGGTCGGCCTGGTGCTGCCGGAGTTGAACGGCAAGCTCGACGGCTTCTCGGTGCGCGTGCCGACCATCAACGTGTCGCTGGTCGATCTGAGCTTCGTCGCCAAGCGCGCGACCTCCATCGAAGAAATCAACAAGGTGATGAAGGAAGCCGCGAACGGCTCGATGAAGGGCATTCTCGCGTACACCGACGCACCGCTGGTGTCGGTGGACTTCAACCACGATCCGCATTCCTCGACCTACGACGCCACCATGACCAAGGTCATCGAGGGCACGCTGGTGAAGGTGTGCTCGTGGTACGACAACGAGTGGGGCTTCTCCAACCGCATGCTCGACACCACCGTGGCCTGGTCGAAGGCGCAGTAATCATGGCCGTCTTGCGGATGGTCGATTTAGACCTGCGCGACAAGCGCGTTCTGATCCGCGAGGATCTGAACGTGCCGGTGCAGGGTGGAGTTGTGACCAGCGACGCGCGCATCCGCGCGTCGCTGCCGACGATTCAGGCGGCGAAGGAGAAGGGCGCGCGCGTCCTCGTCATGTCGCACCTGGGGCGCCCGGAAGAGGGCGTCTACGACGAAGAATTTTCGCTCGCGCCGGTGGCGCAGCGGCTTTCCGAGCTGCTGGGCTTCAAGGTGCGCTTCGAGAAGCACTGGCTGGATGGCGTGGAATGCGCGCCCGGCGAAGTGGTGCTGCTCGAAAACGTGCGCTTCAACAAGGGCGAGAAGAAGGACAAGGAAGAGCTGGCCAAGAAGATGGCGGAGCTGTGCGACGTGTTCGTGATGGACGCGTTCGGCACGGCCCACCGCGCCGAAGCCAGCACGCACGGGGTGGCGAAGTTCGCCAAGGTGGCCTGCGCCGGCCCGTTGCTGATGAATGAGCTGGTGGCACTCGAGACCGCGCTGGAAAAGCCCAAGCGGCCGTTGATCGCCATCGTCGCGGGCTCCAAGGTCTCGACCAAGCTGACGGTGCTGGAGAGCCTGCTGTCCAAGGTCGACACGCTGATCGTCGGCGGCGGCATCGCCAACACGTTCATCGCCGCACAGGGCCTGCCGGTCGGCAAGTCGCTGCATGAGCCGGACATGATCGATATCGCCAAGGGCCTGCTGAAGCGCTCGGCCGAGCTGAAGGTGCAGATTCCGATCCCGACCGACGTGGTCGTGGCCAAGGAGTTCTCCGCCAACGCCGAAGCCGATGTGAAGCCGGTCGGCAAGGTGCAGGCCGACGAAATGATCCTGGACATCGGCCCGGATACCGCTGAAAAGTTTGCGCGCACCTTCGCGAGCGCCGGAACCATCGTGTGGAACGGCCCGGTGGGCGTGTTCGAATTCGATCAATTCGGCGAGGGCACGCGGACATTAGCGCAAGCGATAGCCAAATCATCGGCGTTTTCCATCGCCGGTGGTGGCGATACGCTAGCGGCGATCGAGAAATATCGTGTAGAAGACGACATCTCCTATATCTCCACCGGTGGTGGCGCGTTCCTGGAATTCCTGGAAGGCAAAAAGCTGCCCGCGGTCGCGGTTCTGGAAGAACGTAGTCGCAGTTAACACGAGGTTTCAATGCTCCGTCGCACCAAGATCCTGACCACCCTCGGGCCGGCCACCGATAACCCAAAGGTGCTTGGTGAGATGTTGCGGGCCGGGGCCGACGTCGTGCGGGTGAACTTCTCGCACGGCGAGGCCGCGGCCCATGCCAATCGCGTCAAGATGGTGCGCGAAGTGGCGGAGCAGGTCGGCAAGTGGGTCGCGGTGCTCGGTGACCTGCAGGGCCCGAAGATCCGCATCGACCGCTTCGTCGAGGGCAAGGTGTTCCTGAACGAGGGCGAGCCGTTCGTCCTCGACGTTTCGCTCGACTCCAAGGCGGGCACCGCCAAGTCAGTCGGTGTCGCGTACAAGAATCTCCCCAAGGACGTTCGTGCCGGCGACACGCTGTTGTTGAACGACGGCCTGATCGTTCTGGAAGTCAGCGATGTGGACGGCCCGCGCATCATGACCAAAGTCGTGGTGGGCGGTGAGCTTTCGGACAACAAGGGCATCAACAAACAAGGCGGCGGTCTGTCGGCCGGTGCCTTGACCGATAAGGATCGCGAGCACATCAAGCTCGCGGCCGAGCTGGGCGTCGACTATCTGGCCGTCTCCTTCGCGCGCGACGGTCACGACATGGAAGAAGCCCGGCACCTGTTGCGGGGTGCTGGCGGCCATGGTCACCTGGTCGCAAAGATCGAGCGCAGCGAAGCGCTGGTGAACCTCGATCGGATTATTCAAGCCAGCGACGCCGTCATGGTGGCGCGCGGCGACCTCGGCGTCGAAGTGGGTTACGCCGAGCTGACCGGTCTGCAGAAACACATCATCTCCGCTTGCCGTAAGCGCAACCGGGTCGTCATCACGGCGACGCAGATGATGGAATCGATGATTCACAACCCGGTGCCGACGCGCGCCGAAGTTTCCGACATCGCCAACGCCGTCATGGACGGCACCGACGCGGTGATGCTCTCCGGCGAGAGCGCGGTCGGTAAGTATCCGGTCAAGGCCGTGGCGACCATGTCGCAGGTCATTCTCGGCGCGGAGAAGTACGAGAGCTCTCATACTCCGGTGCGAGCCCGCAGCGAGCACGGCATCTTCGAGAAGACCGACGAAGCTATCGCCATGGCGGTGATGTACACGGCCAATCATTTGAAGGTGAAGGCCATCGTCGCGTTGACCGAGTCCGGCTCCACGCCGCTGTGGATGTCGCGTATTCGTGCCGACATTCCCATTTACGCGTTCACTCGCCACGAAGAAACGCGCCGTCGTGTGATGTTGTATCGCGGTGTGTATCCGGTGACCTTCGATATCACTCACACCAACGCGCAGCTGTTGTACGCGGACATCTTCAAACTCATGCTCAAACAGGGCATGGTGGAGATGGGCGATCGCATCATCCTGACCAAGGGTGAGTTGTCCGGCGTCTCGGGCAAGACCAATGCCATGAAGATTCTCGAGGTCCGAGTCTAACCTCCCTTACTCATGCGTTTGCTTCGGCCGCTGCGCGTTGTTGGTCTTGCCTTACTGATCGTTCTGATCGTCGGTGGGTTGATCGGCTACTTCGCGCTGCGCGCCAGCCTGCCTCGGCTCGACGGCAATATCTCCAACGCCCGCATCTCGCAGCCGGCCGCCATCGAGCGCGATGCCGAGGGCACGCCGGTGATTCGTGCCGGTACTCGTGCCGATCTCGCGTTCGCCACCGGTTTCGCACACGCCCAGGATCGTTATTTCCAAATGGATCTGATGCGGCGTGCGGCCGCGGGCGAGATGGCGGAATTGCTGGGCACGTCGGTGCTGGATATGGATCGCAAACTGCGCGTGCACGGATTCAGGCGTGTGGCGCGTGAGGTCCTCGCGGCCGCGCCGGCGAAGGATCGTGCCTTGCTGGATGCGTATTCGGCGGGGGTGAATTTCGCGCTCTCGGAAGCCACCGCGAAGCCTTGGGAATATCTGTTGCTCGGCGCGAAGCCCGCGCCGTGGCTGCCCGAAGATTCGCTGCTCGTCGCGTTCTCGATGTATCTCAATTTGAACGATTCAACCGGCAGCGAAGAGCTGTCGCGTCTGCAACTGCGCGACGCGTTACCGCCGGCCATGTTCGCGTTCCTCGCGCCGCTCGGCACGGAATGGGATGCACCGATGGCGGGCGGAACGATCCGCTCCGCGACCATCCCTGGTCCGGATGTGTTCGACCTTCGTGATGGCGCTGCGCGGTCGGCGGCTTTGTCGGCACCTCGTACGACGGGCACGATGGAAGAGAAAGTTTACGTCGGCAGCAACAGCTGGGCGGTCGCGAGCAGTCACACCGCCGACAGAGGCGCCTTGCTTGCCAACGACATGCACCTTGGCCTGCGTCTGCCGCACGTTTGGTATCGCGCGCGCATGATCGTCGATAACGACGGCGAGGCGCACCGTGATTTGGTCGGCGTGACGCTGCCGGGTCTGCCCGTGCTGATCGTCGGCAGCAACGGTCACGTGGCCTGGGGCTTCACCAACAGCTTTGGCGACTGGACCGATCTGGTCATCGTCGAGCGCGATCCCCGAGATGCGTCCCGCTATCTCACGCCTGAAGGCTCCGAGCCGTTCGAAGTGCGGCAGGAAACTCTCAAGGTGAAAGACGGCGACGACGAGAAGCTCACCGTCACGAGCACGCGCTGGGGCCCGATCGTTCGCGAGGACACCTCGAATCGACCGCTGGCCCTGGCGTGGACTGCGCATCATGCGGAAGCGACCAACTTGCGCATGGTCGATCTGGAGACGGTCGATACAGTCGAGAACGCGTTGCTCGTCGCGAATCGCTCGGGCGTGCCGGTGCAGAATTTCGTTGCGGTCGATGCGACCGGTCGCATCGGCTGGTCGTTGATGGGTCAGGTGCCGGTGCGCGGCAACTACGACTCCACCATGCCGTATTTGTGGAACACCCCGGACACCGGCTGGAATGGCTGGCGCAAACCCGAGGAATATCCTCGCATCATCGACCCGCAGTCGGGCCGACTGTGGACCGCGAATGCGCGCACTGTCGATGTCGAGACCTGGCTGTCGTTCATGGGCGATGGCATGTACGACAACGGCGCGCGCGCCGCGCAGATTCGTGACGATCTGCTCGCGCTCGAGAACGCGACTCCTGCGGACATGGTGAACATCCAGCTGGACGATCGCGCTTTGTTTCTCATTCGCTGGCGCGATTTCCTGCTTGAACTGCTCGACGAAGAGTCGGTGCGGTCGCAGCCGCTGCGAGCAGAGGCGAGGAAGTTCCTGGAGGATTGGTCCGCGCGTGCATCGGCCGACGATGTGGGTTATCGCCTGGTACGCGCGATGCGTTTGCAGATTCGCCAGGATGTTTTCGAATCGCTGACCGCCGCCGCCCGCCTGAAATATCCGAAGACCAAGTTCTCGCCGTCGGCGCAGTTCGAAGGCCCGCTGTGGCAGCTGGTCACGAAGCGTCCGGCGCACATGCTCGATCCGCGTTATTCGAGTTGGGACGATGCATTGCTGGCGTCGATCGACAAGGCGTTGAAGGAGCTCGTCCGGGAGTGCGGCTCGCTGGGCCAGTGCACCTGGGGCGCGCAGAACACGCTCGCCATGAAACATCCGCTGTCGCAGGCCATTCCGTTCGTCGGCCCCTGGCTCGACATGCCGGCGCAGCCGCTGTCGGGCGATTCATTCATGCCGCGCGTTCAGGGCCCGGCTTTCGGCGCATCCGAGCGCATGGTGGTGTCGCCGGGACGTGAAGCGCAGGGATATTTCCAGATGCCCGGTGGGCCGGTCGACCACCCGATGTCACCGTTCTACGGAGCGGGCCACAAAGCCTGGGCCCGCGGCGAGCCGCGTCCTCTTCTGCCGGGCGAGCCGAAGCACACCCTCAAATTGTCGCCCGCGCCCGTCGCCAAACCGTAAGACGTCGAGCACCCTTCTCGGCGATGGTATCGTGTGTTCTCCGGCGGAGTCGCCGCCCACTAGCCTTCGTTACTCGGGGTATTCATGTCGTCACGGTTTTCCGGCACGGACAACTACGTTGCCACTGAAGATTTGATGATGGCCGTCAATGCGGCCGTCGTGCTTGGCCGTCCGCTGCTGGTCAAAGGCGAGCCGGGCACCGGCAAGACGCAGCTCGCCGAAGAAGTCGCGCGCTCGCTGGATCGACCGCTGTATCGCTGGCACATCAAATCCACGACCAAAGCTCAGCAGGGTTTGTATGAATACGATGCCGTGTCCCGCCTGCGCGATTCGCAGCTCGGCGAGGCGAAGGTGCACGACATCGGCAACTACATCGTCAAAGGCCGCTTGTGGGAAGCGTTCGAAAGCGACGTCCAGCCGGTGCTGCTGGTCGACGAAATCGACAAGGCGGATATCGAATTCCCGAACGATCTGTTGCACGAGCTGGATCGCATGGAGTTCTACGTGTACGAGACCCGCCAATGGATCAAGGCGCGGCATCGTCCGATCATCATCATCACCAGCAACAACGAGAAGGAGCTGCCGGACGCGTTCCTGCGCCGATGTTTCTTCCATTACATCCGTTTTCCGGATGCCTCGACCATGGAGCGCATCGTCGGCGTGCACTATCCGACGTTGAAGAAAGAGCTGCTGTCGGAGGCGTTGACCGCGTTCTTCAAAGTTCGCGAAATGCCGGGGTTGAAGAAGAAGCCTTCTACGTCGGAGCTGCTGGATTGGATCAAGCTGCTGGTCGCCGAAGATATTCCGGCCGAAGCGTTGCGCAGCGACGATCCGAAGAAATCGATTCCGCCGCTGTACGGCGCGCTGCTGAAGAACGAGCAGGATGTGCATTTGTTCGAGCAGCTGGTGTTTATGAACCGTCGCGGCCGCTGATCGCCAACCGCCATGTTAGTGCCTTTCTTCTTCAAGCTGCGCGAGGGTGGGGTGCCGGTGTCCATCACCGAGTTCCTGTCGCTGTTGCAGGCATTGCAGGCACGGGTCGCAAGCGCCAGCGCGGAGGACTTCTATTACCTATCGCGCGCCTGCTTGGTGAAGGACGAACGTCACTTCGATCGCTTCGACCGCGCCTTCGCCGCGCACTTCAAAGGCGCGGAAGATTTGTTCGACGCCATGATGAAGGCCATTCCCGAGGAGTGGCTCAAGCGCATGGGCGAACGCTCGCTCACCGACGAAGAGAAAGCGCAGATCCAGGCGCTGGGTGGCTGGGACAAACTGATCGAGACGCTGAAACAGCGGCTCGCCGAACAGAAGGAACGCCACCAGGGCGGCAACAAATGGATCGGCACGGCGGGCACGTCACCCTTCGGCGCTTACGGCTATAACCCGGAAGGCATTCGCATCGGCCAGGAGGGATCGCGCAACAAGAGCGGGGTGAAGGTGTGGGATCAGCGCGAGTTCAAGAACCTCGACGACACCGTCGAGATCGGTACGCGCAATATCAAGATCGCGTTACGCAAACTTCGTAAGTTCGCCCGCGAAGGCGCGGCGGAACATCTGGATCTGGACAGCACCATCGATTCGACGGCCCGCAACGCCGGCTTCCTCGATCTCAAGTTCGTGCCCGAGCGGCACAATGCGATCAAGGTGCTGCTGTTTTTGGATGTCGGCGGCTCGATGGATTATCACGTGCGCGTCTGCGAGGAGCTGTTCTCCGCAGCCCGCTCCGAGTTCAAGCACCTCGAATATTTCTATTTCCACAACTTCGTTTATGAGCACGTGTGGAAGGACAACCGGCGTCGCCACGCGGAGAAGATTCCGACGTTGGAAGTAATGAGGACTTACGGTCACGATTACAAACTGATCGTGGTCGGCGATGCCACCATGAGCCCGTACGAGATCGTGCAGCCGGGTGGCAGCATCGAACATTGGAATGAAGAGGCGGGGTCGGTGTGGATGCAGCGCCTTACGAAGACATGGCCGCATCATGTTTGGTTGAATCCCGAATTGGAGCAAAGGTGGGATTACACGCCGTCCGTGCAGGTCACGCGGGAGTTGATTGAGAACAGGATGTTTCCGCTGACGCTTGGTGGGTTGGAGGGGGCGATCAAGGCGTTGCACTGATTTGTCATACACGCGGCGACGACAAGGGATTGTGACTCCGGCAGAGCAGTCCCAGTGTGGCCCTTGCGACCTTGCCTCCGCGAACGTCACTAGCTTCTACCGATTGATCATGTATTAGTTGATCGTGTAGTGTCCGGCGCGTTCATGCTCTAACCCAAGGATGGCTATGGCGCTCGCCCTTGGGTGTCCATCTGCAACGGAAAACTGCGAATGAAGATGTTCCTCGGAGGCGCGCTGGCCACGGTCTTGGTCGCGTCGACTGCAATTGCTGCGGACGATACGTGCTCAAGCTCTGGAGGCACGGCGGACTGCGTCGGTCCAGAGGTGGGGCCCTATACCTATCGGGTGGGAGATCCCGCGACTGTGGGGCTCGGTGCTTCCCAAACGGAGGCCACTGCTGCCTATAAGGC
>JAEWAF010000038.1 GCA_023391815.1 Pseudomonadota bacterium
TTTTCTTGCCCCTGGGGGGCGCCCCGCGGCCCCGCGGGCCCCCTTTTCTATTTCATAAGCTCACAGAGCATCGCTATGCCCCGCCGCCTGCTCGCCGCTGTGTTGCTATTCCTCGCCGCGCTCGCAACGTTGGGCGCATGCTCATCTCGCCCAAGCGCACCGACGCCTGCGACTGAGCCCAGCCTTACTGCATCGGTCGATCGCATCTTCGACGACGTGATGGCCCGATATCACCTGCCGGGCATGGCGCTCGGCGTGATCGTCGATGGCAAAGTGGTCCATACCCGCGTCGCGGGCGAGTTGGTGGCCGGAACGAATCGAAAGATCGATGAAGATACACTGTTCAAGATCGCCTCCAACAGCAAGGCGATGACCACCGCTCTGCTCGCCCGGCTGGTGGACTCGGGCAAGCTGCGCTGGGAAGATCCGGTCACTCGTTATCTGCCCGGCTTCAAGATGAACGACCCCTGGGTCACGCAGCAGATTCAAGTGCGTGACCTGCTGATTCACAGCACCGGCCTGCGCGAGGGTGCGGGCGACTTGATGCTCTGGCCCGAGCCTAACAACTTCACACGCGCCGATATCCTCGCCGGGCTCGCTCACCTCAAACCTCAACAGAGCTTTCGTTCCCAATACGCCTACGACAATCTGATGTACGTCGTCGCCGGAGAAGTTGCGGCGGCGGCTGGCGGCGCAAGCTACGAAGAATTGATGCGTCGGGAAGTCTTCGCGCCCCTCGGCATGGCGCGCTGTCAGGTCGGCGCATGGGATCGCGATGCTGTTGGTAACGTGGCGCAACCCCACATGCGCCAAGGCGAAGGCAATGTTCCCATTCGGGCGGACGGTGAGCGCATTCCGGTCGATACCGCCGCGGCCGCGGGCGGGATCCGATGCAGTCTCACGGATATGCTGACCTGGATGCGCGTCTGGCTGAGCGACGAGATGAAGACCGCCGACGGCTCGACCTGGCTTTCGTCCACGCAGCGGCGGACGCTGTGGAGCGCGCACACGCCGATGCCACTCTCGCAGCGACAGCGCCTTTGGGATGGCAGTCACATCAACGCTTATGGATACGGCTGGCGCTTGTCCGATGTCGATGGCATATGGCGAATCGCTCACACCGGAACGTTGGCCGGCATGTTCTCCGCCGTGAATCTGTTTCCCGACCAGCGCGCCGGGTTCGTGTTCATGATCAACGGCGACGGCTCAAAAGCACGCGCGGTGCTCAACAGCGCGTTGGCCAAGCTGATCGCCGCGCCCGACAAACTTCAGCCCATCGACTGGTATGCGAGTGAACTCGAGCGCGACAATGCGAACACGTCAACCCCGCCACCCGACACGTCCTCGCGACGGTCCGAGAGCGCGGCCAGCATGGCTCCCTGGCTGGGCATCTATCGCGATCCCTGGTTTGGCGACGTTTCGATTTGCGCACGTAACGATGCGATCGTCTTCGCCTCGGCCAAGTCGCCCCAGCTCACCGGTAAGCTCATGCGCGTCGACGGCGCGGGCCTGCTAGTCGACTGGGATCAAGACGACATCGACGCCGAAGCGTGGTTGAAGTTCGAACATGCCAGCAGCGCGACGGCGAAGTTGTCCATGAGCAAGGTGGATCCGAACGCGGATTTCAGCTATGACTTCGAAGACCTGGAATTCACTCGCGTCGGCAGCTGTCCGGAGAACAATGTGAAGAGTCGGATCGATCAACTGATGAGCCGCTACGACGGTCCCGGGCCAGGCGCCTCGCTCTTGATTCTGCGCGATGGCCAACCTTTCGTTCGCAAATCATACGGTTTCGCGGATGTGGACGAACGGCGCCTCGCGACCCCCGAGACGAACTATCGCCTCGCCTCGGTGAGCAAGCAATTCACCGCGGCCGCCATCCTGCTGCTCGCCGAAGAGAACAAGCTCGGCCTGGACGATTCGCTACGCAAATGGTTTCCAACTCTGCCCGAGGTGGCGACGCGCATGACGATTCGACAGGTGCTGTCGCATATGTCCGGGCTCATCGATTACGAAGACGTGATTCCACCGGAGATGACGGCACAGCTGCACGATGCAGACGTGCTGAAGATTCTCGAGGGCCAGAGCCGCACGTACTTCGAGCCTGGCAAGGGCTATCGATACAGCAACAGCGGCTACGCGTTGCTGGCATTGATCGTCGGCAAGGCGTCGGGTAAGGACTTCGCCACTTTTTTGAAGGAACGCATCTTCACGCCGCTCGGCATGACGAACACTGTCGCGTACGAACAAGGCATTTCGACGGTGAAGCATCGCGCTTTCGGCTACAGCGAGGAACGAGGCGCGTGGACGCAAACCGACCAAAGCCAGACGAGCGCCGTACTCGGCGATGGCGGCATCTACTCTTCCATCGACGATCTCGCGAAGTGGGACGCCGCGCTCTACGACGACCGGCTGCTCAGCGCGAAGTCACGTGCCCTCGCCTTCACACCCGTCACGGATACGGACGATCCCACGGTTCGCTACGGCATGGGCTGGCGAATCACGCAGGAACCGATCGGCGGCCGAACCCTGTGGCACTCCGGTGAGAGCATCGGCTTTCGCAACGTGATCATTCGTTATCCGGAGCAGCGCTTCACCGTCGTGCTGTTGAGCAATCGCAACGACCCCGAGCCGTATCAAACGGCCCGGGCCATTGCCAACCTGCTCTTGAAATAGCTCCAGACGGCGCACCGACCGGAACGCTTCATGACGAGCATCGCGAACGATATCGTCCTCGAAACATTCGCAGACTCGCACGATGGCCGAAGCGCGGCTTGAACGCAGATCTCTTCGCGTTATGACCGGCTGCTTGTATCCCTGACGATGGCGACCTGAAGGGCGTTGTTGCGCGCCGCCCCTAGGCATCGGCCGGCTGCACTCGCAGGCGCGATTTCGAGTCGCGCCATCACCCGCACCGCTTCGCAGCTTGATTTCGTCTAATCCCATTCGGGGATTACGATTGATCTTCCCTACTGCGTCGGTTTAACTACCGAACGAACGGTGGCGCTATGCGAGGCGTCGTAACAAACGACACTCTCGCTCGCTGCTGGGGATAAGAACTCCTTCTCAACCGGTCCATGGGTGATGGATAGCCGTACTTTTAGGACGGACCTCATTGCGGCGCCCCTGCTGGTGCTGGCCTCCCTCACCTGCCGCCCGGGAATCGCAGCGCAGAGCGACGAGACGCCCCGGCACGCCAAGCCATCTATCACCGTTGAAGATGCAGCAGCGGAAGTCGCCGCGAAAGACCGCATCGAACGCTTGCTCGATTTGAACGAAAGCCTGTCACTGCTGGATGCTCTCGAGCTCGATTCTGTTCAAAAAGCCTCGCAGGAAGCCGAGGCATGGCGCGATGCGCTCGATACCGATCGCACGGTTGAGTTCGCCATCGACGATGGACCTTTGCCCAATGCGGTCCGCCAAGTCTCCATGCAGGGATGGCGTGGCACCTATTATTTTGATCAAACACACGGCCCGTCCCTCGAGGAGGCCGAAGCCATCCGGGTGAAAGGCTTCCGGGGCACCTTCACCGTCAGGGAAGCGATCGACCGAGTGCTGAGCGGCACCGGCCTCGCCGCCACGTTTTACAGAAGCACCATCGGCATCCGCGTATACCGCCCCGAAGGCATGCCAAAGGACGGCGTGGAACGACCCGTCTCACTCAGCTTCCTGGGCGGACGGCTCGATGAGGAGGCGGAATATCTATTCCAAAGAACCGCGACTCGCTTTCCAACCGGCAAATGCGGGCGAGTTCACTCCAACCCGCTACGCGGCAAGTTCAGAGCACTGGAGGCGTGGACAGAACTGATCCGCCCCATCTGCATGCCCCAATCCTATTCGCTACGCGAGTACATCGAGAACAACGAGCTTCTCTGGTATTCGGCGTTGGTGAACGCTGCCGGCAGGCGCGAAGTCGACTTCAACATCGAGGCCAAGGAACGCAAGTTCGCCATTCGAGACCTGGCCCGGCAAGCTGGCCTGGAGATTCCGTACCTCTCGAACTCCGATCAGGAAGAGGAGGAAATGGTGGGACCGATTCTCGGTCGCATGTCGATCCACCGAGCTATCTACCACGCGGCGAAAGGCACTCTGTTGTATCCACGCTGGATGGACAGCACTACTGTGGCCCTCGAGCCGCTCCCCTTCTACCCTACGGAAACCTGCAACGACGAGAATGTGTGTTCTCTGATCTGGACGGCGCCACAGACCGGCGAGATCCAGGTCACCGCGAGCAGAATCCCGACGCCCGATGAGCGCGCATCGATTCAGGAGCACGTCAACGGCGCCAAGACCGTCGTCATCGATCGCGCTCGCATCGACGAGCTCGGGGTGTCGAGCATCCCGGAGGCGTTACAGTATCTGACGCAAACGGCGTTCACGCGGTCATCCGGGTATCGACTCACCGGGGCGCAGTATGCCGAGGGTCGAGGCATCGGGCCTGCGACGGTGTTGATCGAAAACAAGCGCACCGTGGCGAGCGCCAGCAGCCTTGAAGATTCCGCGTTCGATCTCAACACGATTCCGTTGGCGGCTGTCGAGCGCATTGAGTTCGTTCCCGACAGTGGCTCGGTGGTGTACGGCATGGATGGTCTCGGCGGTATCGTGAACATCGTGCTTCGGCGGCCGGAGAAAGGACTGACCGCCGAGACTCGCTACGGGACTGCCCGCGGTGGATCGATCGAGCGTCGCTTCACTACGTTGGCGCGTGCGCCTTCTGAAACCGAAGCTATCCTGATTGCCGACTATTTCGAACTGACGAACTTGCTCGGCAACAGTCGGAGCAGATACCTGAACCAGGACTATCGGCGCTATGAGGGCGGAGTCGATCAACGCTCTCTGTCCAGCGCACCGGGCAATGTGCGCTTGCAGGCCCCGGGCGCACCCATTCTTGGGTTGCCAGCAGTGAATGACGGCGGCGCAGTCGACGCCGATGATCTATTGGCGACCGCCAACCTGACCAGCCTTCTGCAGTATCAGTCTGTCTCGCCAGCCCGCCGTGTTATCAGCCTGATTGGCAGCGTCGACACGACACTCGGCTCGGTTGCTCTGTCCAGCAACGCGATCTACACGCATCAGGAAACGGAATACACGCTGTCGCCGCCCACTGTAAGCGGCCTGCCGATTGCAGCGGATCACCCGAACAACCATCTCGGCGCGCCGCTGGAGTATTACGGCCTGCTGACCGGCATCCCGGCACAGCAATTCGAAGGCTCATCGAATCTCATCCGTGCCGACATGACGTTCAACACGAACTTGTTCGGCTGGAACACAAAGTTGTCGCTCGTGCATACCCGCGAACGATTCACGACCACAGTGACGAATCAGATTGACGAGATCTCGCTGGCAAGCTCGTTAGATACGAACAACGCTGGCACTGCGCTCAGATTCGCGTCACCGAACCCTGGCGCCGGCAGAGGTGATCTCCTCGCTCCCCCCTTGCGGCAGCTGTTCACCGCCAACGCATCCCAGGCCCACCTGCTCGCTGAACAAGCGCTAGCATTCCTTCCCGCCGGAGATCTGAAGTTGCAGTTGGGTGCGGAGTGGCGCCGGGAGGATATCGAGTTCGATGAGGTTGAGCGAGGCGCCGATAGAGACTCCACAGGAAGCTTCGTCAGCATGCGGGTCCCCGTGGTCAAAACCCTGGAACTAATCGCAGGTCTGCGACACGATAACTACACCGGAGAAGGCTCTGTCACAAGCAATCAATACGGATTCGCATGGAATCCCAATGCGCGCTTCACGTTTCGCGGCGATGTTGGCGAACGGTATCGACCTCCCTCGCTATACGAACTGCATCTGAAGCGGCAGTCGATCGACAGCCCGGTGTTGGATCCCAAGACAGATCAAACCACCGTGGCCAGCATCGTTGTGTCAGGCCGCCGGGACTTACAAGCAACGACTGCAAAAGCGAAAGACCTGGGGTTCACGTTCCGGACGCCTGCGCAACTCGAACTGAGCGTCGATTATTGGCAGGTCAGCGTAGCGAACCGTATCGACTCGTTGCCGCTCTTCGAGACTCTGGCCAACGAAGATTATCTGCCGGGCCGTATTACACGCGGCCCCGGAGACGGCGCTGGTCCGGGCAGAATACTGTCGATCGATCTCGGCTGGCAAAATCTAGGCGAGATCCATGCGTCCGGGGTCGACGTAACAGCGCAAAAAGCGATCGAGCTGGGCACGGGCCGACTCCGCGCCAGGCTCGGCCTGACTTGGAATGAGAAGTACAGGTACAGAGATCTGCCCAAGGAAATTGCCACCCTGACGGACCGGGTCGATATTGCGGCCGAGCGCGGCACCATTCCGCAATATCGCGCGTCGACGCAGATCACATGGGAGGATAGTCGATGGCGGCTTACGGCGAATGTGCTTCATCGACCGAGTTATCGAGATGCCTTTGCTGGGATTCAAAATGGGTACTACGTTGCCTCGCAGACGACTCTCGATCTGAATATTGCCCGGCGCTGGACCGGGACCTCACTCACGGTGGGTGCAACAAATATCTTTGACTCAGAGCCGGACTTCTCGACGGTCAGTGCGTGGGGATATGACACGTCACAAGGAGATCTTCGCGGCCGGTTTGTATTCGCGGAACTCAAACGTGGGTTCTAGCAGTTCACCGCATGGCGCGGTGAACTGCCAGCCCGTTTCTTACTTCAGCGATCAGCCCGGCCTCCAACCAAAACCAAAAACACTATCAGGGAAGCGGGGAGCCGCAACGAGTTGCCTCGTTTCTTTCGTAGCATCGCCCAGATCTAACAGTTCTATCGCTTCCTGTTCCGCTCGTTCAAGTTCTTCGTTCATCGCTCAGCCCTCCTACGGTACTGTCGGCTACCCGATGGTCCCAGTTTCTAAATGGCAGTCAATTGGAGGTAAGGCGTTTTTGTGAGGCCGATTCCACATCCTGATCTCAATCCGATGCACGCGCCCGCGCACGGAGCCAAGTTGCATACAACATACGAGATTTCGGCAATTCAACAGAATCGGATTGCGGACGCTTCAGGAGCGTCGAACGAGAAATGTATCCAGCCGTGATGTATCTCCGCAGAGTCAGGAGCACGTGACCTGACCCGATGACGAATGAGGTGCAGCCAGATCGCTGAGCTATAGTGTCGCCACGTTGGCAACGATGGGGGCACGATGCACGGATGGTGGGCGGCGGTCTTGGTGATCTACTCAGGGATCGCGCTCGGGCGCGAACCGCTGCATGTCGAGCGTTGGGTGCTCCCCAACGTCGCGAGCCCGATGTGGGAATCGCATTCTGCCCTCGACCCCAGAACCGGCGATCTATGGTTGGTCCGCAGCGACCGGAATTTTTCAGGCTGGCGCCTCTACACCGCACGCTGCCAAGGCGGCCAATGGTCGCCTCCGCAACCCTCGCCCATCGCGGGCGATGGATTGGAAGCAGATCCGTGGTTCACGGCCGACGGCAACACGCTGTGGTTCATTTCAACGCGCGCGAGCGGCGAGACAAAGAGCGCCGCGCTGGATATCTGGCGCGCCCAGCGCGACCCGAGCGGAAATTGGCGAGCACCCGAACGACTTCCAGAGCCGGTCAATTCGAATGCCGCTGAATGGTTTCCTCGGCCCGCCGCTGACGGATGGCTTTACTTCGGCTCGCGGCGCGCCGGTGGGCTCGGGAAAGATGATATCTGGCGGGCGAAACAGGCGACGGGCGGTGAATGGACCGTTGAAAATGCAGGCCCGCAGATCAACACCGCCGACGCCGAATATGAATTCCAGCCGGCACCGGACGGCCACTGGGGCATTCTGGCCACGAACAAAGGTTTATATCGTATCGTCAGAACCTCCGATGGCTGGCGCCGCGCTGAAAAGTACGGCCCCGAAGTCAATGTGAATGAGACCGAGATCGGACCGATGATCGCGCCCGATGGCCGCAGCTTCGTATTCTCCAGGAATGCAGGTGCAGAGGTTTCCGGCGAGTTTTTCATCGCCTCGCCCCATCCCGGCCAAGCCGGCAAGTCCCTCAGTGGGACTTGCACGCCCGCGGGTTCAAAGCTGTGAGCGGAACCGGCGCTCGGGGCGATGCTCGACTGCAACGGTTTGCTCGGACCCGTTCGGTGTGATTCGCCAGACGGTGTTCGACAAATCGTCGGCGACGATGAGCGCGCCCTTCGGATCGACGGTGACACCGACCGGACGGCCCCGAGCTTTGCCGTCGCTGCCCAGAAAGCCGGAAACGAAATCCACCGGATCCCCCGCCGGCTTGCCATCGTGGAAGGGGACGAACACGACCTTGAATCCTACCGGCGGATCACGATTCCAGCTGCCGTGCTGACCGACGAACACGCCATCGGCAAAGCGCTCACCCATCGCGGGTGTAGAAAACGCAACGCCCAGTGCAGCCACGTGTGAGCCGAGGCTGTAGTCGGGTTTGATCGCGGCAGCGACCTTCTGTGGATTTTGAGGCTGCGCGCGTCGATCGACATGTTGGCCCCAATAGCTGTACGGCCAACCGTAGAAGCCGCCCTCGTGAACGTTCGTCAGATAGTCCGGCACGAGATTGGGGCCGATTTCGTCGCGTTCATTGGCCACGGCCCAGAGCTTGTCCGTACCGGGTTGGATCGCGAGCGATGTCGGATTGCGGATGCCCGTCGCAAAGTTTCTATGCGCGCCGGTGTGCGGGTCGATCTGCCAGATTCTGGCGCGGTCGTACTCTGCATCCATGCCGCGCTCGGTGATGTTGCTGTTCGAGCCGATGCCCACATACAGAAAGCGCCCATCAGGACTCGCCGTCATTGCCTTCGTCCAGTGATGATTGATGACCGAAGGAAGCTCGGTCACTTCCGTGGGCGGTCCACTCGCTTGCGTCTGGCCCTCGCTGTAATCGAAGCGCACGAGGGCATCTTGATTCGCGACATAGAGCTCATTGCCGATCAGCGTCATCCCGTAAGGCGCGTTGAGTCCTTTGGCGAAAATGGTCCGAGTTTCGTATGTGCCGTCGCCGTCGCTGTCGCGCAGGAGCGTGATCTGATTGCCACTTTCGACCGCCGTCTTGCCGAGCGACTTGATGTAGTTCGCGATGAAGTCCTTCGGTCGCAACGGCTTTTCATTTCCGCCCGACGCCTCCGCCACCAGAATATCTCCATTGGGCAAAAGCAACGTTTGACGTGGAATCCTCATCCCCGTGGCGATGGCTTTGATGCTGTAGCCTTCTGGCACCTGCGGCGAGGCGTTGCCCCAATCCGCGCGGTGCGAGATCTTCATACTAGGTAACAAACCGCGCTGTGGCTCGGGCATCGGCGGATTTGCGCCATATTGGGGAGGTGGTGCCGACCTCGCGCAAGCACATAGAGCGATCGCGATGAGGCTACAGATCACGGCGCGCATCGCTCACCTCCTCACTTTTGAAGCCGGAGTAGCCCGTCCACGCTGCCATCAGCGCAAGAACGGTGAGGATGAACGACATATAAAAACCAGCCGGCATCGTCGCGTATGCATCCTTTGCGTGAATGAACTCGTTGATGAAACCGAGCACGAACATCAGCAGCAACAGGACGAAGTAACCAGCGCGCCTTCGTTTAGCCTCCGGCCGGGCACGGATCAGGTCGATCGAGGACCACACGAGCGCGAATCCGCCGAACAGCAGTGCACCGACCATGGCCCACTGCGAAAAATTCAGCCATTGAATCTCGAAGCTGTTCCTGTAGACCAGATCGCCGAGCCACGCCGTCAGGTAAAGCGGGAGCGGAAAGGCAAGAAACATTGCATGCAACGGATGGAGGGCTTGCCGATACACTCGGGCCGAAGTAGCTACCCTGTCTCGTGATCTGGCTGTGAAGGGGTGAGGACCAACCCTATCGGCGGCGTGGACTGACATGTGATATCGCTCGCGTTTGTCTGCCGTGTTTCAGCAGTACGCGCGCTCGCGGTATTAAGTTGCGCGAGCGGGAGCAGGCGGCCAGCTTGTGATCACTATCCTCTCGGGGTCACGGCGCATTCCTCACATGCGTCGATCTTCATTCTTTTCCCGAAGATGAAGTATCGGATACGGCATTCCGGAGCCGTCGAGCTCGGAGCGCGCGACGACTTCAAAACCCAGTCGTTCGTAGAATCCACGCGCGCCGATGTTCTGTTCGTTGACGTCGACTGCCAGCGTTCGGCTCGTTCCCCTAGCCGCTTCAACCAAGGCACGCCCGATGCCTCGACCGTGGTGGGCCGGATCGACGAACAAGCTCTCGATCATCCCGTCGGCCATACCCATGAAAGCCAACGGACAATCGTCAGCGGCTACGGCCACGTGCAACACGGCGGTAGGCAGATAGTGCTCACGCACCTGTGTCGCGATGATCGCCAAGTCTTCAGGCGCGACGAATCCATGGGTCGCGTCGACGGCGCTTCGCCATACTTCGAACAAGCGTGGCAAGTCTTCGGCGCGACTCGGTCGGATGCGGATCATTTGTGATGGGTTAAGCGCGGCGTCCGCGGAACGCGTGGCCTACTCACGTTCCGAGGGGTTGAACACCCCTACTCTCTGCCGCTCGGGCGGTTGGGAGCCAACCACCGACGCCTTACTAGAGATGGCGTCCCCACGGGGATTCGAACCCCGGTTACTACCGTGAAAGGGTAATGTCCTAGGCCTCTAGACGATGGGGACGCGGTAAGACGTCGGGGCTTGGTGGAGCTAGCCGGGATCGAACCGGCGACCTCTTGCATGCCATGCAAGCGCTCTCCCAGCTGAGCTATAGCCCCACGCGAGAGGCGCGCAATGTAGGGAAGCGGCGCGAGGCTGTCAAGGAGAGTTCACCAAATTCTTGTATTGACGGGGTTTGGTGGAAAACCTCACCCCCGTCCGCGCGCGTACGCCAGCGCCCGCTCCAGCCGCGCGAGGGTGACCTCACGGCCGAGCACCTCGAGTGTGACATCGATGGGCGGCGATACTGTCCCGCCCGAGACAGCGACACGTATCGGCTGCGCAATTTTGCCCATGCCCAGGCTCAGCTCGGTTGCGGTCTGATTGACCACGTCGTGGAGTGCGGGCGCGACCCATTCGCTCAGGGCCGAGAGCTTGCTCAGCACGGTCGTGAGCGGTCCGACCGCTTCGGCGCTGAGATTCTTCTTCGCGGCCTTCTCGTCGTACGTGGTCACGTCCTGGAAGAAGAACAGGCTGTTCTGCGCCATCTCCTTCAGCGTCTTGGCCCGCTCCTGCTGAGACCTGGCCACGGCGGCGAGCTTGCGATCGTCGGCGACGTTCACGCCCAGCGCGGCGAGTTGGGGCTTCAGGTACTTCGCCACGTGCTCGGGCGTCGAGCGCATGATGTGTTGCTGGTTCAACCACAGCAGCTTGTCGGGATTGAATGCCGAGGCCGACTTGTTCACGTCCTTGATGTCGAACAGCTTCGTCATCTCCTCCATCGAGAAGACTTCCTGATCGCCGTGCGACCAGCCGAGCCGCACCAGATAGTTGAGCAGCGCCTCGGGCAGGAAGCCCTCCTCGCGATACTGCAGGACGCTGACGGCGCCGTGGCGCTTCGAGAGCTTCGCGCCGTCCTGGCCGAGAATCATCGGCACGTGCGCGTACACAGGCACCGCGGCGCCCAATGCCTTGAGCATGTTGATCTGGCGCGGCGTGTTGTTGAGGTGGTCGTCGCCGCGAATGACGTGCGTGCACTTCATATCGCTGTCGTCGACAACGACGCAGAAGTTATAGGTCGGCGTGCCGTCCGAGCGCGCGATGATCAAATCGTCGAGCTCCATGTTGTCGAACACCACGTTGCCGTGGATCACGTCTTCGACGACGACACTGCCTTCGATGGGATTCTTGAAACGCACCACCGGCGAGACGCCGGGACGCGGCTCGGTGCGATTCCGGCACGTGCCGTCGTAACGCGGCTTCTGTTTGGCCGCGAGCTGCCGATTGCGCATCTCCTCCAGCTCTTCCTTGGAGCAATAGCAGTGATACGCGTGGCCGGCTTTCAAGAATTCGCCGATGACTTCGCGATATCGATCCATCCGCCGGGTCTGATAGAACGGGCCTTCGTCGGCGCTCAAGCCCAGCCATTCCATGCCGTCCAGGATGACCTGCGTGGCCTCGTCGGTGGAACGCTCGCGATCGGTGTCCTCGATGCGCAGGATGAACGTGCCGTTGTGACGGCGCGCGTACAGCCAGGAGAACAGCGCGGTTCGCACGCCGCCGATATGCAGCATGCCTGTGGGGCTGGGAGCGAATCGAGTACGGATGGCCATGGCGCCTTAGCGATCATGGCGCCGGGATTCCATCCGAATCGTTGGGAGTGGTGGGCGGTACAGGGATTGAACCTGTGACCCCTGCCGTGTGAAAGCAGTGGTCTACCGCTGAGCTAACCGCCCGATGCCGGCCCCACGAACCGTCATATGGTTTGAAGGGGCGCGTAGTTTAGGGACGACGACCCGCGCGGTCAAATCATGATACGTGGACCGGCGGCGGACGGTTCAGCATCACCCAATACAGCCCCAGGCTGCTGACCGCCTCGACGAAGGCACCGAATTCGACCGGCTTGCGGACGTAGCTGTTCGCGCCCAGGTTGTAGCTGGCGATCACGTCGGCGTCCTGGCTCGATGAGGTGAGCACGACGACCGGCAGATTGCGGGTGCGCTCGTCGGCGCGCAGCCGCTTCAGCACGCCCAGCCCGTCGAGCTTGGGCAGCTTCAGGTCGAGCAGGATCACCGTGGGCGCATTCGTCACGTCGCGGGTGGCGTATTGCCCGGTGGCGAACAGGTATTCGATCGCTTCCACGCCATCGCGGACCACCACGATCTCGTGCGCCAGATTGTTCTTGCGCAGGCTGAGCAGCGTAAGCTCCTCGTCGTCCGGGTTGTCCTCGACCAGCAGGATGTAGCGCTCGGTCATTGCTGCCCCTCGGCAATGCTGAAGTAAATCGTCGCCCCTTGATCGACGGCGGCCTCGGCCCAGATGCGCCCGCCGTGCCGCTGCACGATGCGCTGGACCGTCGCGAGGCCAACCCCCGTACCGGGAAACTCTCCGGCCGCATGTAAACGTTGGAACACACCGAACAGGTTCGCCGCGTATCGCGGATCGAACCCGACGCCATTGTCCTGCACGAAGAACGTCCTCTGGTTTTGGTCCCCGTCCGCATCCGCCAGCGCGCCGAAGCGTATCTGCGTCACCGGCCGAGCGGCAGTGAACTTCCAGGCATTCTCCAGCAGATTGTCCAGCGCAATCTCCAGCAACCCGGGATCTCCCGCCACGATGAGCCGCGGCTCGATCACGATCGTCGCGGCCCGCTCGGGGCTCGCTTCGCGCAGCCGTGCCATGATGACACGCGCGCACTCGGACAGATCCACCTGTCGCCGCCTGAATTCCACCCGCGTGACCCGGCTCAGCTCCAGCAAATCATCGATCAAGTTCGACATTCTTTGCGTACCGGCCAGTACGCGATCGATGTAGCGCCGACCGTCCGCATCGATCGTCTCGTAATGCCGGTCGCGCAGCAAGCCGGTAAACCCCGCTATGGCGCGTAACGGTCCCCGGAGGTCGTGCGAGACCGAATAGCTGAATGCCTCCAGTTCTTTATTGGATTCCTGTAGCTCCAGTGTCCGTTTTCTCACTCGTTCCTCGAGCTCGGCGTACAGACGCGCGTTTTCCAGCCCGACCGCGGCCAGATCGGCGAGCTGGATCAGCACGCGCTCGTCGTTGAGCGTGAAATTGCCGCCCTGCTTATCGGCCACGCACAGCACACCGATGTGGCGCCCTGACGCCGCCGCGAGCAACACGGTCAGGGTGCCGCACGCCTGCCATTCCGTCCCCAGCGGCATGCCCTGCCTTACTGTGGACCGCTCAATACGCACGACGTGCGGAGTCGTCGCGGCCCGGGATCCTTCGGCCGCCAGCAACAACGGACCCGGCACCACGGTCGTATATTTTTGCGAATGTGACGTCTTGCAACTCTCGACCGTACGGCCGTCCGCACTCTTCAAGACACCGACGGCCACATGCGCAGCAACCAGATCGCGCGCGATCTCAGTAATGACCTGCAGCAGCTCATCCACCGTGAGCACCGAGTTCACTTTGCGGGCCGCGTCTGCAAGCGAGGACAGCTGAGTGAGATATCTCTGTCGCTCCAAATCGGCCTCGGTGCGCTCCGTCACGTCCTGCATGGTGCCGATGATGTGGGTGGTGCGACCGGTCTCGTCGCGAACCACGCGGCGCTCGGCGTGCACATAGCGCACCGAGCCATCGGGATGTCGCACCCGAAACTGCAGCCCACCGCCGGAGGCATCGCCGCGATTCGCCTCACCGTAGGCGGCCACGAGCGCCGGTCGATCTTCTTCGAGCACCACCCCGAGGAACGTGTCCAGACTCACCGAGCGCTCCGACGCAATCCCGAGGATGGCGTTGCTCTCGCCGTAAATATTGAGCCTGTCGCTCGACAAGTCGCGCTCCCAATAGCCGAGCCGCGCGATGCTTTGCGCGAGCTCGACGCGCGTCAGGCTCTCTCTGAGCTGCGATTGCGCGCTGGAATGCGCGATCGCCAACGCGACCAGACTCACCGCCGCTTGCACGAGCACCAACTCGCGATCCGTCGGCACGTAAGGATGCGGGTAATAAACCGCGATGACAGCAATCAAACGTCCGCGAGCGCCAAAGACCGGCGTGAACCAGCAAGCTCGCAAACCAAGCTCCGCGCCAAGGCTGGCCAGCTCGCGCCATTCCGGATCGTTCGACATGTCGGCGCAGGTTGCCGTTTGTCCGCTGCGTAACGCGTTGGCGCATGCACCGTGCGGCATGCCGAGCAATGTATCCTGGATCATGGAAAGGAATCGCGACGGCAAGCTCGGGCTCACCGCCGCGCGCACGCGTTCTGCGGGTGCATCGAGTACGGTCACGGCGCATCTCGCATCGGCGTCGAATGCTTCCATGATGCTGCAGATCCGTCGAAGCACATCGGACAGTGGCGAGCCACCGACGATCAGCTGCAACACTTCACGTTGCGACTCACGCAGTCGCTCGGCGCGCTTGCGATTCGTGATATCTCGCGCGACCGAATACGTTGCACCCGAGCCGTCGCTGCCCGCGAGCCACGACGACGTCCAGCTCAACTCGACCGGCGAGCCGTCCTTGCGCACATAGCGATTCTCGAACTCGACGACCTGCGCGCCTCGCAGCACCGTTTCGTGCGCGAGCAGTGTGGCCTGCAGATCATTCGGATGAACCAGATCGAGAAATTTGCGACCGCGCAGTTCCTCGGGCAGATAGCCGAGGATGCGAGCGGACGACGCGCTTACGCGCAGAAAACGGGTCTGCGCGTCGGTCACGCACATCAGATCTTGAGAGAGGGCGAAGACACGCTGCAGATCCAGCAGCTCGCCGCCCGCCTCGACCGAGGCCGGGTCGGCATCCGACTCATCGCGCGAAAGTTGCCCTGCCACCGCCGATACTCCCTGGCGCCGTTATGGGTGATGTCACGTCCTGTGAATGGACGAGCCTACACCGGCCGCGCGCGCCTGCAGAATGCTCGAAGTCGCAGTTCGCCCGAGTGATCGAGGAACGTGCGACTTCGCGGATTATCGGATTGGCCGCCGGGCGCGAGGATCAGTGTGCTTCTTCGCCGCCGATCATCTGCAGCAGCTCTGCAGTGCGAGACTTCATCAGCGCCTCGTTGCCGCGGCTTTCCACGTTCAAGCGAATCAACGGCTCGGTGTTGGACGAGCGCAGATTGAACCGCCAGTCGTCGAATTCGATGGAAAGACCATCGGTGAAATCGATGGCCTTGGCGCCGGGCTGATAATGCTGCTGCACGCGGGCGATGGTGGCCTTGGCATCGGCCACTTTGCGATTGATCTCGCCGCTGGCGGGAAACTTCGCGATGCGCTCGCCCACCAGTTGCGACAGCGTCTTGCCGGTCTCGCACAGAATCTGCGCCACCAGCAGCCACGGAATCTGTCCGGTGTCGCAGTAACCGAAGCGACGGAAGTAATGATGCGCGCTCATCTCGCCGCCGTAGATCGCGTCGGCCTGGCGCATCACATCCTTCATGAAGGCGTGCCCGGACTTGGACATCACCGCCTTGCCGCCGAGCGACTCGACCATGTCGGTCGTCGCCCAGGTCAGACGCGGGTCGTGCACGATGCGCGCGCCCTTCTCCTGCCTCAGGAACACCGAGGCCAGCAGGCCGACGATGTAATAGCCTTCGATGAAGCTGCCGTTCTCGTCGAACAGGAAACAACGATCGTAGTCGCCGTCCCAGGCCACGCCGCAATCGGCCTTGTGCTGCTTGATGGCCTCGATGGTGGCGACGCGGTTCTGCTCCAGCATCGGGTTGGGCACGCCGTTCGGGAAGCTGCCGTCGGGCTGGTGATTGATCTTGATGAACTTGAACGGCAGGTGCGGCTCGAGCTGATCGACGATCAGACCGGCGCCGCCGTTACCGGCGTTGACCACGATCTTGAGCGGCTTGAGCTTGGACTTGTCCAGATACGACAGCAGGTGCTCGACATACTTCTTGCTGATATCGAGCGTGTGGCGGGTGCCCTGCTTCGCCGCCGTCGTGTAATTGTTCGATTCGGCGATGCGCTGGATGTCTTTCAATCCGGTATCGCCGCTGATCGGTCGCGACTGCTCGCGCACGAACTTCATGCCATTGTAGTCCGGCGGGTTGTGGCTCGCGGTCACCATGATGCCGCCGTCCATGCCTTCGCTGAAGGTCGCGAAGTACACGACCTCCGTGCCGCACAGACCGATGTCATAAACGTCCACGCCCGAATCGAGCAGTCCCTTCGTGAGCGCCGCGCACAGCTCTTCGCTGGACTTGCGGATGTCCCGTCCCACGATCACCCGCTTGGGCTTCAGGAACTCCGCGTACGCCCGCCCGATGCGATACGCCACGTCGGGGTTGAGCTCGTTCGGAATCCGGCCGCGGTAGTCATAGGCCTTGAAGCCGACGATGGCGGAAGACGGGTTGGTGGACATGCGCACTCGTTCCTTATCTGCAATGAGCCAAGCGTTGTTATCGACAGGGGCGTTTACTTCTCGCCTTCCCGTCCGTAGCGATCCTCGAAGCGCACGATATCGTCCTCGCCCAGGTAGCCGCCGGACTGCACCTCGATGATGTGCAGCGGAATCTTGCCCGGGTTCTCGATGCGGTGCTTGACGCCCAGCGGGATGTAGGTCGATTGATTTTCCTCCAGCAGGAAAATCTCCTCGCCCCGTGTGATCCTCGCCGTGCCCGACACCACGATCCAGTGCTCGGCGCGGTGATGATGTAGCTGCAGCGACAAGGTCGCCCCCGGCTTCACCATGAGACGCTTCACCTGGAAGCGGTGGCCGTTGTCGATGCTGTCGTAGCTGCCCCAAGGGCGAAACACTTCCCGATGCAAGGAAGTTTCGTAGCGGCCCTGCTTCTTCAGCTGATTGACCAGTTCCTTCACGTCCTGCACCCGGCTCTTGGGCGCGACCAGCACCGCGTCCTTGGTCTCGACCACGACGTGGTCCTGCAAGCCCACGGCCGCGACCAGGCGACTGGTCGAATGCAGATAATTGCCCCGCGAGTCCGCAGTGAGCACATCGCCGAGCGCGACGTTGCCGTCGCCGTCGGCGGGAATGGCTTCGTGTAGCGCCGACCAGGAGCCCACGTCGCTCCAACCGGCATCCAGCGGCACGACGACGCCGTGCTTGGTCTTCTCCATCACCGCATAGTCGAACGAATCGCTCGGACACGCGCTGAATTCCTTCGTCGGCAGACGCGTGAAATCCAGATCGCGCTTCGCCGACGTCACCGCCTGCGCGCACGCTTCATAAATCTTCGGCGCCAGCTCGCGCAGCTCGCCGAGCACGGTCGAGGCACGGAACAGGAACATGCCGCTGTTCCAGAAATATTCCTTCGACTCGACGTAGGCCTTGGCCGTGGCGAGGTCCGGCTTCTCCACAAAGCGATCGATGGCATACGCCGGGCCGGCGCCGTTGACACGCTTGATGTAGCCGTACCCGGTTTCGGGCTTGTTCGGCACCACGCCGAACGTGACCAGCTTGCCTTCCGAAGCTGCCTTACGACCGATCTCGAGCGCGGCACGGAATGCCTTCACATCGCGGATCACGTGATCGGCCGGCAGGATCAGCAGCAGCGGGTCATTATCGTTGCCTTTGGGAAGATCCGCGACCGCGGCCATCGCGGCGACCGCCACGGCCGGCGCGGTGTTACGACCCACCGGCTCGAGCACGATGGCCTGCGCCTTGATGCCCGCCTCGAGAATCTGCTCGGCCACCAGGAAACGATGGTTCTCATTGCAAACCACCACCGGCGCGCCGAGACCTTCGACTCCAGCGACCCGCGCCAGCGTCTCCTGCAGCATGGTGCCTTTACCCACCAGCGGCAGCAGCTGCTTCGGATAGAGCTCGCGCGACAGCGGCCACAGACGCGTGCCCGAACCGCCGGAAAGAATCACGGGAATCAACATACGCTGTCACCCCGCCCGATGGCGTAGTACTTCAATCCAAAACGTTTCACAAAGGCCGGGTCGTACAGATTACGACCGTCGAAAATCACTTTCTTGCCGAGTTGCGAGGCGATCAGGTCGAAGTCGGGGCTGCGGAATTCCTGCCATTCGGTGGCGATCGCCAGCGCGTCGGCGCCCTGCACCGCTTCGTTGGCCGATTTCACCAGAATCAGGTCCGGGCGGTCGCCGTAAATGCGGTGGACTTCTTCATGCGCCACCGGATCGTACGCCCGCACCTTCGCGCCGGCTGCCCACAACGATTCCAGCAGCGTGCGGCTGGGCGCCTCGCGCATATCGTCCGTATTCGGCTTGAACGCCAGACCCCACAACGCGATCGTCTTCCCGGCCAGGTCGTCGTTGAATACCTTGCGCATCTTCTCGAACAGCACCGCCTTCTGGCGCTTGTTCACCGCTTCGACGGCATTCAACAGCACCGGCTCGAACTTATGATCGGAGGCGCTGCGCGCCAGCGCCTGCACATCCTTCGGGAAGCAGGAGCCACCATAGCCCATGCCTGGATAAATGAAGTGATAACCGATGCGCGGATCCGAGCCGATGCCCTGTCGCACCCGTTCGATATCCGCGCCCATGCGCTCGGCCAGGTTGGCGAGCTCGTTCATGAAACTGATCTTGGTCGCGAGCATGGCGTTGGCAGCGTACTTGGTCAGCTCCGAGGAACGCACGTCCATCACGATCATGCGCTCGCGGTTGCGAGTGAACGGATCGTAAAGCGCCTTGAGCAGCTCGGCGGTACGTGGATTGTCCGTGCCCACCACGATGCGATCCGGCTTCATGAAGTCGTTGATCGCCGCGCCTTCCTTGAGGAACTCGGGGTTCGAGACCACGTCGTACTCGACGTGCGCGCCGCGCGCCTCCAAGGTAGCGGAGATCTTCGCTTTCACCTTGTCCGCCGTGCCCACTGGCACCGTGGACTTGGTAACCACCACCCGATACTCGGCGATGTTTTGACCGATCGTTTCGGCCACCGCCAGCACGTACTTCAGATCGGCGGAGCCATCCTCGTCGGGCGGGGTGCCGACCGCGATGAATTGAAACAAGCCGTGCTTGACGCCCTCGACGGCATCGGTGGTGAAATTCAAGCGACCGGCCGCCAGATTCTTACGCAGCAGCTCATCCAGGCCAGGCTCGTAGATTGGCGATTCGCCGCGCTTGAGCATCTCGACCTTGCGCTCGTCGACGTCGACGCACAGCACGTTGTTGCCGACCTCGGCCAGGCAGGCGCCGGTCACCAGGCCCACATAGCCGGAGCCGAAAATCGTCAATCGCATTGAGGGATAACTCGCTGGAGGTAAAGGAAAAATGAGCTGGGAGCTTAACGGACCCGGTCAGTGCGGTAAAGCCGTCGGCCGATACGGACAGCGGCGTCGAAATGTTCCATCGATTGAAAAATTTTCTGCTGCTTGCGAGGGAGAATGCCCAGCGTTGTCGCTTTAACTATTAGGAACAGCAGCTTTGTCACGGACGGCAGAGCTGTCCAAAAGGAAGCGCGGGTCGTGCAAGGAGGCACGGAGCGGTCGGGCACCGACAGGACGTCGGCAACCGGCTCGTGACTGCTACGGATCAAGCAGCCCCGCTACTCTTCCTGCTCGTCGCCATCGCGCTGCTCCCACGGCTCGAGAACGACACTCACAAGGAAAGTGATCGTCACAAGAACAGGACGAAGAACGCGTGCGCATGGGGTCCTGGGCCAGGGAGGCCAGACACCATGGCATGCCCTCTCGACTCGGCCGCCGCGAGTCGCCGCCCACAGCGGCTCGCGGCCGCCATTCCCTGCGGATCGACACCGCCTCGGCCCTCGTAAGAAGGCCGGGGAGCACGTCCTGTGCTCCCCGGGTTAGCTCAGGTACGGGAGGTATTTCCCTGAGGATCGTCCGGCGGGTGGGAGGCACCGGACTGCGGGCAGTTCCTTTGCCCTGGACGCATGATGCGACCAGGGAGGTTGTGCAAATCGTCGATTAGATGGGCAATCGCCCGAGAAATTGCCGGCTCTCGCGCCGGCATTTTGTGTTAGTGGCTGCTCGGCCCGAGCGGCGGTGTGCCGAGGCGAGCGCGGCGGCTCTGTAACGCAGTGACGTTCTTCACCTCGGCGTGCGCCAGCGCCGCTTTGCGACTCCACACCAGATCCTGAATGTCGCCCGTCGGGCGATACTCGGCCACGGTCTGCATCAACAGCTGACGTGCCTTGTCGCAGTCGAACCGGCTCAAGGCCAGCGACATGTCGTCCAGCACCTGCTGAACCTGATGCCACGGCAGCGAATGTTCCATCGCGCGCATGATCATCGAGTGCTCGGTGCCGGTGACGTTGGTACCGATCAAGAGCTCTTCGAACAATTTCTCGGCCGGACGCAAGCCCGTATAGACGATCTCGATGTCGCCGTCCGGATTCTCGTCGTCGCGCACCGTCAGACCCATGAGGCTGATCATGCGTTTGGCCAGATCGGCAATGCGCACGGGCTTGCCCATGTCGAGCACGAACACATCGCCACCCTTGCCCATCGAGCCGGCCTGCAAGACCAGCTGCGCGGCTTCGGGAATGGTCATGAAATAACGAATGACGTCCTTGTGCGTGACCGTCACCGGGCCACCGCGACGGATCTGCTCGCGAAACAACGGCACCACCGAGCCCGACGACTCCAGCACGTTACCGAAGCGCACCATGCAAAAGCGCGTCTGGGTGCTGCGCATTTGCAGGCCCTGCAACACGATCTCGGCAAAGCGCTTGGTGGCGCCCATCACATTGGTCGGATTCACAGCCTTGTCGGTCGAGATCAACACGAACGTCTCGACGCGCGCTTCCAAGGCCGCCTCGGCTGCGTTCCAGGTGCTGAAGATGTTGTTATAGATGCCCTCGACGACGTTCTGCTCGACGATCGGCACGTGCTTGTAAGCGGCGGCGTGGTAGATGGTCTGCACGCCGTAGATCTGCAGGATCTCCTTGATCCGGTGCTTGTGATGCGCATCGCCGAGCAAGGCCACCAGGTCGACCGACAGCCCCTCGGAGGCGATCAGCGCCTTGAGCTCACGCTCGATGTTGTACAGAGCGAGCTCGGACATTTCGAACAGCAGCAGCTGGCTCGGTTGCAGACGGATGATCTGACGGCACAGCTCTGAACCGATCGAGCCACCGGCGCCGGTGACCATCACCACTTTGCCGGCGATACAAGCATCGAGCAGTCGCGCGTTCGGTGGCACGGGATCGCGGCCCAACAGATCGCCGGCGTCGACATCGCGCACGTCTTCCACGCGGGCATTGCCGGAGAGGATGTCGCCGTAGTCGGGCACGGTTTGCACCAGCAGCGACAAGGGTTCGATGGATTTCAGGATCTCCTGACGACGGCGCCGGGACTGAGATGGCAGCGCAAGCAGCACGGCGGCGACGCCTTCGTTGCGCACCAGATCCGGCAGCGAGCGGGCCGGAAACACTTCCAGTCCATTGATGGTGCTGCCCTGGAGCGAGGCATTGTCGTCGATGAATGCGATCGGATAATAGCGGCCACTGCGCGCCAGGCCGGTGGCAAGCTGAACGCCGGCGCCGCCCGCTCCATAGATCACGACCCGCTGTGTGCCGTTCGACCAGCGGAAATTCAGCAGGCCGCGAATGATGAAGCGGCTACCGCCCACGTAAATCAAGGCGAACGCCCAATAGATCGGAAAGGCGGATACGGGAATGGAGCGGTCCGGCCAGAGGAGCGCGGAAGCGGACAGAAGCACAACGGAAAAAGTCACGCCGGAAAGCACGGCGATGATTGCCTTCGGCCCGAGATAGCGGATCACGGCACGGTACAGGCCCATGCGCACGAACACCGGAATGCTGGTTGCGAGCGCGGCGACGTACAGCCACTCAGTGCCGGCTTCGTAATGGTGGATACTGCCGAACCGCATGGTCAACGCGGACCAGAGCACCAGCGGAATGCCGAGCACGTCCGCAAGCAGCATCATCAGCCGCTTTTGCGAACGCGGCAGCAGCGCAAGCCGGTGCGCAAACCGCTCGATCCACGTTGGCATGACTTCAGTCACGAAAACACTCCTGTAGCCCCCACTCCGTCTCAGACGCGAAGCCAATTTCCCGCCCAGGTGCCCCAGCCGCACGGGAGCCGGCGCATTTTAATCGAAGCCCGCCAAAGAACCGAATAATTCCTTGTAGTTGTGACGTTGTCCGGAGACAGGGTCGAGGCGTCAATGCTCCGCCGGCCCGCCCGCTCCGACGCGCAGCGCACTGATCCCAATCGGCAAGACCGCCAAGGACAGCCAGATCCACCCATGCTCCGGTCGCAACATCGCCAATACCGCTAACGGCAGCAGCCACGAAACATTGACCGCCAACGCCGTAACCGTCACTCGCGCGTGACTGTTCCAGCGCCGGGACAAGATCTGGTAGGCGTGACGGCGATGCGGCTCGAACACCCGCTCGCCGCGCGCGAGCCGCCGCAGCAATGTAATTGTGGCATCGACGACGAAGATACCGGCGAGTATCGACCATGCGAGCAGCGAGCCGGGGTGCTCGCGCTGCGCGCTCAGGGCGAGAACAGCGATGACATAGCCGATGTAGCCACTCCCTACGTCCCCCATGAAAATGCGCGCGGGCGGCCAGTTCCACCACAGATAGCCGACCGTCGCCGCCGCAAATATTGCGGCCGCTCCACCGGCGTCACTCGAAGCGTTCACCAGGCAGATCGACAGTAGCGCCCCGGCCGCTGCGATGAACGCGGACTCGGTCCCGGCCAACCCGTCGATCCCATCCATGAAGTTGAACAGGTTGATGGACCAGATGATGCCGAGCGACATGGTCAGGAGCTCGACCCAGCCGTAGCTGGCGTCTTCAGTCCACCATTGCGCACTCGGCGGGCCGCTCGCGAGCAGCGCCGCGAATGCAGCCGTTGCGTGCACGATCAATCGCACCCGCGCCGAGAGCCCCCGCAAGTCGTCGATGAAGCCGACCAGAGCGATTGCGGCGCCGCCGCCGATCAACACAGCACACAGTTCAGGAGAAATCCGGCCTCGGATGGCCAACCCGAGGAAGCCGACACTCGCCGCGATCACGATCCCTAGCCCGCCCCCTCGCGGCGTGGGAACGGTGTGTGAGGAACGGTCGTTCGGCACGTCCAAGATGGCACGGGCGAGCGCATATCTTCGCATCGCCCCTGTACAGCCCCACGCGATCAATAGCGCGGCAAGGGCGATAGCGATCAACTCAAGATCCATGCGCGTCCCTATTTGCTACGAACCACCGCGCGGTACGCTCTATGCCTTCCTCTACGGATACCGGCGGGCGCCACTTCAGCCGTGATTGCGTCACGGAACTGTCGACTCGCAGCGAGCCGATCAGGCGGGAAACTTCGGCCTGTTTGCCGGTCAGTCGACCCATCAAATTCAGCAGCGTCGGCGGCACCGGAAGCAAGCGCGCCGGCCGTGACATTGCCTTCGCGAGGTACCGGATGAGTTGCGCCGTCGATATGTCCTCGCCATCCGATGCCATCAACACACCCGAGCCTGTTTGTTTCGCACGCGCCGCGGACACCAGCAGATCGCATAGATTCCAGACGCTGATCATACTGCGCCGGTTATTGACCGCACCGAGCGGCAATGGCACCCCTCGATACACCAGCTGCATCAGGCGCAAAAAGTTGGCGCGGACCTCGGGGCCGTAAACCAGTGGCGAACGGATCGCGAGTGCCTCGATCCCGTGCTTCGCCGCGACCTCGAAGATGCACTGTTCCGCCCGCCATTTGGAGCGCCCGTATTCATCTAACGGTCGGGGCGGGTCGTCGGGGTGGAATGCCGCGTCGTGGGCAGTCGCCTCGCCGTTCACCTTGATGCTGCTCAGCTGAATGAACCGCTTTGCGCCGGCCCCGGCCGCCGCTTCGATCAGGCGGCGGGTCGCCTGCACGTTCACATCGTCAAACAATCGCTGATCGTCCGGACCGGGGTTCATCACATGAACGCGGGCCGCGAGATGGATCACGCAATCGATGCCCTCGACGGCACTCGACCAGTCGGTTGCGGCGCCAAGATCGCCGACCACAGTCGAGGCGATCTGTCGCCAAGGATTGCGCGCGCCGCGCAGCGCGAGCCGGAGCTCATCGGGCGGTAGCGTGGCCACCAGCATGCGGCCGACGAACCCCGTGGCGCCGGTAATTAGTATTCTTGGAGCGCTCATCATGCGGTCCCGACTGAAGTTTGGCCCGTCCGCAAGGTGCCGTAAATCGACAAGGTGCTCGCAATCACCGAATCCAGCGAGAACTCCGCTTCGGCGAGCCGGCGGCCTTGCTCGCCCAGACGGTGGCGCAAAGATGCATCGGCGAGCAAGCGTTCCAGGGCACGAACCAGTTGCACCACGTCGCGAGGCGCGACGAGCAAGCCGTTCACACCGTCTCGCACGATATCGTTACAGCCAGGGGTATCCGTTGTGACGATCGGTCGACCGCTGGCCGCCGCCTCGATCAGCACTTTCGGCACGCCCTCCTTGTAGTACGTCGGCAGCACCACCACGTGCACCTCGCGAAAGAGTGAGGCGAGATCGTTGCAGTGACCGAGCCATCGAACGACTCCTTCGGCATTCAGGTCAGCCAGCTCCCGCGCATCAAGACTGGCGGGGTTGCCTGGATCCGGATCGCCCGCCAAAAGGAACTGGGCCTCGGGCCAGCGCGCCTTGAGCTCGCGAGCCGCGGCTACGAATTCCGGCACGCCTTTGGTCCGTAGCATGCGGGATGCGAGCAAGACGCGCGGCGCACCGGCTTGCTCGGGTACATACGTGAACCGGTCCAGGTCGACACCGGAGCCGCGGATCAGCCGGGCATCATCCCGCGGCACAATGCCCTCTTTGACGAAGGCTTGCAGGTCTTCGACGTTTTGAAAGATCACCGCGCTCCTGGGATGCTCGGTAGCGATGTGCAGCACCTTCTTCACCAGTCCGCGTCGCAGGCGACTGAACCACGTCGTGCCGACGAAACTGTGACCCAAGCCGGTGATCGCCATGACGAAGTTGGGCGCGTGCGCGAGCCTGCCTGCAACGCCGCCAATCACCAGCGGTTTGAGCCCCACGGTATGGACGATGTCCGGCCGCAACCGACGCATGATTCGGCGCGACGCGAGCAAGGCACTCACGTCCGACCACGGGCGCGATACTCCGCGCCCGAACGGAACATCGTGCAGCGTCAGTCCGGCCGCGCGAATAGTGCGCGCATCTTCTTCGCTGCAAATCTCGGTCGCGACGTGCACGTCGTAACCAGCGTTCCTGGCCGCCTTTGCCAGCTCGAAACGATGCGACAAGAAAAACCAGGAAACATTGACCAGGAACAATAATCGCGCGCCCTGACCGCTACTCTCGGCGATCCTCATGCAGCGTCACGTGCGCGGCCGTCGGAGCAGCTCGCGTGATCCATCCATGCCTGAAACATCAGAACATCCCACAACGGGTACTGCCAGTTGCGCACTCCGGACTGATGCTCCTCCCACTTCATTCGCACTTGGCGTACGTCGAAGTGGCCCTCCGACGCGAGGCGTTGCGCGGACAGCAAGGACTCTCCCCACTCACGCAGCGGTCCGCGCAGCCAATGCTGCAACGGAACCGCGAAGCCCTGCTTCGGTCGCTCGATCAACTGACGCGGCACATGTCGATACAGCACTTGACGCAGCAGCCATTTCGTTTCGTTGCCGCGAATCTTCTGATGCATGGGGACCTGCCACGCATACTCGACGATGCGATGGTCGAGCAATGGCACGCGCGTTTCGAGGCTGACCGCCATCGCCGCCCGATCCACCTTCACTAGAATGTCGTCGGGAAGATAGGTGAGCTGGTCGCACAGGCTGGAGCGCTCCACATCATGCGGGAACGGCGCGAGCACTCTTGGATCCTGCAGTAGCGTGTCCGGCTCGCGCGCCCCGCTGACGATGGCATTCGGATCATGCCAATGCGATACCAGCGCACGATACATGCCGCTCGCGTTTTCCGCCGGCAATACCGCCGTAGCGAACTTGTGAACCTGATCGCCGACGTTCTGCATGCTCCAGCGTTTCGGCGCAAGCGCCATCGGGATGCGCGCCACCAAATCCCAGATGTGCGGACGAACGGCGAGCACCGCACGCGCCGTGCCACGGCGCACTGGCACGGGAATGCGTTGCAAATGGCGCCAGACATTCTGCGCCAGCAGGTAACGCGAATAGCCCGCGAACAACTCATCGCCGCCATCGCCCGACAAGGCCACCGTGACATGCTGCCGGGCCAGCTTCGCGACCAGATATGTGGGAATCTGCGAGGAATCGGCGAACGGCTCGTCGTAGATCTCCGGTAGCAACGGCACGACGTTCAATGCGTCCTGCGCGCTAACATACATTTCCGTGTGATTCGTGCCCAAATGAGCCGCCACCGCGCGCGCATGCTCGGCCTCGTTGTAACCGGCTTCCGAGAAGCCGATGGCGAATGTTTTCACCGGCAGAGACGAACGGCGCGCCATCAGCGCGACGACCGTCGACGAATCCACGCCGCCGGATAGAAATGCACCGAGCGGCACGTCGGCGAGCAACTGACCGTCAATCGCTTGCGTCAGCAACGCTTCGAGTTTGTCTACCGCTTCCCGGTCGGAAAGCGGCCGGCTACGCATCGGGGCACCGTCGAGGGCAGCCTGCAACGCACTCCAATACTCACCCTCTTCCACAGTGCCGTCGGCTCGTAGCGTGAGCCAGCTCGCGGGGCGCAGCTTGCGAATGCCCTCATAAATGGACCAGGGCGCCGGAATGCAGTTGTGACGAAGCAGCAATGTCAGGGCATTGCGGTCGATCCTCCCCTGCCAGCGGGGATGAGCGCGCAGAGCTTTCAGCTCCGAGGCAAACACGAATTCGCCCGAAGGCAGCCGACCGTAGTACAGCGGCTTCTCACCCATCCGATCTCGGGCTAGCGACAGTGTGCGCTCCTGTCGGTCCCATAGCGCGAAGGCAAACATTCCCACGCAGCGACGCAGTGCCTCGGAGAGACCGAAGCGTGAAATGAATTCGAGCAAGGTTTCGGTGTCGGAATGACCGCGCCAGTGATGCCCGGCCAAGCTCTCGCGCATCTGCAGGTGATTGTAGATCTCGCCGTTGAACACGATCACGAAGCGACCGTCCGCCGATGTCATGGGCTGATGCCCGTGGTGCGAAAGGTCGACGATCGCAAGCCGGCGGTGACCGAGCGCTACGCGGGCGTTCTCATCTATCCAGGTGCCCGAGTCATCCGGGCCGCGGTATGCGATCGCCTCGCACATCCGCGTGAGCGTCGCCGCCGGGGCACCGCCCCCGGCGCTCGTCAATCCTACGTACCCTGCAATTCCACACATATCTGCCCCATCTTGGCCGCTCAACCAGGCCCATCGGGCCTCCGCCTGTTCCTGTGGCCCGGATTCTATGCGAATCCACTCCCGGCAGCCTGTGACAGGCCTGGTCCAGAAACACCCTCATACAACTTGCGGTACCGCTGCCACGCCAGCTCGATCGTGAAGTGCTCGGCAATTCGCCCACGCAGCTGCTTTCCGAGCCTCGTGCGTTCCTCGGCCGACAGCGCACAGATCGCCTCGATACGGGCCGCGAGCGCGGTCGGATCCGCAACCGGTGCGACGAACTCATCCATATCCAGCACGCGGCGGGCGTCGCCGGCTTCGGTCGTCACGCAAGGCACCTCGCACGCCATCGCCTCGCCCAACACATTGGGAAATCCCTCGGATCGCGAAGACAGCACGAACACGTCGAGCGCGCTCATGACTGCTGCCACGTCCCGGCGCTCCCCCACCAGCCGCACTTTCGCCTGCAGGTTCGCGGACTCAATTCGCGCCCTCAACCTCGGATCTGTATCTACTTCGCGGCCAACCAGCACCGCGCGCAGCAACGGCACGCGGCCCGAGGCAAGCTCGATCGCACTTAGAAACGTGTGATGGTCTTTGAGTGGGTCGAGCCGGCCGACCATGCCGACCGCCAATTCCCGATCCGTGATGTTCCATTGCGAACGCAGCGCGGCGCGGCCCGCGGTGTCCCGGTGCATGCGATCAAGATCGAAGCCATTGTCGATGAGGACACAGCGCCCGGCGGCGTATCCGGCACGGATGTGAGATTCCGCCACGCTGTTCGCGCAACAGACGATCGCATGGGGTAGCCAGCTCGATAGCTTCGCGCCCGCGCGGATCACCCATCGAGTTGTGCGCTTGATCTCGTTCAGCGGCGGCAACGTCTGCCGGAGGTTCCAGTAGACCTTCCTTCCAGCCAGTCGGCCGATGAGTCCACCGAAAACATCGGCGTGATAAAGCCAAGTCTGCACCGCTGAATCCCGCCAGCGACCTCGCAACAGGCGCCACAATCGCCAAGCGCCGGACAGCAGTGACCACGGGCCGCGGATATCGAGTGCGAGCACGTCGATGCCGGCGCTCCGCAACCGTTCGCCGACGGTGCCCACCGGCCCGAGCGTAACGACCGTGTGTACCCAATCCGGAGTGCAACGGCCCGAGGTGAGAATGAGCTTCTCGAGCATGGCCTCGGCTCCTCCCTGCTTCAGGCCTGTGATGACATGAACGATCCGCATTACTCAGCTCGCTGTCACCCCGCTCGGCGCTACCGAGGAAGTCTGATCGGGCGCGCGCTGCCCGGCCCATGCATACCCGATGAGCGCCATCAGCAAGGGCATCACCTGCAGCTTGAAACGGACCGCGGTGCCAAGATTCTGGTAGGAAAGGAACGCATACAAGAGCGTCCAAAGCGTGATCGCGCAGATCAAAAACATCAGCGGAAAGTTCCAGCGCGTCAGCAGCACCCGCCACGTCGCCCACAGCATCAGCCCCAATAGCAGCAGATTCTCGCCTCCCGCCGCCAGGCCGAAGGCGCCGCCGATCTCGCCGGGTAACGGCCGGAACAATGCCGTGAACGCCCCCAGAGGCAGGAATCGAATCACATCCGCGGGCGAGGAGAATGCCAGGTTCTCGGTGGACGCCGAGCCGCCGATGGCCCACGAGGAGGACACGGTCTCGAGCGCCTCCAGCATGCTGAACTTTGCGATCTCATCGGCATAGTTGCCATACAAAACATATCCGATCGCGATCGCCAGCACGCCCAGGCCGAGCCATACCCAACGAGCAGCCGGCGAAGAGGGTCGCAGCAGCGAGGCCAGGCCGATCGCCCCCAGGATGATCGGGCCCATCCACGGCCGGATCGCCGACATCACCGCGATGCCCAGAATGACCACGCCCCACGCCGCGGCCCCGCCATACCGCCATTGGCGCATCACGCCCCACGTCGCAATGGCAATACCCAGCAGCACTACGGGATCTTTACCGAGCACCGAGGACCAGAACAGCACCGACGGCGTGAGGCCGAGAATCCACAGCGGGGTGAGCGAGTTACCGGGCATCGCGAGGCGCCACGCGCGATAGAAAATGAAAACCGCGATCAGGCCGAGATACGCGCAGAAGATCTTTAGAGCATGAAACGACGGCGGGATGACATACCACAGTCCCGCGAACATGTATGTCACGTTACGCGTGCCGAACGCAGCGTCCTCGACGTAGATGCCCTGGGCGATGCCACGTGATTCCGCGAAATAACTGTACGAATCGAGAAAGTCGTACTGATTCTCGTACACGAGCATCAGAAGCATGGTGGTCACCATGCGTGCGGCCCACAGGTACAGGAGCACCTTGCGCTCCTCCGGCCGCGCCGGCCACCAGATGATCGTGAGCGCGAGCGCGGCTCCGAACAGCAAGCCGATCAGATAGTCCTCTTCGAGCAGATGCGTCGGTATGTGCCGGCCGAAGACGCCTGCACTCTTGACGGCGACCGCCACCGCCAGGCACAGCCCGCCAGTGATCAGAACGAGCAGCCACCATGGCGTCGTCCGCGATTGCCCCGCTACCAGGGACGGCGCGTTCATTTACGCCGAGACTGCCGTCGTAGCAGGGACGCGACGCTCGCGCCGGAAGAAGCTATAGATCAACAAGCCGACGATGCTGCCCAGCACGGCGCAGACCGCCGCCATCAATGGCGGATTCGGCGTCACGTAGTCATCGACGTGCGGCGGCATCGCCGGCTCGAGTACCGTAAAAACATACTCAGGCTGCGTGTTTGCCAGCATCTTGCTACGCATCTGCGATTCGATCAGCTCATTGATGGCCGAGCGCACTTCCACCGCGCTCTGCGCTCGCAACTCCTGCTGCAGAAATTCGAGTGCGCGGTCGGCGTCCTGAATGGCGCGCACTCGCATCTCGGCATTGACCGCATCGGCAAGCTCATTCGCCCACTGGGCGGCGAGCTTCGGATCGCGCCACTTCACGGCAATGGTCACGAAGGTCGTCTTCGGATCCATGCGAATGGCCTGCACGTCGTTGCGGAATCGCCGCGCGCTCCGATACAAGCGATCCTCGGCCGGACCGGGCTTGATGCCGATCAATGTGCCGATGCGACCGGGTTTATCGAGAGCTTCCTCCAGGCCCTGCGTGTGCACGAATTTCTCGACGAAGGCTCGGGATCGCAGCACGGTGACCGCACGCTGCGGGGTTCCGCCCTCACCACCGAGCCCGCCCAACGCGAGGCTTGCCATTCCACCGATGCCGCCCAACAGCGAGCTCAATCCCCCCGGAGACCCCTGGGTCGCTGCCGGCGCGAGGATGACCTCGGCCTGATACTTCGGCGTCTGTAGCTGAGAAATGCCATAGCCGCACAACGCACCCAGCACTGCGCCGAGCAGACATTGCCGCCAGGCACGCTTCACCAGTTCCACGAACACTTGCGGGGTCACTATTACTTTCCTTTGATCAAGATGCGTTAACGGCCGGCAGCGGCCGTTGCGCAGCCAGGGGCGGCTTGCATCCGCAACCCCAGGCTTTGAAGCTCAGTCACGACGCGCGCGACCGTGCGGTCGACGCCGAAATGTTCCAACGCAAATCGTTGCGAGCGCCGGCCGACATCGGCGCGAACCTGCGGGTCCTCCAGACGCTTCAACCAGCTCACGACCTCGGCTTCGTTCTCGGCCTGGCACAACGCCCAAGGCCCGCCGGAGAGGTGTTGATGCGCCTCGGCTCCCGCATTCGCGATCACCGGCATGCCCAGATACATCGCATACATGCCGGTGCCGACGATGTGCGTGCCGAGCTGATCGAAGGCAATGTGACAGCGCTGATGCAGCTCGAGGTACTGGGTGAACGGCATCTGCGCATGCCACGTGACGCTACGGTCGATACCGCACTCCACGCACAATGCCTTGGCTTCCGCAAGATCCAGGCCCTTCTCGAACAGATGGATTTCGAGCGGCATCGCTCCGGGCGATCGAGCATACGCTCCGAGCCCCCGGATCATGATGTCGGTGCCTTTATTTTCCGTTTCCGTCGTGCTCGGATGCGCGCGAAACGTATGGCGCGTCCCGCAAATGATTTTCAACACGGGCCCCGGAGGTGCGACGTGAAGCCTGTCGGGACGCGGCAGATCGGTAAACGAAATGTCGTGGCGTGGCACACATCGAACTTGCGAGCCGCGCAACTCTCGATCGAGGACCCGATCCGCGGCGGGACTGAGCCCCCGCGGGAAGGTCACAACCAAATCTACCGAGCGAAGGGCGCGTACCATACGTTTCACGACACGACGCACCAGCCGGAGGGCCGCGAAGCTGCCGATTCGACCCGCGAAGATCTGCGCCAGACGATCCGCGCTACGCGTGTCACACCATGAATCCAGATCGGCGCCGTAGCTCAGGAAGATCTTCTGCTGCTCCGGGCGGAGCAACGGGGCGAGCGACAAGTACAAGCCCGAGAGAAACACCACGTCCACCGATCGCAGGAGGCGAACGATATCGCGCATGGCAAGGGCGGGAGCAACGGCGGCCAGCAACTGCGAGCGCACCGGCCGTTCGACGATCCACGACGGATACGGATATTTGATACTCGCGAACTTGCATTCCGGACGCGATAGCGTGTCCTCGGCCGGCACGTCGACGACATAGCGCACATCCCACCCCAGCGCGCGGAGCTCGAGAGCGTAAGCCATGGGCATCGCGTTCATGGTTCCAACGAACGCCGCGGTGCACACCCGGGTCATTTGACGGGACCGCCCTCGGGTGGTCGCTCACAGACGCAGTAGATGCTCGAGCACAAGTCCGGATAAACAAGACCGAGCTCATACGCCCCGTCGAGATACTGCGGCGTGATGATGTTCGCTTTCAGGGCGGCGTCGATTTGGAAGTTTGCGAGGCCCTTGAAGAACACCCCACCGCGCGTGCGCACGCGCAATCCCGCGGCGAACACGTCCGCGGCCAGCGTATCGAGCGAATATGTGACCCGATGCCCGTGCGCCTGCTCCGCTGGCGTCACCGCCGCGTGATGCGTGATGAGCCCCATGTTCACAGCGATCTGGCGGGAAGCTGCGTGGGCATTCGGTGTAGCAAGGAACAACCGACCGTTGGGCGCCAACCACGAGCCGATACGAGCCAGAGTCTGCACGCGCTCATCGAGATGTTCCAGCGTGTGAATCAAGAAGATGTTGTCGTAGCGGCGCTCGGGCTCGAACTGCTCGAATGTCGAGTGATGAAACTTCGCGGATGGCGCCGCTTTGCGCGCCTCGACGATGCATTCCTGAGATGCCTCGACTACTTCAACGTCGTCGAAGCGCTCGGACAGCAACCGGGTGAAATGCCCGTGGAAGCAGCCGAGCTCGAGCGTAGCCGGACCTTCGGCGAGCAGCTCGCTGAAAGTGCGCATCATGTAACCATGCATCCGGTAATCGAAATCGTAAGCGTAGCGATGCTCCGGATGATCCTTCGCTTCCAGATCGTAGTTCCGTGTCATATTCATCAATCGTCCTGTCCGCGTTGATAGAAGCGCTCGTTCACCGGCACATAGTACTCGTCCAGTGAAGCCGGCACGCGGGCGTTGTAGCCGACCACCTGGCGAACGAACGGCGTGAGCTCCAACCTGCGCTCGTAACCGAGCAACCGGGGATAGTCGAGCTGTTGTTTGAAGAAGGGACTGGTGAACGTCAGCGTCAGCGCGCGTCGCGAGAAATCGGTGCGGTTCTGTCCGGTCGCGTGCCACAGCCGCGAATCGAACAGCAGCAGCGATCCGCACGGACCGATAGCGCGATCGGCTTGGGCGACGAACTGCTCCATCTCGGGCTTCTCCGGCGTATTCTGTGAGCCGGACAACAGATAGGTCGCGCCGTTCTCCAGCGTGAACGCATCCAGCATGACCAGCACGTTCAACATGAAGCGCTTGGTGTCCGAGGAGAAGCGGATATCCCGATGCACCTGGTGAACGTAGGCCTTCGTGTTCTTGCGATTGATCACGCCCCCATACGAGTTGAGGATGTAGTTACCCCCGAAGTACCACTTGAACAGCGGATCGAGCGGCTCGAGCGCCTGAAGCACATCGAGAAACGAGTAATGGTCGGCAAGCAGGTGATGCAGCGTGCCGTCGTTTTCGCCTTCGACGCGGTTGCGCATCCGGGTGGCATCGCGCAGACGCAACGCCGGTACCAACTGGTCGCGCGCCTCCTCGATGACGAGTTGATTCACAAACCCGGGCAGAACGCACCAACCTCGGCTTTGTAATGCGTCCATCGCCTCTGATTGCATCGCTTCGGACAACGCGTGGGGATAATTCGACACAGCCATGGTTCCTTGAGTTACTGATTCGTGCGCGCCTCACCGCGCGACCGGCATCCATCGGGACACGAACGCTTGTACCTGCGGCCGTAACATAGTGCTCGAACACACCGCCACCCCCACGGTCGCCGCGCCCGCGAGCAGAATGCCTAGCGTCCACAACCATCTGTTGCCAGGCAACCCCTGCATCAGGCTCATGCAGCCGGCCAGAAAGATCGGCAGCGCCAGGACGCGCAATACGTCGCCGAACAGCCAGTGCGCATGCAGTCCCGGCAGAAAACGCCGATGTACCACCGCCGTCCAGCACAGGAAGAACGCCGCGTTGATGACCAGCCAGACCGTGCCAGCTCCCACGACCCCGTGACGCGTGGTCGCCACGACGATCGCCGGTACAAGCGTGACTAGAAACACAACATTACCGAGGAAATGCAAGCGCAAATCACCGGCCGCGTACTGCAGATAGTACGGGAATGAGGCCAGGGCGAGAAATCCGTTACCGAGCGCGTACAAGGCCAGCACGCCACCGTAGTTGGCGGCAAATTGGCTATCTCCGGTCCAGACCCAAATCACTTTGGCCGCGAACGCCGCCATTACCAGGGCACTGGCGCCGGCCAGCGCGGCCATGGCCTGTGTGGCCTTCCGATACAACTCGACCAGCGCGGCCTGCTCGCCTCGTTCGGCCAGCACGGTCAAGCGCGGCAGCAGCGCAAGGCTGATCGGCGTGGCGATCAGGGTGATCCCGTTCGCCACCATCACCGTGGCCGTGAACAGGCCATACTCCTGTAGCGATACGAGCTTGGAGACCAGCAACTTATCGGTCTGCAGGATAATGATGCCGACCACCGAGGTGAACGCGACGGTGGCCGAAAAGCGAAGCACGGAACGCAACGGTGCCAATGTCCAGCGCAACTGACTGCTCGACGGCAGCGGAACCAGCAGATAGCAATACGACACCAGCACCAGCAGCTCAACGGCTGAAACGACTGCCTGAAGTACGAAGAACCCGGCAATATCGAGGGTGCCGAACATCAGCAAAGGGATCGGACCGACGAAACGCAAAGTTACGATCAGGACGTTGAAACAGCCGAGCCAGACCTGGCGCTCCAGCCCCGCGACCACGCCGCGATAGAGGCCGCTCACCCAGCGCGCGGCCACCGTCATCGCGATCAGCACGAGGCACGACTCGACCGTCTCTCGCGATAATGTCTCGACCTTGAGCCAGTGGTTTGCGAAGAAGCCCGACGCGAGCGCCAGGCCCAAGGCGGCGAGTATCCCGACACACCAGAAGAAGCCTTCCAGCGAGCGCAGTAGCTGACGGAATCCCAGCGGCTCGTAACCGCCGCCCAGATAGCGCGCGGTTTCGCGCGTCGCGGTGGCCGTGAGCCCGACATCGAGCAACGGCAGCCAGGCCTGCAGCAGACTGAAGAACGCGATCAAACCATATGCCTCGGCGCCAAGCAGCCGCATGTACAGTGGCAGAAGGACGATCCCTATCAGCGCGACATAGACCTGACTGACGTAGTTCGCCGCGATGTTCAGCTTCAACGACATCGAGTCTGGCTCACCCGGCGGATGAGCCCGTCGTAAGCGAGTACTCCGAGCGCAGCAGGGCCATCATCAGCATGTCTTCGTAGCGCCCGTTCTTGAATACGGCGTTGCGCTGCCGGCCCTCCTCCCGAAACCCGACTTTGCGATACAACCGGATCGCCGGCTCATTGCGCGTCAGAACGGTGAGCCACACGCGCTCCAGATTCAGATCGCCGAACGCGTGATTCAACATCCCGCGCGTCGCGCTCTCACCGGCACCCTTGCGCTGAACCGCTGACTCGCCGATCCAGATCGAGAACTCCCCGTGACGATGCACCCAGTCGATACCGAGCAAATACACCGCGCCGATCAGCGTGCCGTCTTCACTGCAAACCGCAAGGCGCACATTGTTCGAGCGATTGGCCAGATAGTTATCGAACCACTTCTCGTCCACGGCGGTGCCGATGTATCGAAAGGCCGCGCCCAGATTGCCGACCAGCGAGGAGTCGGCGCGCCAGCGGCTGATCGTCGGCAAATCTCGTCGTTCCAGCTCACGTAACAGGAATTTACTCATCGTCCCCCTCCCCGGCGCGGATGGCCGTGACGATCCGCTCGACGTGTGTAGGACCGTAACGTTGATCGCATGGCAAGGGCAGAATGCCACGGCTGAGCTTGCGCTCCAGCTCCGGGGCGTCTGCATCCTTCGCCGACTCCGGCCAATACGTCGCGACAAAGATTTTCTGCGCAATCAGGCGAGAGCGCAGCTCGGCGGAGTCACTCAGATAGGGATAACACAGTGGCACCGCCTGCGAACCCAGGCGCGGCTGCAACAGATTGCTCGCCCCGAGGGCCGCGTGCAGTTGCTCGAAATTGCTCCTGCGAATCTGCCGCACCGATTCGTAATCGATGCCTGCCAGCAACGCGCTGGTGAGTTGCGACATCGCGCGCGGCGGCTGACGTTCCAGCGTCTGTTCGGAATTCTGGTAGGCCGCGTAGCCGGCTTCCGCGCCCCGCTCCGCGCGGATCAGCAAGTGCGCCATCCGGTCGATCGAGTGCTCGTCCCGCGGATACGACGCGATCGACAATCGCGTGACTAAATACCCGCCGTCGGGCACGCCGAAGAACTTGCGCGGCGAGTACAGCGTCGCAAGACTGCCCGTGGGCGCACTATAAAACGATTGCGCGTTGTCGATGACGATCTGGCCGGGTGGGAACCGTTGCAAGAGTGCGGCGACCCGCTCGTCCTGCAGGCCGAAGTAATTCACGTATACGAGCCAGTCCTCCCGTCCCACTTCCAAGCTCGGATCGACTTCGAACGACTCGGTCAATGCATAACGCAGCAGTTCCGCGCCTGAATCCCGCACCGTGTCGATCATGCTCGTGCAGATGTACCACGGCAGCCACACGCGCCTGGGTCGCCCTGCTTCGAGCAAAGCGCCGAACGCCGCGCGCCCGGATTGAAAGCGATGTGCGTCCGGATACAGATGCGCTCCCGGTCGCGGCACCTCGATATCGAAATAGCCTCCGATGGGTTCCATGGTCAAGGTCCATCGGCCGAGTGCGTGGGTCGTAGACCGCACAAGTCGGCGGCTGCCTGCCGGTCGTTCCACATCAACACATCGAGGATCGAAAGACCGGGCACAAACGTCGGCCGGCGCTGGTCGTAAGGCGGCAAATGCGGCTGGATGAAGTGAAGGGAGATGCCGGCCGCCGCGAAGGTGGCTGCATCGTACAGCTCACGACCGCCGGGCAGATTGTGATAACTCGTCGCAGCTTCGCGTCGGCAAATGTCGAGCACCCGTGCGGCGCCGGTGAGCGACTCATTGCCATAGCCCGCGGAAGTCCACACGAACTGCGTGTTCATGCCTAGATATCGCGCCACCGTCGTCACGCTGCGCTTGGCAATCTCGCCGATGCGCTCGTCGCTCGGATCCAGAATGTTCTCGAGCAGCGCAAACACAGCGCCGAAGTTCGGCGCGCGACCGTACGCCTGGCGCACGGTATCGAGCATCTTCCGGCGCCAGACCGTAGCCGGCTGCACGCCGACCGCGGCGATCTTCGCGAAGGAACTGGCGTCACGCAGCGGGATGGTGAAATAGCGCGCCTCGGTGCCCACGAGCAGCCGGTTGCGATTGATCCAGCCGTTCTTGATGAAGTTCACGTCGTCGTAGAACACGAACTTCTCGACCTGCGCCGCGAGCTGAAAGTAGCCCAGGTACGGCAGGAAATACGGCTGCATGATGGCAAGCTTCACTTAAGCTCCCACGCACTCTCTGATCGCATCGACCACGCGACCAACCTGCTCGTCCGTCAGGCCGCTATGGATCGGCAGGCACAGGACCTGCTGCGCCAGACGCGTCGCGTGAGGAAGGTTCGACGGCGAGGCCGAAGGCAGCTCTCGATACATCGGCAGCTCGCTGAGCAGCGGATAGAAGTAACGTCGTGCGAGAATCTTGCGCGTCTGCAGGCGTCGATAGAGCTCATCGCGGCTCAATGGAAACTCCGGTCCGATCACCGCTGGAAAATATGCCCCGTTGTGCTCGACGCCCGCGAGCACCGGTCCGACCCGGAGGCCGGGAATGTCTGCCAGCCGCTGCCGATAGCTGCGATCGATTTCCAAACGGCGCGCGATGGCGGCATCGACATATCGCAGTTGTAGCAACCCGAAGGCGGCCTGGACCTCGTTCATCTTGCCGTTCAGGCCCGCAGCATCGATCGTGTCCTCATCGACGATGCCGAAGTTCTTGAGCTGATCGATTCGGCGCTTGTCCGCGGGATCCGCGCATACGATCGCACCGCCCTCGAACGAGTTGAACACCTTGGTCGCGTGAAAGCTCAGCACGGACAGATCGCCATGCTTCAGCACCGATTCGCCGTTGAGCCGCACACCGAACACGTGCGCGGCGTCATAGATGACACTGAGCGAATGCCGCGCGCCGATTTCGGCGATGCGCGTGACATCGCATGGATAGCCGTAACAATGCACCGGCATGATTGCCACAGTGCGCGGCGTGATGGCCGCTTCGATCAAAGCCGGGTCGATGTTGAACGTATGCGGATCCACGTCGACGAATACCGGCTTCAGGCCGGCCCAATCGATCGTGTGAGTGGTCGCGGCAAAGGAATAAGGCGTAGTGATGACTTCCGCGCCGGACTGAGCGCCTCGTTTCTCTTTCACCAGCTGAAGCGCCGTGAGCAGCCCGTTAGTGGCGTTGTTGAACAATGCCAGCTGCGACACCCCCAAGTGCGCCGCGAGCGCGGGCTCGAACTGCTGATGCATCGGCCCGCCATTGGTGAGCCAGCGACTGCGCCAGATTCGTTCCAGATAGGGAACGAACTCCTCCAGCGGCGGCAGATCCGGCTGGGTGACGGTAATCGTGGGCTGCTCCCCACTCATCGGCCAACCTCGTGCAGTACGCTGGTGAGGTACAGACCGTACTCGCTCTTGCTCAGCGTAGCGGCGCGACGCTCGACCTCCGCGATCGTCAGCCAGCCCTGGTTGAGCGCGATCTCTTCCAGACAGGCGATCTTGAAGCCCTGGCGGCGCTCGATCGCGTGCACGAACATGCTCGCTTCCATCAAGCTCTCGTGCGTGCCGGTGTCGAGCCACGCGAAACCGCGTCCCAGTACTTCGACGTGCAGATCGCCACGGCGCAGATAGGCCTCGTTGACGCTCGTGATCTCGAGTTCGCCGCGTGCCGATGGCCGGACCGCACGCGCGATCTCGACCACATCGCGGTCATAGAAGTACAACCCCGTGACCGCGTAATGCGACTTCGGCCGTTGCGGTTTTTCCTCGATGGAGATCGCCCGGCGTTGCGCGTCGATCTCGACGACGCCGAAGCGCTCCGGATCCTTGACCTGATAACCGAACACGGTCGCCCCTCGCTCTCGGGCCGCCGACTCACGCAGCTTGGGCGAGAAGCCCTGGCCGAAAAACACGTTGTCGCCCAGCACCAGGCAGACGCGGTCATTGCCGATGAACGACGCACCGATCAGAAAAGCCTGCGCCAGCCCGTCGGGGCGCTCTTGGATCGCATACCGTAGATCGATCCCGAACTCACTGCCATCGCCCAGCAGGCGCTGGAATGCCGCCTGATCTTCGGGCGCCGTGATGATCAGGATGTCGCGGATGCCGGCAAGCATGAGCACCGACAAGGGGTAATAGATCATCGGCTTGTCGTACACAGGCAGCAGCTGTTTCGACACGCCGCGCGTGATCGGATACAGCCGCGTACCGGCTCCGCCCGCCAGAACTATGCCTTTCATGGACGCCCCCCCGTCGTCAGATCGACAATCCGAGGCGCTCGCCCCGGTACGAGCCATCATGGATGCGCTGGCACCAGTCGCGGTTCGCGAGGTACCACGCGACAGTCTTTCGGATACCGGTCTCGAACGTTTCCTCCGGCTGCCAACCGAGATCGCGCTTCACCTTGCTGGCGTCGATCGCGTAACGCCGATCGTGACCCGGTCGATCCGTGACATGCGTGATCAAGTCCGCGTGGCGCGCAAGGCCGGGCGGGCGTCTCGGATTGAGCTCATCGAGCAACGCGCAGACCGCGTGCACCACATCGATGTTTCGTCGCTCGTTCCAACCCCCGATGTTGTAAGTCTCGCCGATCGCGCCACTGCGCAACACGGTATAAAGCGCTCGAGCGTGATCTTCCACATACAGCCAGTCACGGATCTGATCGCCCTTGCCGTAGACCGGCAGCGGCTTGCCCGCGACCGCGTTCAAGATCATCAGCGGGATGAGCTTTTCGGGGAATTGATACGGGCCGTAGTTGTTGGAACAGTTGGTGATGACGATCGGCAGACCGTAGGTGCGACCCCAGGCACGAACCAGGTGATCGGCGCCCGCCTTGGTAGCCGCGTAAGGAGAGCTCGGCGCATAGGCGCGATCCTCGGTGCAGAGCTGTTGCGAGCCGTCCAGATCGCCGAACACCTCATCGGTCGATACGTGGTGGAATCGAAAACGCGCTCGCAGATCGGCATCGGCCGCGCGCCAGTACTCACGCGCGACCTCGAGCAGGACGTATGTGCCCACGATGTTTGTCTGCACGAACTCGGCCGCGCCGTCGATGGAGCGATCCACGTGCGACTCGGCCGCGAGATGCATGATCATGTCGGGACGGTGCTCGCGCATGACACGCTCGAGCTCGCGTCGATCGCAGATGTCGACCTGTTCGAACGCATAACGCGAGCTCGCCCGCACGCCCGGCAACGACTCGAGGTTGCCGGCATAAGTGAGCTTGTCGACGTTCACGACGCGATCCTGGGTCGAACCCAGGATGTGCCGGATGACGCATGAGCCGATGAAGCCGGCGCCGCCGGTGACCAGGATCGTGCTCATATCTGCTCGCTCAGAACGAGTTGACCGCGGCGGCGGAGATCGCCAGGTTGTAAACGATCGTCGTCACGGCCGTCCAGAACGGCAGTGGCCGCATTCGCTCGGTATCGAGCGGCGCCACGATCGTGTCGCCGGTCTTGATGGTTGCACCGCTACCGCCGAACCACGAGCCGCCCCGAGTGACCACGCTACCGTCGGCGCGGACGACGTAGATGCGCTTCTCGTCGGCGCGCGGCGTCAGACCACCGCTCATCGCGATGTAATCATCACGAGACAGATCCGCGCGATACAAATGCGAGGTGGTGCTCTGCACTTCGCCGATGACGGTCACTTCCTGAGTGATGCGAGGAACCATCAGCTTGTCGCCGTTCTTGAGCACGATGTCGTGCTCGGAGCCCGGCTGCGCCCTGGCCGAGCGCTCCAGATCGATGACCAGCCGGCCGACGGGCTTGGCCTCGCGCAGGCTGGCCAGCAAGGAGTTGCCGATCGCGAGCGCCTGTCCCGCATCCTTGCCCGTTTCCTGAGCTGACATCAACGAGACCTGCGCCAGATCCGATTCCATGCGGACCGCGAGCGTCTCGAGCTGCTTGCGCTCGCGTTCCTTCAACTCGTCGCGAGTGAAGATGGCGCCTTCGGCAAAGGCGAGATCGGTCAGACCGCCGGCGCGCGCCATCAACGAGCGCAGGGTCTCGCCCCGATGAATCGGATAGCGTCCGGGGAACTTCACCTCGCCGCGAATTTCAACTTCTTCCTGCGCGGCCCACAGCGGCACCTCTTTGATGACGATGTAATCGAACGGCCGCAGCGCGAGATCGGCGGCCCGATCACCGGCGAGCAGCGCGTCCAGATCGATTTCGATCAATTGCGCCTGGCGCGAATCGCCATCGACGATCTCATAGCGCGCAAGCTCGGCCTTCTTCCCGTGCGCGGCCTCGTCCAGACCACCACCGGCGCGCAGCAGGTCGCTCACGCGCATGCCGGGCTCGAGCGGATATTTGCCGGGCACTTTGACTTTGCCGGCGACACTCACTTCCTGAGTCGGCTCGCCGGCATTCGATTGCAGCTGCAGCTCGCGCATCAGCGGCTCGATGATCCGATCGCGGCCCGACTCACGATCGAAAACGAAGATCTGGTCGCGCGGCGCGAGCTCGAAATTCGCGGCGCTCGTGGGATCGGCCAGCGCGCGTTCGAGATCGGCGGAGAACACGCGGATGCGCCGGCCTTCGGCGATTTCGCGCCTCACCAGCAGATAGCGCTGATCCGCACCCGGCTTCAAATCGTCCAGCGTTGGCAGAACGTCTGCGATATGCATGCCCGCGCGGTACTCGTACTCGCCAGGTCGGTGCACGAAACCCTGCACCGTCACCGCATCGTCGAGCACCGGACGCACCAGGGCCACGCGCACGACGTCGCCAGTCATGAGCTTCAGGGACTTGCCGTCCGGAGTCGTCAGATCCGCATCGACGACCACCCGGGTGCGATTGGCGTTGATACGCTCGATGGTCGTCATCGACGAATCCGCATCGGGCAACAAGCCGCCGCCCAACTGGATCAACTCCTCGACGGTGGTCTCACTCTTCAGCTCATAGATCGCCGGCCGCCGGACCTGGCCGGACAAGCCCACGGTGCGGCCGACCGGCGGCACGAAGATCACGTCACCCGGAAGCAGGCGCACGTCGGCGCTGGTATCTCCCTTCAACAGCAGGTCGTACAGGTCGAGCTTGCCGACGGTGTGACCGTTACGCTTCAGCTCGATGTTTCGCAGGGAGCCGATCCTTTTCACGCCGCCACTGACGAACAACGCGTTGGTGATGGTCGACAGGCCGCTGACCGTGTAGGAGCCCGGCGTCTGCGCATCGCCGAGCACGAACACCCGAATCGAGCGCAACTCGCCGATGCCGATGCTGACCGTCGTGCCGATCATGCCACTCGCCACTCGCGATTCGATCTCGGCGCGGACCTCATCGAACCGGCGACCGCCGACCGAAATCGGGCCCAATTCGGGGAAGTTGATGCGCCCGTCGCGGCCGACGACCAGCAGCTGTTTGCCCTTGTGGCTGCCCACCAGCAGCACTTCGAGCGTGTCGCCGGGCCCGACGATGTACTCCGAGGGCACCGGCACATCGGTCGCCGGAGCGAATGTCGAAGGCATGCCGCGGAACAAGTCATAACCGAAGGGTTTCAGGGCCGCGGTTCCGGTGGGCTTGAGCGGCAAGCGCACCAGCCGGATGATGAAGTCCTTCAAGCGCAGCTCGGCGGCGATGCGCTCGGTGGCTTCGTCGACGGTCAGGCCCGCGAGGGGAATCGGTCCGAGCTCAGGCACATTCAGGATGCCCCACTTGTCGAGCTTGTAAGGATTGCGACGCGAGATGCGATCGCGAAAGTCCTCCAGCCGCGAGACTTCCTCCTCGGTCCGCTCGACCATCATCGGCTCGCGCGCTCCGGCTCCCGCTCCCGCCCGCTGCTGATTCTGTGCTTGAGGCTGGGCCGGGGGGGCGCCAACCGGCCGCGCCAGGGGGCGTCCGGGCACAGCCGGTTGCGTGGCTTCCTTCTGGGCCTGCTGCTGGCGCCGCTCGCTCTCCTCGATCTCCGGAGCGCGACGCTCGAATTGCCGAATGTCCAGCATCAGCAACACGCTGTCTTCGGCCTTCATGCGCGGCGGCAACGGCTGACCGTCGGGACCGTACTCCTGCTCATCCTCATCGCCATCGAGCGGCCGCCGTTCGCGCTTGGGCTGCATGATGGTCTGCGGGAAATCCAGCTCGCGGTCCGGGCGCGCGGTGGAGACGGAGCCGCCGCGATTCATCTGCTCCATGATCATTTTCTGCTGATCGGGCGGCAGCGTGCGGAAGATGTCGATCTGTTCCGGGCTGGGCGTCTGGGCGGCCGAGGGCAGACCGGCCAAGCCTGAAATCACAAACGCAACAGAGGCGACCAGCCGCGTCAAGCGGCTGGAGAATTTGGTTCTGACCATCAGGGTCGCTATATAACTTACTTAGGTCCCCGCGACGGGGCACGAGTTTACACGTAAGCGGCCGGCGCCAGGGACCGAACATGCCGTGGTGCGGCTGAACGGCAACGGAACGCCGACCTCGGCCAGCCTGCAAAAAACCGCTCGAACGCTAGATCTCGGCATGGAAGCCGAGTTGTTGTTCCTGCGACAAGGCCGCAAGTTTACACAGATTATGATCGAGCGGCGCAATATCCGCCCCTCCGGTGTCGCTGCGCGCCGACCGCCACCGAACCACGAAAAAAGCGCAGCCCCGTGGCTTCGTCTACGCGCGCCCTTGCCGGTGCTCGGAAAACCAGCGATATGTTTCGACGATACCCTGCGACAACGAGATCCGCGGCGACCAGCCCAGCGCTCGCAGATTGCTCACATCCAACAATTTCCGCGGTGTGCCGTCCGGCTTGCTGGTATCGAAACGCAGTGTTCCGGAGAACCCCACGATCTCACCGATGAGCCCGGCCAGCTCGGCGATCGAGACATCCTCGCCCCAGCCGACGTTGATCGGCTCGCCACTGTCGTAACGTTCCATCAGAAACACGCACGCATCGGCCAGATCGTCGACATGCAGGAATTCCCGCCGGGGCGCGCCGGTGCCCCACACCACGACCTCCGCGGCCCCCCGCTGCTTCGCTTCGTGAAATTTGCGGATCAGCGCGGGCAGCACATGCGAGCTGTTCAAATCGAAGTTGTCGCCGGGACCGTAGAGATTGGTCGGCATCACTGCGATCGCATCGAACCCATACTGTTTCCGATACGCTTGACACATCTTGACGCCAGCAATTTTCGCCACTGCATACCACTCGTTGGTCGGCTCGAGCGCACCGGTCAGGAGGCAGCTTTCCGGCATGGGCTGCGGCGCGTATTTGGGGTAGATGCAGCTGGAGCCCAGGAACTCCAGTTTCCTGGTGCCGAACCGGTACGCCGCGTCGATGACGTTGGTCTGGATCTGGAGATTGTCGCGTATGAAGTCGGCCGGATAGGTGTCGTTCGCCAGAATGCCGCCCACCTTCGCCGCTGCCAGATAGACCAGCTCCGGCCGCTCTTGCTCGAAGAACCGATCGACCGCGGCCTGGTTGCGCAAATCCAGCTCGGCGCTCGATCGCAGCAACAGCTGGGTATATCCCTGAGCTTGCAATCGGCGCACGATGGCGCTGCCCACCAGTCCCCGATGGCCGGCCACGAAAACCCGGGCGTTTCTATTCATGTCGCTGATAGGTCCGAAACCCTTCGCGAGCCACCAGAGCGTCGCGGCGAGCGGCGTCCAGATCGGCCTCGACCATTTCCTTCACCAGCGCCGCGAAGCTGGTTTCGGCGCGCCAGCCGAGCTTCTGCCGCGCCTTGCTCGGATCGCCCAATAACGTATCCACCTCGGTGGGCCGGAAATACCGGCTATCGACTTTCACGACGGTGCGATCGGAGTTGGCATCGATGCCCTGTTCGTCCACCCCGCTGCCGTGCCATTCGATCCGCATTCCCAACTCGTGGCCCGCGCGCTCGACGAACTCGCGCACCGAATGTTGCTCGCCGGTCGCGATGACGAAATCCTCCGCCTGCGCCTGCTGCAACATCAGCCACTGCGCTTTCACGTAGTCGCGCGCATGCCCCCAGTCGCGTAACGAATCGAGATTGCCGAGATAGATCGTGTCCTGCAGACCTTCCTTGATGCGTGCCAGGCCGCGGGTGATCTTGCGAGTAACGAATGTTTCGCCGCGAATCGGCGATTCGTGGTTGAACAGGATGCCGTTGCAGGCGTAGATGCCATACGCCTCGCGATAGTTCACCGTGATCCAGTACGCATACACCTTGGCGGCGCCGTACGGCGAGCGCGGATAGAACGGCGTCGTTTCTTTCTGCGGCACCTCATGCACCTTGCCGAACATCTCGGACGTCGATGCCTGATAGAAACGGGTCTTTTTCTCCAGCCCGAGGATACGAATCGCTTCGAGAATACGCAGCGTACCTACCGCGTCGGAGTTCGCGGTGTACTCCGGCGTCTCGAAAGAAACGTGAACGTGACTTTGCGCGGCGAGGTTGTAGATCTCATCCGGCTGCACCTGCTGAATGATGCGGATCAGATTGGTGGCGTCGGTCAGATCGCCATAGTGCAGGAACAGCTTGACGCCGCGCTCGTGCGGATCCTGATACAGATGGTCGATACGATCGGTATTGAACGACGAGGCGCGACGCTTGATGCCGTGAACCTCATAGCCCTTCTCGAGCAGGAGCTCGGCCAGGTAGGCGCCATCCTGGCCCGTGATTCCGGTAATCAGCGCTTTTTTCACCGCTTCCTCGCATCGGCTCGTCCCGCTAGCCACGCCAGCGGGCCACATGCTCCAACAAATTCTTCAACGACGGCTCCGCGCCCGCGGCCGCCTCGGCCGGCTTCTCCAGCGCCGGGCTGAGCGAATCGGCCAGTTTCTTGCCGAGCTCCACGCCCCACTGATCGAAGGCGTTGATGCCCCAGATCACGCTTTGCGTGAACACCTTGTGCTCGTACAAGGCGATCAGCCGCCCGAGCGTCTTCGGCCCGAGGCGCGGGAACAGAATCACCGTGCTCGGCCGGTTGCCCGGGTGCAGCTTGTGCGGGATCAAGCGCGCGATTTCGCTTTCGCTCGTGCCCTTCGCCGCCAGATCCTGGCGCACCTGCGCTTCGGTCTGACCGAACGCGAACGCCTGGGCCTGCGCGAAACAATTCGCCAGCGCCAGATTCTGCTGTTGCTGGAACGGGCTCGACGCGTTCACCGGCGCCAGGAAATCCAACGCCACCTTGGCCGTGCCCTGATGCAACAGCTGGAAGAACGAATGCTGAGCATTCGAGCCCGGCTCGCCCCACAACACTGCGCCGCTGTCGTAAGGCAACGGCGTGCCGGTCAGCGTCACGCTCTTGCCGTTGGACTCCATCTCCAGTTGCTGCAAATAGGCCGGGAAGCGATGCAGCCGCTGGTCGTAGGGCAGCACCGCGACCGAATCCAGGCCGAGGAAATTCCGATTCCAGACCCCGATCAATCCCATCAGCACCGGCAGGTTGTTCTCGAACGGCGTGTGACGAAAGTGCTCGTCCATCTCGTGACCGCCGTCCAGCATGAGCTCGAACTGATCCATGCCCAGCGCCAGCGCCACGGACAGGCCCACCGCCGACCACACCGAATAGCGACCGCCCACCCAGTCCCACATCGTAAAGCGGTTTTGTGGCGGAATTAAGAAAGCATCCATCGCCTTCGCATTGGTCGACACCGCGGCGAAGTGCCGCGCCGGCGCGCCCTCGCCGAGCCGGTCGACGATCCACTGCCGCGCCAGCTTCGCGTTCGTGAGTGTTTCCAGCGTCGAAAATGTTTTCGAGCAGACGACGAACAGCGTACGCGCGGCATCGACTTTCTCCAGCACGTCGCCGAGCTGCACGCCGTCGATGTTCGAGACACAGTGCAGACGCAGATTGCGATTGCGATATTTCGCGAGCGCCTCGGTCGCCATCACGATGCCCAGATCGGAGCCGCCGATGCCGATGTTGACGATATCGGTGAAGGTCTTGCCGGTGTGGCCGTGAATGCGACCGCCGTGAATGCCTTCGACGAACGCACGCATCTTCTCCAGGCTCGCGCGCACCTCGGGCATGATGTCCTGGCCGTCGACCAGGACCGGCCGATCGGTGCGATTACGCAGTGCCGTGTGCAGCACCGCGCGATGTTCGGTGGTGTTGATTTTTTCGCCATTGAACATGGCGTCGATCCGACCGCGCAAGCCCCGTGCGTCGGCGAGCGCGATCAGCAGACGCATCGTTTCGGCCTCGACGCGCTGTCTGGAGAAATCGAACAGCAGATTGAGCTCGGACGTTCGCGAGAACGTCACCGCGCGCTGTGGATCGTTCGCGAACATATCGCGCAGATGCCGGGTCCGCATGCTCGCAGCGTGAGATTCGAGCGCCTGCCATTCAGGCGTCGTGTTCGCTGGCGTCATGGGAAGTCCTCCTGCAGGTAGCACATCGGCACGGGAATGGTGCCGGAGGCTACCTCACCGACGGCGCAGGGTGAAGCTTTTATGACGGACCGGAGGGTTGGCCGAACGCTTACTTGCCGTAGTAGCCGACGTACCAGTCGATAAAGCGACGCACGCCCTCTTCCACCGGGGTCGCCGGCTTGTAGCCCACATCCTGCACCAGATCGGCCACGTCGGCCGAGGTGTCCGGCACGTCGCCCGCCTGCAGCGGCAGCAGATTCATTTGTGCCTTCTTGCCCAGGTTGGTCTCGATGCACTGGATGTACTTCATCAGCTCCACGGGCGAGTTGTTACCGATGTTGTAGAGCCGGTACGGCGCCTTGCTGGTCGCTGGATCCGGCTCATCGCCGCTCCAGTTCGGATTCGGCTGCGCCGGACGGTCCATGGCGCGTACCACGCCCTGCGCGATGTCGTCGACGTACGTGAAGTCGCGGCGATGGTTGCCGTAGTTGAAGACGTCGATGGGCTTGCCGGCCAGGATGTTCTTTGTGAAAAGAAACAAGGCCATGTCGGGCCGGCCCCAGGGACCATACACGGTGAAGAAGCGCAGGCCGGTCACCGGCAGCTGATACAAATGCGCGTAGGTGTGCGCCATCAGCTCGTTCGCTTTCTTGGTCGCGGCATAGAACGACAGCGGATGATCCACGTTCTGATGCACCGAGAACGGCATCTTCGTATTCGCGCCGTACACCGAGCTGGTCGACGCGTACACCAGATGCTCGACGCCGTTGTGCCGGCAGCCCTCCAGAATATTCGCGAAACCGACCACGTTGCTGTCGATGTAAGCGAGCGGATTCTGAATGGAGTAACGCACGCCGGCCTGCGCGGCCAGGTGAATCACGCGCTGAAACTTCTCCTGCTTGAACAGCGCCGCCATGCCTTCGCGATCGGCCACGTCCAGCTTCACGAACCGGAAGTTGGGAAACTTCTTCAGCTGCGCGAGCCGGGCCTCTTTCAAAGAGACGTCGTAGTAGTCGTTCAGATTGTCGAGACCGACGACTTCGTCGCCGCGCGCGAGCAGGATCTGGGCCGTGTGGAAGCCGATGAAGCCGGCGGCGCCGGTGAGAAGGAGTTTCATATGTCGCTTAGCCGATATCAGTGAGTAATGGGCGGCCAATAACTCGGCGAACAGCCCGTTTAGCGCACAACCTGGACGCCGTCGGCGCGAAACAATGCTGCCGCATGGACAGAATCGTCAGTCACAAGGACCTGGTCGTCTGGCAAAAATCCGTCGCATTGGCCTGCAAAGTCTACGCCGCGAGTCGATTGCTGCCCAGGGACGAGCGCTTCGGGCTGCAGCGCCAGCTCCGACGCACTGCCGTGTCCGTCGCCAGCAGGATCGCCGAGGGCGCCGCGAGCCAAAACCGCGCCAAGTTCATCCAATCGCTGCTGTCATCGCGATGCGCGCTGTCGGAGTTGGAAACGCAATATCTGATCGCGAGCCGGCTCGCTCCAGGGGACCACACCCGACTCACGTTGGAAGAGATCGCCGAGGTTGGGCGCCTGCTTAACGGCCTGATCCGCAGTTTGGTTTCATCCAATCGCGCGGCGCACGCAAAAGCGTGCGCGCCTCTGCGCTGACCGGCCGGTTACAAGCGGCCGTCGACCTCGTCGGCCTCGAACACATACTTGATGTCGTACAGCACATGCGGCTTCTTCGCGAACGAGCGGATCTCGTCGATACCCATCTCGCGGAACTGCTTGTGCGCGACCGCCATCACGACGGCGTCGTACTTGCCCGGAGCCGGCTTGCGGATCGGCTTGATGCCGTATTCGTGCTCGCACTCCTCGGCATCGATCCATGGATCGAACACGTCCACCTTGGCCCCGAACTTCTTCAGCTCGGACACCACGTCGGCGACCTTGGAATTGCGCAGGTCCGGACAGTTCTCCTTGAACGTCATCCCCATCACCAGAATGCGCGAGCCATTCACGTGGATGCGCTTCTTGATCATGAGCTGGGCGATGCGCTCGGCCACGTAGATCGCCATGTTGTCGTTGATGCGACGGCCGGCCAGGATCATCTCGGGGTGATAGCCGATCTCCTGTGCCTTGTGCGTCAGGTAATAGGGATCCACGCCGATGCAGTGGCCGCCGACCAGGCCCGGACGGAACGGCAGGAAGTTCCATTTGGTACCGGCCGCTTCGAGCACTTCCTCGGTGTCGATGCCCAGACGGTTGAAGATCAGCGCCAGCTCGTTGATCAGCGCGATGTTCACGTCGCGCTGCGTGTTCTCGATGACCTTGGCGGCCTCGGCGACGCGGATGCTGGACGCCTTGTGCGTGCCGGCCTTGATGATGCTGCCATAGAGCGCATCGACGAAGTCCGCCACTTCGGGCGTCGAGCCGGAGGTGATTTTCTTGATCGTGGTGAGCCGATGCTGCTTGTCGCCGGGATTGATGCGCTCGGGGCTGTAACCGGCGAAGAAATCCTTGTTGAAGGTCAGGCCCGACAGGCGCTCCAGAATCGGCACCGCCACTTCCTCGGTGCAGCCCGGATACACGGTGGACTCGAACACCACGATGTCGCCCTTCTTCAGCACCTGCCCGATCAGCTCGCTGGCGCGCTCGATGGGCGTCAGGTCCGGACGCTTGTAGCCGTCGATCGGCGTCGGCACAGTCACAATGTAAACCTGGCACGGCCGCAGATCTTTCACGTTGGTCGTGTAGCTGAGCCGCTTCGCGGCCTTGAGCTCCGCCGGTTCCACTTCCAGCGTGCTGTCCTTACCCTTTTTCAGCTCGGCGACCCGCGCCGCCTTGATGTCGAAGCCGACCGTGTTGAAAGACTTGCCGAACTCCACCGCCAGCGGCAGCCCGACATAGCCGAGACCGATCACGCCGAGCTTGCAATCGCGCAGACTGAATTGAGACATAACTGTCCGGGTTTGAAACCTGAGGGTTGATCGCAAAGGGCGCAAGAATGCCACAGAACCGGCGTCGAAATAGAGACATAGGTCTAAAGGACGCCGCGCCCGGCCGCTGTCGGCGGGCTTGTCAAAGCAAGTACAGGACTGCCCAAAGCCCGCTCAACGTCAAGGTGATGGTGTATGGCAACGCCATCCAGACCATCTTCCCATACGACAGGCGGATCAGCGGCGCCACCGCCGACGTGAGCAGAAACAACAGCGCCGCCTGGCCATTGGGGGTGGCGATGCTGGGAATGTTGGTGCCGGTGTTGATCGCCACCGCCAGCCGGCCGAACTCGGGCGCCGTGATCGCTCCCTCCAGCAGCGCGGCTTTGACTTCCGTGATGTAAATGGTGGCGACGAACACGTTGTCGCTCACCGAGGACAACAGCCCGCTCGCCAGATAGAAGATCGCCGCCCGCACCTCCGCCGACTGATGCAGAGCCCAGCCCACCACCGGCTCGAACAAGTGCTGGTCGTGGATCTGCGCCACGATGACGAAAAACACGACGATCAGCGCGGTGAACGGCAATGCCGCCTCGAACGCTTTGCCCAGCCGATGCTCCTCGGTCACGCCGGTGAACGCCGTTGCCAGAACAATCACCAACAGGCCGATCAGACCCACCGCCGCGAGGTGGAACGCCAGCGCGAACACCAGAATCAGCGCCGTGATGGCCTGGACCCAAATGATCGCGACATCGCGCTGCGTGCGATTCGCCTGTTGTTGCTGATCGTAACTTTCGAGCACGTGACGGACCGCCTCCGGCAAGCGCGTGCCATAACCGAACCATTTCATGTGTTCGATGACCAGACAGGTGGCGATGCCCACCACGAACACCGGCAGCGCGACCGGGGCCACGTTCGAGAAAAACTCCAAGAAATTCCAACCCGCCTGCTCGGCGACGAGCACGTTTTGCGGCTGCCCCACCGGAGTCATGACGCCTCCGAGCACCGTGCCGGCTCCCGCATGCATCAATAGGCCGCGCAGCACCGCGCGAAACGAATCCAGATCCGAGCGATGCAAATCCCCGACATGCTCGTCGGCCGAGCTGTCGTGCGGATCCTGATGAGACTTGCCCGAGGCGACCTTGTGATAAACCTCATAGAAGCCCATCGCCACCGTGATGATCACCGCAAGCACAGTGAGCGCGTCGAGAAACGCCGCGAGCACCGCCGGCACGAGGCAGAACAGGAAGGCCAGCAACAGGTTCGAGCGCACCTTCAGCAGCAGCTTGGTAAAACAAAACACCAGCATCTCTTTCAGAAAGAAGATGCCGGCGACCATGAAGATCAGCAGCAGGATGATGGGAAACGCGGTGAGCGTGTGCTGATAGACCGAATCCGGGTGAGTCAGCCCCAGCAGCACCGCTTCCAGCGCGAGCAGGCCGCCGGGCTGCAATGGATAACACTTCAACGCCATTGCCAGCGTGAAGATGAACTGCAGCAGGATGAGCCAGGCCGCTGCGGTCGCGCCGTGCGCGCCCCCGAACCACAGCACGAGCGGATTGAGCAGCAGGAAACCGATGATGGTCAGCTTGTACCAGCGCGGCGCTTGTCCTAGAAACAGATTGCGAAACGCGAGCAGCATGGCCGCGGATCAGGCCAGTGCCGCCGCAGGTTGCGCAGCCGCGGGCGCGGGCGTCATCGAGGGCAACGCCAGCTGTTTGAAGATCGTCTTGCCGCCGCTGCTCTTGTCGATCGTCGTCAGCATGCGCTCATGCGCGACCAGTTCCTCTTCGGTCGCTCGCAAGACACGCAACACCCCACGCGGTCGCATGACCACAGCGACCGGTTCGAAGGCGACGTCCTTGTTGGCTGCGGTGTCCTCGCCCAGGATGAGCGCGGTCTGGCCGCCGGTCATCGCCAGATAGACTTCGAGCAGGATCTGCGCGTCGAGCAATGCGCCGTGCAGCTCGCGATGCGAGTTGTCGATGTCGTAGCGCTTACACAGCGCGTCCAGGCTGTTGCGCTGGCCCGGATGCATCTGACGCGCGAGCGGCAAAGTGTCGATGACTTTGCAGATGTTACGCGTCTGCCGCAGCGGACCCGGCAATCGCTTCAGCTCGGCGTCGAGAAAGGCCAGGTCGAAGGCCGCGTTGTGGATGATCAGCTCGGCGCCGCTGATGAACTCGATCAGCTCATCGACGATATCGGCGAAGCGCGGCTGCTGGGCCAGGAATTCGTTGGTGAGACCGTGCACCTGGATGGCGCCGCGATCCACTTCGCGATCCGGCCGCAGATAGCGATGAAAGGTGCGCCCGGTCTTGCGCCGATTGACCATCTCGACGCAGCCGATTTCGATGATGCGATGGCCTTGCTCGGGCTCGAGGCCGGTGGTTTCGGTATCGAGGATGATCTGCCGCATCGGCCGTCAGCCCAGCACCGATTCCTTGAGCGCGTTCACGACCTGCGCCTGCTGCGCCTCGGTCAGATACGGATGCATGGGCAAACTGAGGACGCGATTGCCGACCGCCTCGGAAACCGGGAAGCTGCCAACGCCTTGGCCGAGGCTCGCGAACACGGGCTGCAAGTGCAGCGGCACCGGATAGTGCACCGCTGTCGGAATTCCGCGAGCTTTCATGCCCTGCTCGACCTTGGCTCGATCGGCCACTTCAACGGTGTATTGCGCGTACACGCTCGTGCAGTTCGGCGCGATGTACGGCGTGACCACTTTGCGCGAAGGCTCGCTCTCTTTCGCGAACGCCGCCTCGATCAGCTGCGAGTAGCGCGCGCCGATCTTGATACGCGACTCGACTTCCTCGGGGAAGATTTCCATTTTCGCGAGCAACACCGCCGCTTGCAGGGTATCGAGTCGACCGTTGATGCCGAGCCGCGGATGGTGATAACGACGATCCTGACCGTGCACCCGGATCTCTCGCATCAGCTTGGCCAGATGGTCATCGTCGGTGAACAACGCGCCGCCATCGCCATAGGCACCGAGCGGCTTGGAAGGAAAGAACGAGGTCGAGCCGACTTCCGACACCGCGCACGAGCGCTTGCCCTTGTAGGTCGCACCGAAGCTCTGCGCGGCATCTTCGATCACCGGGATCCGATGCTTGCGCGCGATCGCGTTGATCGCATCCATATCGGCGCACTGACCGTACAGCGACACCGGCATGATGGCCTTAGTCTTCGGCGTGATGGCGGCTTCGATCAACTTCGGATCGATGTTGTAGGTGCGCGCGTCGATATCGACGTACACCGGCTTGGCGCCGGCCAACGCGATCATTTCACCCGTCGCGATGAACGTGAATGGCGAGGTGATGACTTCATCGCCCGGCCCGATGCCGTACGCCATCAATGCGATCAGCAGAGTGTCCGTGCCGCTCGATGCCCCGATGCAATGTTTTGCGCCGACGTACTCGGCGAGCTTGTTCTCGAGCTCGACCGTTTCCGCGCCCAGGATGTATTGGCCATGTTCCAGCACTGTACGAATGCGCGCATTGACCGACTCCTGCACGCGGCGGTACTGGGTTTTGAGATCGATGAAATCCATGAGGCAGCGGTGTCCGGTGAGCGATGGGTCGCTAGTGTAAGAAAACGGGCCGGGTTGAACCAACCCCAAATCGCTAGCCGCCAACAGCGGTTCGCTGCATCTCGTCGATCGCTTCGTTCGCCAGTCGATCGGCGCGCTCGTTGCCGGGAATGCCGGCGTGGCCCTTCACCCAGTGCCATTCGATCTTGTGCCGCGCGATCTCGCGCTCCAGCGCCTGCCACAGATCGACGTTCTTCACCGGCTTTTTATCGGCGGTGCGCCAGTCGCGCAGTTTCCACTGCGCCATCCATTCGAGGATGCCTTTGCGAACGTACTGCGAGTCGGTGTAGAGCACCACGTCGCAGCCGCGCTTCAACGCCGCGAGCGCCTGGATGGCCGCGGTCAGCTCCATGCGATTGTTGGTGGTGAGCAGCTCGGCGCCCTTGAGCTCTTTCTCGTGCTCGCCCGAACGCAGAATCGCGCCCCATCCGCCCGGCCCCGGATTGCCGCGGCAAGCACCATCGGTATAGATCTCGACTGCGGCCATTTATGAATGTTGTTGGTGAATCACATGCGATTCGCGTTACGCGGCGTGGTCGGCTCGATGAGCCCCCCGACCACTTTGGGCCGCAACCGCCAGCGCGGACGAATCGGCGTCAGTGTGTACACGCGTTTGCGCGCCTTGATCAGATAGCCGCCGGCGAACATCGGCCAGAGATAGTTGCCGCTGCGCTCGAAGAACCGTTGTGTCGCGGGCGAGCTCGCGGTGAACGGCAAGCTGAACAGATAACGTCGCGAGTCGACGACCTCGAAGCCGAGCAATTTGAGCCAGTCGCGCAACCGGCCCTCGCCGATCAGCCGCTCGGTCCCCGGCGGAAAGCCGTTCTTCGCGAACCAGTGCCGCAGACCCCAGCTGGAAAACGGCCGGAATCCGAACACGATCAAGTGTCCCTCGGCAGACAGAATGCGCCCGACCTCGCGCACGATCTCGTGCGGCTCGGGCTCGTACTCCAACGTGTGCGGCAACAGAACGGCGTCGACTGAATCCGACTGGATCGCGAGCGCATCGGTGCGCGAACGAATCGCGGAAGCCGCACCCGGCACGCGCGTGCCGTGCCAGGCCAGCACCGATTTGCGTTGAGTGCGCGCTTCGGACATCAAACCGTCGTCGTCGCCCCATTGCCCGATTTGCAGCAGTTGCCAACCGAACACTTGCGCGAGCGCCTCGCCCGCGAGCTTGCGCTCGAGCGCATAGACCCGCTGGCCGAGCGGCGAGCGCAGCCAAGCATGCAGGTCGAGAGCGGAGGGTTCGGTCATAACACAAGGATAACGGATCGGCGCTGCTACGGGTTCGGTGCATGGAGGCGGACTTGTGTCGCAACTTCCGCACCGAGCCGTGCGGCCGGGGAACCGGTTCCCAAAACCGACGCTTGTAACACACAGATTAATGCTTGCCGCTCAGCCACATGGCATGTTTAATACCCGCAGGTACGGTTCTTTCTGGGGTCGGTCCACAACGATGCTGCAAGTGACCCCGGTTCGGGCATTTACTGACAATTACATCTGGCTGATCCATTCGCCAAACGACCCCTCGCGCGTGGTCGCGGTGGATCCCGGTGATGCCAAGCCGGTCGAGCGCCAGCTCGCCTCCCGCAATCTCACGCTGTCCGGACTGCTCATCACGCATTGGCACGGCGATCACGTCGGCGGCGTCGACGAGCTGCTCAACAACCGTCCCGGCATTCCGATCTACGGACCGGCCAACGAAACCATTCCCGGCAACCCGAAGCGGCTGCGTGAAGGCGACCTCGCCCTTTTTCCCGAGCTTGCGCTGGCGTTCGATGTGCTAGACGTACCTGGCCACACTTCAGGTCACATCGCGTACGTCGGTCATGGCGCCGTGTTCTGCGGCGATACGCTGTTCAGCGGTGGATGCGGCCGATTGTTCGAGGGCACGGCGGAACAAATGCACCATTCGCTGTCCAAGCTTGCGGCCCTGCCTGCCGAAACGTTGGTGTACTGCGCGCACGAGTACACCCTAAGCAACTTGAAATTCGGTCTGGCGGTGCAGCCCGGCAACGACGCCGCGGCGAGCTATCTGGCTCATTGCCGTGAATTGCGAGCCCGGGATGAGGCAACGATTCCAAGCGACATCAGGCGGGAGAGGAATGTGAACCCTTTTCTGCGCTGTGACGATGAGACTGTGAAACAGGCCGCTGAAGCCTATGCCGGTCGCAGGTTACCTAGTCAACCTGAAGTGTTCGCCGTCATTCGGCAGTGGAAAGACAATTTTCGCTGATGGCCCCCGCAAGAAGGCCGATGGGGTCGCTGGCACGTATTCAAGCAAGGTGCACGGGCACCGGAGTGTGATGGGAGTCGCCCGCCGGCTCGGCGTACGCCGAGTATCAAGGGCCGATGCGTTTTAGTTTCAGCGCCTGCCTCCTACGAATTCGATAAGGGGCGAGGCAGGTGGAGGGATCAGATGTTTCAGTGGCGACCAGCAACCGCGCTGCCGGCGATTGTATGTACGACCTTCGCGGTCCTGATGGCTGGCTGCAGCCACCTCGGCGCGAATAGCGACGAAGACGACGAGGATTCGGTCGAATTCGTCGAGCTGGACCCCGCCATCACCAAGCTCGATGAAGCCGCGATCGGCGTCTCCGGTCCCGAGCAGATCGAGGAAGCGATCGAAGCCCTCGATGCCCAGACCGGTCCGCGTCTGGTGCGCGAGCTGGGCCCCGACGGCGCTCCGCTGCCTGAAGGCGGCGACCTGTTCGAGCGTATCCGCAAGGGTTACACCCTGAGCGACATCGATCATCCGTCCGTCGACATCGAGCTGCGCTGGTTCGTCAATCATCCCGATTATCTGGATCGCACCTTCAAGCGCGGCGAGCGCTATCTGCACTACATCGTCGGCGAGCTTGAAGCCCGCAATATGCCGCTCGAGCTGGCGCTGCTGCCGGTCGTCGAGAGCGCCTTCAATCCCGTCGCCTTCTCCCGCGCCCGCGCCTCGGGCCTGTGGCAGTTCATTGCCGAGACCGGGCGTCGATATGGCCTGAAACAGAACTGGTATTACGACGGTCGCCGCGACGTGGTCGCCTCCACGAGCGCCGCGCTGGATTACCTGCAGTTCCTGCACGACGAGTTCGACGGCGACTGGCTGCTCGCTGTCGCCGCATATAACTGCGGCGAAGCCCGCGTCGCGCGCGAAGTCGAACGCAATCTGAATGCCGGCAAGCCCACCGATTATTTCAGCCTGAGGCTGCCTCGCGAGACGCAAGCGTACGTGCCCAAGTTGCTCGCGATGCGCCGGATCGTCGGCGACCCGACCAGTCATGGCCTGGCGTTCGCGCCGATCCCCAACGCGCCCTACTTCACCAAGGTCGACGTCGGTGGCCAGCTCGATCTGCACGTCGCCGCCGAGCTCGCCGACATGTCGAAGGAAGAGCTGCTGGCGCTGAATCCGGCCTTCAATCACTGGGTCACCGATCCGGACGGCCCGCACCAGATCCTGGTCCCGATCGATCGTCACGAGCGCTTCAAAGAAGGCATCGCGGCCCTGCCCCCGACCGAGCGCGTGCGCGTCGTGTATCACCGCGTCCGTCGCGGCGACACGCTCGGCGGCATCGCCGACAAGTACAACATCTCGGTCGCGGCGTTGAAGAGCACCAACAAGATTCGCGGCACTATGATTCATCCGGGGCAGGAACTGCTGATCGCCGCGGCGCCAAAGGGCATGAAGCTGCCGAGCGAAGCACAGCTCGCCTCGTATGAAGAACCCGCCCCGAAGCGGGCCCGCACGCCTATGGACAAACATGTCGTGCGCGCAGGTGACACGCTGTGGAGCATCGCGAAGACGCACGGGGTGAGCATGGATCGTCTCGCTAAGGGCAACAATCTGGACAGCGACGACACCCTCTCGGTCGGCCAGGTGCTCTCGATTCCAGGGACCGCCAAACTTGCAACCACCGATAGCAGCACCGTGGCGCGCTCCACCACTTACGTGGTTCGCCGCGGCGACTCGCTCTCCACCATCGCCACCAAGTTCCGCGTCCGACTCACCGACCTGCTCGGCTGGAACAACCTGAAGAAAGGCAGCGTCATCAAGCCGGGCCAGCGCCTGGTGATGTACATCGAAGATCGCCGCCGCGCCGGCATCTGACCTTTCCGGGGAGGGGCCGCCGCCGCGGACCCTCCTGTTCCGCCGTATCCGTTAAACTACGCTCCAGTTTTGTTCACCGGAGCGATTCATGGCATTCCTCGCAGGCAAACGCGCCCTCATCATCGGACTGGCGACCGAGCGTTCCATCGCCTACGGCATTGCTCAGGCCATGAAGCGTGAAGGCGCGGAACTGGCGTTCAGCTACCAGGAGCGCTTCAAGGATCGCGTCGAGAACATGGGCAAGGAGTTCGGCGCCGCCTCCGTGTTCGAAATGGACGTGGCCAGCGACGAGAGCATCGCCGCCGGCATCGAGACGCTCAAGAAGACCTGGGACAAGCTCGACATCATCGTTCATGCCGTGGCCTTTGCGCCGTCGGATGCGATTCGCGGCGGCTTCGTCGAATCGACCACGCGCGAAAACTTTCGCATCGCGCACGACATCTCCAGCTACAGCCTGACCGCCGTCATCAAAGCGGCCGAACCGATGCTCGAAGGGCGCGCCGGATCCATCCTCACCCTCACCTATCTCGGCGCGGTTCGCTCGCTGCCGAGCTACAACGTGATGGGTCTGGCGAAGGCGAGCCTGGAAGCCGGCGTTCGTTTCCTCGCGGCGGATCTCGGCCCCAAAGGCATTCGCGTCAACGGCATTTCGGCCGGTCCGATCAAGACGCTCGCGGCCGCCGGCATCGGTGGCTTCCGCAAGATGCTCAGCCATGTCGCGTCGATCGCGCCGCTGCGTCGTAATGTCACGATCGAAGACGTGGGCAATACCGCCGCATTCCTCGCCTCCGATCTGTCGGCCGGCATCACCGGCGAAATCATCTACGTCGATGCCGGCTTCAGCACGGTCGGCATGAGTTTCCCTGAAGGGGATTGATCCGAACGGTCGACCTTTCCGATCCCGAAGGCGATCTCGAATAAAAACGCCGCGGCTTCTTACGAAGACCGCGGCGTTCTTTTTACGGGTGGAATCGCCGGCGACGTTTGTTTCCGTGCCGGCGAAATCCTTGATGAGTTAACGCGGCTGCGTTATTCGAAGACCTTGTCGTTGCGAACGATGTCCGCGTTGCGCTGAGCTTCTTCGACGTAGGCCGTGAGCTCTTCGTTGCCTGCGCGCACTTCGGCCTGACGGCGACGCGCCGCGCGTTCCTGCTCCGACTCCTTGTCCGCCTCGCCACTGCGAACCTGCGTGACGGCGACCACAGCGTAGTTGCCATCGTCGGTGGTGACGCCGGACACATACGGCTTCGCCTCGGAAAACTCCGACTTCGATGCCTGGAACACCGTGCGCAACACGGCGGGCGGCGCGATCGTGTCATCGCGCGTGACGAAGCGTTTGCCGACCGGCTTCAATCCCAACGCGCTCAACGAATCCCAGCTCTCGCCTTTCTGCAGTCGAGCAACGGCGTCCGCACCCTTCGCCGCAGCGGCTTCGCGAGCCGCCTGCGCGCGCAGACGCGATTCGATCTGAGTTCGGACTTCGGCCAACGGACGCGGCTCGGCCTCTTTGTGACCGGTCACGCGCAACACCACCGCCTTGTCTTCACCCACCGCGACCAGCGGGCTGTTCTGACGACGGTCCAGCACGTCTTCACTGAAGGCCGCATCGATCACACCCTTGTCGGCACCGAACTCGCCGCCGCCATCGCGGGTGAATCCTTTGATCTCATGCAGCTGCAGGTTCATCGACTTCGCGACCGTATCGAGCTCGGTCAACGCCGCGAACGCCGCGTCCGCCATCTTCTGCGAATCGTCGTAGAACGCCGTCTGCGCGCGGTCCTTGCGATATTCCGCTTCGACTTCGACACGCGCCTCGTCGAAGGTCTGCCGACGCCCGGCCTCGACGTTTTCCAGCTTCAGCACGTGGTAGCCGAACTGAGTCTTCACCGGGCCGCGGATCTCGCCGGGCTGCATGCTGAACAACGCGTCTTCGAACGGCCCGACGAACATGCCCTTCTGCGCCCAGCCCAGGTCGCCGCCCTGCGCGGCCGAGCCCGGATCCTTGGAATTCTCCTTCGCGAGCTGCGCGAAATCCGCGCCGGCTTTGGCCTTGTCGGTGAGCTCCTGCGCTTTCTTCTGCGCGGCGGCGTCGTCCAGACCGTCGGTCGCGGTGATCAGAATGTGCTGGGCCTTGCGGCGTTCGGGCGTCTCGAATCGATCCTTCACCTGCTCGTAGTAATCCTTCAGCGCCTGTTCGCTCACATCGACCTTGGCTTCCGCCTGTTCGCGCGTCAGCTCGATGTATTGCAGATCCACCGTCTCGGGCAGCAGGAAATCCTTGGTGTTCTGCTCGTAATACTTTTGGATCTGCTCGTCGGTGACCTTCACCGAGGGCAGAAAGTCGTTCGACGCGATCAGCACGTAATCGACTTCGCGCTGCTGCTTCTCGAGCGCATACCGACGCTCCAGCTCGTAGGGCGCGGCGAACGCCGAGTCGACCACACCTTTCTGCAACTGTTCGAGCAACAGATCGCCCTGCAGCTGCGATTCGAACCGCGCCTCGGTCAAGCCGTTCTGGCGAAGCAGGCCGTTGTAGCGGTCCGCGTTGAACTTGCCGTCGACCTGGAATTCAGGGATTTCCATGACGCGCCGGGCCAGCGCCTCGTCGCTCACCTTGTAGCCGAAGCTGTTGGCGCGCTGGGTGAGCAGCGCCTGCTGAATGTATTGGTCGAGGATCGCCTGCTGTTGAGCCTTGGCCATCTCCGGCGGCAGCTCGTTTCGCAGCATCTGCTGCAACTGGGACTGGCGGCGCTGCCAGGCCTGGCGCACGGTTTCGACCGGGATGCGCTCGCCATCCACCTTGGCCGCGAACGCGGCGTTGGTCGACTGGAAGTCGATGCCCCAGAACACGAACACGACGGCAATGGCGCCGAGGAAAATTCCGGCAACCCAGCCGGTGATCTTGTCGCGGATGGTTTGTAGCATGTGAGGAGCGGGATATATCCCTAAGCGATTGATTCCGAACGACTTGCCGGGCGCGCCAGGCGGCCGCGGGCCGCGATAGTAACACGTACTTATTTATAGGCGGGATCGGCGGCCCGAAGGCCCTTTGCCCGCCCGGCACGGGCGGCCCGCCGGACGGGCGCCGGCGAATAGCGGGTCTGACAACGCTCGCAGAAGAAAGTGCGCCGGTCGGTGGTGCCGAGATAGGCGCGATGGAGCTTGATCTCACAGCGTGGGCACATGCCCTTGTTATGCACCAGCCAGTGTTTCCTCAGCACGAACTGACGCTTCCACTCGAGGAACTGAAAGCTGTAAGTCCGCGCCTCCTCCACCATCCTGCGCAGCTTGGCCGGCGGCAGCGCGCCGACTTTGGAGCACGGATGCACGCGGATCCGGAACAGCACCTCGTTCTTGATGATATTGCCGACACCGGCGAACACGTTCTGGTCCAGCAACGCGTCGCAGACCAACGTGTCCGGCATGGCTCGCAGCTTCTTGCGAGCGGACGCCGCGCTCCAGGCATCGGACATCACGTCGCCGCTCCAATCGTAGGTGCTATCGAGACTGCCTTCGAGATAGCGCACCGAGCAGGCGTAGAAATTCAGTTCCTGCCCGCGCGCGAAACGCAGGCCGAGGCGGATCGGCTTGTCGGGCTTGCGTTCGTTGATGCAGTAACGGCCGAACATCAACAAATGAATTCGGACCGTGAAGTCGGGGAACTCGATCAGGAAATGTTTGCCCCAGGTGCGCAACGAGACGATGCGCTGCCCGACCAGACGCGACTTGTCGATCTTCGAGTTGCCCTCGGCGGCCAGCACGCGCTTGCCTTTGAATATCTGCGCCTGCTCGCGCAGGATGATCAGCGATGGACCTTCAGGCATGACCCCTGAATAATCATTCGAGCCCGCCAAGGTTCCGAGCGCACCGTTGCGGGCTGCCGCAACTCGAGTTCAATGCTCCAGGCGGGCATGCGGCCCGAGCGTCGTGCCGACGAAACCGCCTGCCACTTCGGTGCTGAGAATCGAGCCGTCGTCGTTCTCGAGCAGAGGCTGCCAGCCACCGGCGTCATAGAAGAAGGAGTGGCTGCGACCTTGGCCGGCGATCTTCAGCTTGATGTCGGCGTCGACGGATTGCTTCAACGTGGCTGCCGCGATTTGCTTCACGGTCTCCCCGTTCTTTTTTTCCAAAAAGACTTGCACGGCATCGCCAGTGCGACGCGCGCCCAGAAAGTACCAATGCTGGCCGTTTTGGAATGCCGCGATCCCGGCGGCGACGCCCGGCTCCTTCGGGAGCCGCAGCACGGTGCTGGCATCGAATGTGAGATGTTGCTGGCGCCGGCCGAGATAAGCGGGATTGCCTTTGCCATCGAGACGCTCGCTGGTCGGCTCGATCTTCAGCCGGCCGGGCTGGGCCGTGAGATCGAACCACTGCCGTTGTGGCGACCGCACTTGCAACCATTCCGAATTCAATTCGCGCCGATCGAACTCGTCGCGCCAGGTGAAATTGCCGGTCAGCGGCGGGACATCGCGATGAATGTTCGACAACTTCGGCGCGGCTGCGAGGTAAGGAATGGGCTTGCCGGGCTCCAGAATCGTCGGCCAATCGTTCTTCCAGGTCACGGGCAGCAAATAGGTTTCGCGCCCGGTGTGATAGTTCACGCCGTCGTAGGGTCGCGAAGCCAGAAACGTCGCCCACCAGCTGCCATCGGGCGCTTCCACCAGATCGGCATGACCGGCGTTGATGATGGGATTCGCGCGGTCCTTGGCCAGATCCCGTTGCGTCAGAATCGGATTGTTCTCATACGGAACGTAGGGTCCCCACACCGACCGTGAGCGCAGGATCACTTCGGAATGATTCACGCTCGTGCCGCCTTCGGCGCACATCAGGTAGTACCACGCTCCGCGTTTGAACAGGTGCGGCCCTTCGATCCAGATGGGTTGCTTGGACAGATCCACGCCGCCATTGAGCAACACACGACGCGGACCGATGAGCTTCATCCGCTGCAGATCCAGTTCCTGCATCCAGATCGCTCGATGGCCCTCGTATCTGGGTTTCTCCGCCGGCGCTCCATTGTTGAGGACGTACGCCTTGCCGTCGGAGTCCACGAACAACGACGGATCGATACCGTCGATCTCGGGAAGCCACACCGGATCCGACCATGGACCGGCGGGATTTTTCGCCGTGCTGATGAAGTTGCCGCCGCTGTCCACCAGAGTGTTCAGGACATAGAACACACCGTCGTGATGGTGAATGGCTGGCGCGAACACGCCGCGCGAGATATTCAAACCATCGAAGCGCAGCTGCGACGGCCGATCGAGCACGTGCCCCAGCAGCCGCCAATGCACCAGGTCGCTGCTTTCGAACACCGGAATGCCCGGGAAATAGGTGAAGGTCGAGTTCACCAGATAGAACTTGTCACCGACCCGGGTGACGCTCGGATCGGGATAGAAGCCGGCGAGGATGGGATTGCGATAACTGCCGGCCGGCAGCGACGTTGCAAAGACCGCATCCTTGCCGGTGTATTCGAACCAATCGAAAGAAACAGTCGGTTCCGCTCGCGCGAGCCACGGAACGAGCAAGAGTGCCGCGAGCGCGAACCGATTCCTTGTCAATTTGCTCATGTGGATCCCATCGGGCGCCTGACCATCCAGGCGCCCGTAAGTTACCTCAGAGCACGAGCGATTGTGCGGACTTCTTCAGGCCTTGGCGCCGAACCGGATGGCGTTACGCGCCCGGGCCCGCTCGGCCTCGATCTCACGATTCTTCGGCTCGGCATTCGTCGTCATCGACCGGATCAAGGTGCGCGCGGCGGCCGCCACCTCCTCCACCGCGCGTTCGAAAGCCGCTTCGTTGGCCTTCGAGGGAATCGTGAAGCCGCTGAGCTTGCGAACGAACTGCAACGACGCGTCGTGAATCTCGCTGTCCGTTGCCGGCGGCTCGAAATTGAACAGGGTCTTGATGTTCCGACACATGTTTCACTCACTCCGTCCGCGCGCCGCCGGCGCCTCGCTCACATACTGAACAGCATTTCGAAACCGCCGAAAATCATACGCTTTCCGTCGATCGGCATCTCCTTGAACATTTCCTTCAGGCGCGGATCCGCCATCACTTTGGCATTGATCGCGTCCCGCTGCTGGCGGGATTCGTAGGTGATCCAGGAGAAGACCACGGTTTCCTCGGGCTTCACCTGCACGGCGCGCGGAAACGAGGTGAGCTCGCCATAGGGAACGTCGTCGGCGACGCATTCGACGTAGCTCAACGCGCCATGACTCTTCCACACCTCGCCGGCGATCCGGGCCTTCTCTTTATATACCTGCACCTGATCCTTGGGCACGGGCACGACGAAACCGTCTACATAAGCCATCTGGGCTCTCCTGTCGGTGAAAGTGCTCCAAGGACGCGCCAGCGGACCGGAATCCGACAACTGCTTCACATTTTTTCGTGACACGCGGTTGTCGGCGCAAAAGTCAACTGCCTTGACGGGACATGGACCACGAGCAGGCCGCGTGCGAGCCTGCGCGTATCCTATTTCCGTGCAGGGAACCCATGAAAAAAGCGTGCGCGTTGTTGCTGCTCACTTGCGTCGGCACCTCGTTGGCGGCGGCCCAGGGCATCGAAGGCGAGAAGTGGAAGGTCACCAACACCATGCAGATGGGTGGCATGACCATGCCGGGCCAGACCTCGGAGATCTGCAAGCAGCCGGGTCAGGACTCCGAGCCGCCGGTCCGCACCGACGACAGCTGCCAGATCTACGACATGAAACGCAGCGGCAACGTCCAGAGCTTCAAAATGCGTTGCACCGGCGAGAATGCCGCCGAAGGCGCCGCGCAGCTCACTTACCTCACGCCCGATCATTACAAGGGCAAGATGGAAATCACCACCGGCGGCGAGACCATGGTGATGAACTACGAGGGCCAGAAGCTCGGCAAGTGCGACGGCAGTGAAGCGAATTTCATGGCCAAGAGAATCCAGGCCGACATGGAGCGCCAGCAGAAGCTGGCCGAGCAGCAGATGATCCAGCGTTGCCATGAAATGGCCGCCGAAGCGGAGAATCCCAACTTCCTCGTCCAGTGCAAGGACCCGGCCGACAAGCGCACCTATTGCGACAGCGTGCGCAAGCCGGAAAACTTCCGCCGGCTCGCGCAGGAAGAACGCCGCCGCACCCGCATTTCCAGCATTCCGAACGATCCTAGCAACAAGCCATTGACCGAGTCGGCGCGCGTCTGCGGTTTCTCGCTCGAACAGGAACGCGATGCGATGTGCAAGCTCGCCGAGCAGAAGAACGATCTGAACTTCATCGCGACCGAATGCCCGACTCAGGCCGCGGGTCTCGCCGCCGCCCAGTGTGCCGGCCGTCGCTACACCGCCATCAACGCGAAGTACCGTAGCTTCTGCTCCGAATATGCCAGCCAGCAGGATCAGCAGCAGCGCCAGTCGCGCCAGTCCGGAGGCGGAGAAGCGGGTCGCATGGATCCATCCTCGGGTCAGCAGGCGCAGGAGCAGCCGCAGGACCCAGAGCAGGAGCAGCCTCAGACCACCGGCGAGAAAGCCAAAGGTCTGTTCAACAAGGGCAAGAAGGCGCTGGGTGGCCTGTTCTCGAATTAATCGTCACATCGCGCGCCGATCATGGAGGCCAATCGTTGCCTCCGTGGTCGGCGCGTTGCTGTTGACGCTCGCCTCGCCCCTTCATGCGGAGGCGCCCGATCCTTACCCCTCGGCCGCGCGCAGTTACCTGGTCGTACTGGATCAGCAGCCGCTCTGGCAACGAGCGCCGACCCAACGGCTGCAACCTGCCTCGCTCGCGAAGCTACTCACTGCGCTGGTCGTGCTGGACTCCGATTGGAATGCGGAACGTTGGATCGACGTGAGCAAGTACGCGGCAAGCGTCCCTCCCTCCCGCCTCGGCTTGAAGACTGGCGAACAGATCACCGCCGGCGCAGCCCTCGCCGCCATGCTGATTCGTTCCGCTAATGATGCGTGTCGAGCGCTCGTCGAAAGTGTGACTTCCGATCTCACGATGTTCAGATCGCGCATGAATGCGCGTGCCGCGCGACTGGGCATGCGCGATTCGAACTTCGTAGACCCCTGTGGTTTCGACGCGCCGGGCCAATTCACCACCGCCAACGATCTGCTGATGCTTGCTCGCGCCGCGCGCTCGCAGCCTCTCATCGCCCACCTCACGGCTCTTCCCGAAGCGCAGCTCACCACGCGCGCGGGCCGGGCGATCAAGTTTGTGAGCACGAATGCACTGCTCGGACGTCTGGAAGGCACCGAGGGATTGAAGACCGGCAATACTTCGCAAGCCGGACAATGTTTGATTGCGTACGTGCGGCGTCGAAATCATGACGTCTGGCTGATCATGCTCGGCGGCACCGAGCGATGGTGGCTGGCGCATGGAATGATCGAAGATGCGTTCGGCTCGATCCTTGCGAATTAGTCGGACCATTGCATGGCTGTGGCTGCTGCCCGTCCTGGCGATCGTACTGTTGTGGTGGCCGTCCCTCCCGGCCAGCTTCCAGTTCGACGATTGGAACGTCATCGTCGATGAGCCCGACGTACACTCGCTCGCCGCGTGGTGGCAGTCGATGCCGGGCATTCGACCGCTGCTGAAGCTCAGCTATGCGTTCAATTTCACGATCGATCCGAGTCCCCTAGGTTTTCGGGCCGTGAACATCCTGATTCACGTGCTCAGTGCGACGCTGGTGGGCTCGTTGCTGCGTACCCGCGGCATTCGAGCAGGATTGTCCGAGCCGAATGCCTCGCAAGCAGCACTCGTGGCAGCGTTGCTGTTCGCCTTGCATCCGGTGCAGACCGAAGCGGTTACTTATATTTCCGGACGTTCCAGCTCGCTTGCCGCCTGCTTTTGTTTGCTGGGCCTGTACTGCTGGGTTCGTAGCGAGCAGAGCGAGCGAGCGGCACGAGTTGCCGCGTGGCTCGCGGGCTGCTGCGGATCTTTCGCATTGGCCGTCGCCACCAAGGAGACGGCGCTCGTACTACCGCTCGCGTTGCTGCTCTATTCCGCCGATCGTCCGTGGTCACACACCCTGAGACGTCTGGCGCCCTTGTTGCTGCTGATGGCGCTGATCTTGTTTGTCGCGCTGAGCCTGCCAATGTATCGCCACTTGCTAGCCGTGAGCCTCGACACGCGCTCGATGGGCGAGAATTTACTGACCCAGTCGCGCGCGATTCTCTATCTGGCCGCCCAGTTGATCCGGATCACGAACGGCAATGCCGATCCGCAGCTCCCCGTCATCAGCTCACTCGATTGGCTGAGCGCTACGCTCTGCATCGCGTGGGCCGGCATCGTTCTCTGGGCTCTGCTGAACATCCGGCGCCGGCCGGTGAGCTCGTTTGCAGTGTTGTGGTTCCTGCTGTGGCTCGCACCGACGAACTCGCTCCTGCCTCGGCTCGACGTCGCCAACGATCGTCAGCTCTATCTGGCGATGATCGGCCCCGCCTGGTGGTTGGCCGTTCGCCTCGCCTCGTGGCGTCCCGCGCGGGCGGGTCTGCGCCCGGCCACCGCTGTTTTGATGCTCGCGGCGCTGAGCTGGGCCACCTATGAGCGCAACCGGATTTACCGGACCGAAGTCGCCTTCTGGGAAGATACGGCCGCCCGCAACCCTGACAACGCCAGAGCGGCGAACAATCTGGGCATGGCTTACGCGCTCGACTGTCGATTGCAGGAGGCCGAAACCGAATTCGAGCGCGCCATCGCTCTGAGCGCCGACGACTATCACTCACGCATCAACCTAGTCCTGTTGCGCAAAGGCGTATTGCCCGGCGCGGATCCGAAGCGCTGCCAGCACGCCACCTGAGCCTGACGTCCTCGGGAACATCCCGCCGTGTGCTGCGTCATTGCACTGTCCACGAGCGTGTCGAAGCCAGGTGTGGGAATGCCTCCGTCCGTCGACCCCAACGAGATCGCAAGCACCGAGGCGAATCGGGGACGGCTCGCACGGCGACCCGCTGAAATCGCGTGGCGCGGCTGGTGGGATGTGATCTGGCGAGTTCAAGCTCAGCTCGACGCCGACAATGTGTCCATCGTTGCCGGCGGACTTGCGTTGTTTGCACTGCTTGCCGTGTTCCCAAGCCTCGCCGCCGCGGTAGCCATCTATGGCCTGGTGGCCTCGCCCGAACAGATCGCGGCTCAGATGCAGTCGTTCAGCAACATGCTGCCGCCCGCCACCCTGGAAATCCTGCAGAACCAACTGCAGAACTTGATCGCTCAGCGCAGCCAGACGCTCAGCATGGGGGTCATCATCGGCATCCTGGTCGCCATGTGGAGCGCGCGCAAAGGCATGGTTGCGCTGATCACCGCCGTGAACGTGGCGTACAACGAGCACGACCGCCGCTCGTTCCTGCAACGACTCGTGCTGTCATTCACATTCACCGTCTGTGGCGTGCTCGGCTTCGTCGTGATGGTGCTCGTCGGCGTGGCCGTGCCGCTCGTGCTTGCATTCATTCCTCTGGGCACCGCGACGCAATGGGTCCTGCTCGGCGTGCGCTGGCTCCTGCTGTGGATCATCGCGGTGTTCGCACTCTCGGCGTTGTATCGCTTCGCTCCGCATCGGACGCGTCCGCGTTGGGAATGGGTCAACGCCGGCTCGGTCATCGCGGCGACGCTATGGTTGTTGGGCGGCATTGCCTTCGCCATTTACGTCCGCAACTTCGATTCGTTCGGCCAGGCATATGGCGCGATCGGCGGCGTGGTCGTGATGTTGATGTGGTTTTACGTCTCGGCCTACGTCGTGATCCTGGGCGCGGAGATCAACTCCGAGCTCGAGCGGCAGACGGTGCATGACACGACCGTCGGTCCGATCAAACCCATCGGGAAGCGCGGCGCATTTTCGGCGGACACGGTCGGCCCGCGTGGCTGGCATTGGAAGCGCGCCACCAAACATTGAGCTGGTGCCCGCCGTACTCGATGAGATTACAACTGCGTAACCCGCGGAGCGGTCATATGTAATATTGACCCCCGCCGGCCCGAGAGGCGGCCAACCTGTTATGCTCCCGCCCGCCTCGAATAACGACGATGAAGGGAAAGCGGGTGAGTTCCGATTCGCGACTGAGCCGGGCGCTGTTGTGCGCCTCGCTCGCCATGCTGGCCAATAGCAGCCAGGCCGGCGTCAACGCCTGGACGACCCAAGGTCCGCCCGGCGGCATTTTTCACGACGTCCGAGCGAGCTCGACCGACTCCAACGTCTTCTACGCCACCTACGGCAGCAGCGTGCATCGTTCGACGGACGGCGGTGTCACCTGGACCACGCTTCGGGATTTCGCGAGCCAGGCCAACGCCATCGCGGTCGATCCCACCGACGGCAATCGCCTGTACGTCGCGGCGATCGACGACGGGCTGTTTCGCTCCGACGATCGCGGCCAGAGTTTCGTGCAAGTGGCGCCGCCGGGATCCGGCCTGTGGGGCGTCGGCACCAATGGCTCCACGACCTACTACGCCATGCAGAATCGGGTCTATCGCAGCGTCGATCGCGGCCAGTCCTGGTCGGCGATGACACCGGCCGCGGAGCCTCTGCTGTACACGCCGAGCAGGATCATCGTCGATCCGCAGAACGGAGATGTGGCTTACACCTTCAGCGACACGAAGGCCGCCCGCACCACCGATGGCGGCATCACATGGTCGGAAGCCAAAGTGAATCCGGACCCGGCCGCCAGCACCCGGATTTATGACATCGCGCAGTTGTCCGCGACTCAGCTCATGGTCGCAGCCAACGACGGTTTGTATGTTTCCAACGATCGCGGCGACAGCTGGACCCGCACCAGCGGCGGCGCGTTCGTCTCCATTGCGATCGATCCGTCGACGCCGGGGCGAGCCGTTGCCACCAGCCGCGGCACCGCGCCCCTTCAACTCACGACCGACTACGGCGCCAGCTGGACCACCTTCGGCAATCTTCCGTTGCTCAGATCGGAAGGCGCGAGTTTCGCCGCCGGTATGCCAACGCGCGTCGTGATTGTCGGTCAGCAAGGCGCGTTATATACAAACGACAACGCCATGAACTGGACCGAAGCAGCGCTCTCGCCGGCCGCTTCTCATCCGACCCAATTCGTCGCGACGCTCGCACCGGGCTCCAAGGTCTACACCTACACCGCGAACACCGGCGGCGGATTGTTTGCAACCAGCGGCGACGCCGGTTGGCGGCGACTGAATCTGGCGGCGGCGCAAGCGTTGAATCCCGGCGCTGAGTTCGGCCAGGCCAGCCTCGCGGTGAAGCCTGGCGCACCGGATTCGATCTTCTTCGGTGCATTCAATCGCGGCGTGTTCCGATCGGTGGACGGCGGTCAATCCTGGACCGCGCCGAACACCGACCTCGCCGGCTTTGCATCCACGGTGTTCGCCTTCGATCCGCAGGATGCGAATACGATGTTCGTCAACGTCTATCGCGCGTCATCGACGCCGGCCGCGGGCCTGTATCGCAGCATCGACGGCGGTATCACCTGGACGCCTCACAGCACCAATTTGCCATCGGATCTGGTGGGCACGGATCTGCGAGTGGATCCCGCCAATCCGGCGCGGATGTTTCTTGGGGTTTTGCAAGGCAACTCCTCGGGCAGCCCGGGCGGCCTGTATCGCTCGACCGATCGCGGCCTGACTTGGGACCAGTTCTTCACGGGTCGGGACGTCAACAGCATCGCCATCGATCCATCCAATCCGACGCGCATGTATGTTGCGACGGAGAATGGCCTGCGGGTCAGCGACGATCGCGGCGACTCTTTCACTGCGAACCTCGCGTTCAGCGGCTTCACGAACAAATCGGCAAGTGCCGTCGTCATCGATCCCGTCGTGCCAACGACGATCTACGCGGCCAGCATCGATCCGTATTCACCCGGCGTGAAGGAGTCCTCGTGGATTCTCCGCTCGGTGGACGCGGGCGATACGTGGGAAGTGCTGCGGGCTGCCTCCGATGCTGGCGGGCCTTGGCACGTCGAACAACTCATGCTCGACCCCAGCCAGCCGACGCTGCTCTATGCGGGCACCAGCTTGCGTGGCGCGGCGACCTTTGAAGTCGCTCCCGACTTGCATGTCGAAATCAGCAATCACAGCGGCACTCGCCCCCGAGGCGAAGAATCCACCTTCAACTTGCGAGCAGTGAACAACGGTCCCTACAGCGCAACGGCGGTGAAACTCTCGGCGACGTTGCCGGCCGGCTTGACGAACGTGAGCATCAGCGCGGATCGCGGCGCGTGCTCAACGACGACGTGCACCGTGCCCGTACTGCGAGTCGGCGAAGCGGTGAATGCCGTTGTGAGATACACGACGCCCACGACCGCGATTTATGTTCCTGTCACGGCGACCGTAGCGGCGCATGAGAATGACCACCTGACAACTGACAACACCGCTCAGGCGTCCGCGGCGACTGGCGAGCTTGGCGATCTCGGGATTGCCATTGTCTCGTCGACGAACAGTGTCACGCAGGGAAGCAACGTCACGTACACCGTGACAGTCACGAATCGTGGCACGGCCGCCTCGAATGAAGGCACGATCGATTTCCGTCTGGGCGCGGGATTCACGTTGAGCGCGCTGCCGAGCGGATGTAGCGCAGTGACGGGCGGCGCGACTTGCACTCTCGGCGCGCTTGCGCCGGGCGCTTCTCAAGCATTCACATTCACCGCGGTTGCGACCAGCACCGGGTTGGTTGAAGCGACCGCGAATGTGACATTCGGCCCGACCATGGCGGACACCAACCTCGCGAACAATGTCGCGACCAGTTCGGTGACCGCCACGAGTGCCCCTTCAGGCGGCAGCACGAGCGGCGCTAGCGGCCGAAGCGGTGGTGGCGGTGGTGGCGCGATGAACTTCGCGACGCTGCTTTGCGGACTGCTGCTGGTCTTGTTCCGTCGGCGGCCGCTGCGCGCGTTGTCCCGATAATCGGACGCAAACGCTCCGCTCGACTCACGAGCGGAGCATCGCCCCGGGTTCGCCCTTGCTGGTGACGTTACGCCGCCAGTACGCCTTTGGCTTTCGCGGTGTGAGTCGCGATCAGATCCATCAACGCCGGCGACAGGCAGTCGTACGGCGTCAGGCCCAGCTCCGTCAGCCGCGACCGGACCTCTCCCATCCTCGCCGGATCCGCGCCAGACTCGATGATGGACGAAACGAACGCCGCGAACTCCGGCGCCGCCCAGCCCTGATCGCTGGACAACTCGACGTGCACGAAGTCGAAGCCATAGAACGGATGATTCTTGTTTTCGATGCGCCCGTACATGTGCACGCCGCAGCCCGTGCACGCATACCGTTGAATCGCCGCCGACTCATCGACGATCTTCAGCTTCTGCGCGTTAGCCGTGACTTTGAGCTTGTCGCGAGGAATGACCGCGACCATCGAGAACAGCGAGCCTTCGGGCTTCCAGCACTTGGTGCAGCCGCAGACGTGATTGAAGGCGACGTCGCTCGCCAGCTCGACCTTCACCTGGTTCTCTTTGCAATGGCAGGTCAACGTGCCGCCGGAGAAACCCGGTTTGCCGGTTTTCACGCCGCCATCCACCGACGGATGAATTTTCAAAGCGCTCATGGTCATACCCCCAGTCGTTGTTGATCGGTCCTCAGAAGATCGCGACGCTGCGAATCGACTCGCCCCGGTGCATCAGATCGAACGCATCGTTGATGCGGTCGATGGGCATCTGGTGCGTGATCAGCTCGTCGATCTTGATCTTGCCGTCCATGTACCAATCGACGATCTTCGGCACGTCGGTACGCCCGCGCGCACCGCCGAATGCCGAGCCCTTCCATACGCGGCCGGTCACGAGCTGGAACGGACGGGTACGGATCTCCTGGCCGGCTCCCGCCACGCCGATGATCACCGACACGCCCCAGCCGCGATGGCAGCATTCCAACGCCTGCCGCATCAGATCGACGTTGCCGACGCACTCGAAACTGTAGTCGGCGCCGCCATCGGTGACCTCCACCAGATGTGCCACCAGGTCGCCGCCCACTTCTTTGGGATTGACGAAATGAGTCATGCCGAACGCTTCGGCCATCTTGACGCGGCCGGGATTGATATCGACCCCGACGATCTTGTTCGCGCCCACCATGCGTGCGCCCTGAATCACATTCAGGCCGATGCCGCCCAACCCGAACACGACCACGTTCGACCCCGGCTCGACCTTCGCCGTGTTGATGACTGCGCCGACGCCCGTGGTGACACCGCAACCGATGTAACAAACCTTGTCGAACGGCGCGTCTTCGCGAATCTTCGCGACGGCGATTTCCGGCAGCACCGTGAAGTTCGCGAAGGTGGAGCAGCCCATATAGTGATGCAGCATTTCTTTGCCGATCGAGAACCGGCTGGTGCCGTCGGGCATCACGCCCTTGCCCTGCGTGGCGCGGATCTGCGTGCACAGATTGGTCTTGCGCGACAGGCACGATTTGCACTGACGACACTCGGGCGTGTACAGCGGAATCACATGATCGCCCTTCTTCACCGACTGCACGCCGGGCCCGACGTCGACCACGACCCCTGCGCCCTCGTGACCGAAGATCACAGGAAACAAACCTTCCGGATCGGCGCCCGAGCGCGTGAACTCGTCGGTGTGACAGATGCCGGTGGCCTTGATCTCCACCAGCACCTCGCCGGCGCGCGGCCCGTCGAGATCGACCGTGGTGACCTCGAGCGGCTTTCCGGGGGCATACGCAACTGCGGCTTTGACTTTCATACGTTCTCCCGGGCGGGATTATTTGACCTTGCCGCTGGCATCGAGCAGCGGCACCCGATAGCTGGCCAGGATCTCGTCGATTCGGGCCTGGTGCTCGCCGATCCAGTTATCGAGCACGCCTTGCCATTGTTGCTCGCCAAAGCGCACGCCCATGGCGATCTCATAGTCGAAGCGGATCTGCGGATCGGGCAGAAAAGGCACGGCGTCCCAGCGCGGCGACGCCGTGTGTCGCTGAACGAGGTACGCAGCCATCGGGCCCCACAGGATGGCGGCGTCGATCTTCCCGGCGCTCAGATCTCTTTCGATGATGAACGCGGGATTCTCGTGAACGTCGCCGCTCTGCGGCGGGTACACGATGGCCTGTTCGATCAATCCATGGCGCAGCAGCCAGTCCGCGCCGGGCGAGCGGCCGAACACGCCGATGCGCAGTGCCGATAATTTCTCAGGCGGCAGTTTGAGCAGGTCATCCGCGGTGGCCACACCGCCCCGCTTGGCGGGGTCGGCGAACAACACTGCATAGGTCGAACGCATGTAGGGCCGTGTCGTCGCCGTGAGCTCATAGCCTTTCGGCACGCCGATGATCACATCGCACTTGAATTGCAGAGTGGCCGCGTCGCGCTGACGCAGCGTATTGCGCACGAAGCCCATGCGCTGTGGAAAGAACGTGTACTCGACGTGACGCCCCAGATCGCTCGCCAGCGCTTCGGCGATCTTGTTTTCGTACCCTTCGCCTCGTTCGTTGGACAACGGCAGGTTGTCGGGGTCGGCGCAGACACGGAGCGCGGAGTCGGGCTGGTCTGCCGCCGCTACACTCGTCACGACGAGTGATAGCAGGAGACAGGCCAGCCCGGTCGTGCTCCGCCTTGATTCATTGCATCGGATAGAGATGACCTGGCTGGATCTTGCCATCGGAGCGACCTTTCAAATACGCGTACAGGCCTTCCCAGTTCTGTTTCACCATCGCGCTGCCGCTGAACGGCGGCATGCCCTTCTCGGGACGGCCGTTCATGACGGTGGTGTGGAAATCCTCTTTGCTCAATGTCTTCAACGACTGCACCAGCGACGGCCCGACCAGGCCCTGCGGCTCGGCGCCGTGGCAGCGCTCGCAAGCGAGCGCGCGCCACGTCTTCCAGCCATTCAATGTTTTCTCATCGACCTTGTTGCCATCCTTCACCTGGTAAGGAGCGGCCGCGGGTGCGTCGTTCGCACTCGTGCACACCGCGGCGATGCTCAAAGCCAGAAACCCAATCGACCACTTTGCCGCGCTCACCTTCATTGAGCTCATTTCGATGAGCTCACTTCTGGCTCTGCGCCGTCGTGGCCGAGCCGGTATTCTCCGGCAGGCCGAAAATAAACAACGAGCCGCCGAGCGTCGTGTACTTGGCCAGATCCTTGTAACCGCCCACCGCGCCCAAGCCTTCGGTGGATTCGGTCAGACCCGCCGCCATGCCGATGCCGGCCCAGCCACCGATGCCGGAGTACACGCCGACGTACTGTTTGCCGCCGTACTCGTACGTGAACACGTTGCCGATGATTCCCGACGGCGTCTTGAACTTCCACAGCTCCTTGCCGTCCTTCGGCGAAACCGCCTTGATATATCCTTCAAGCGTGCCGTAGAAGACTACGTCGCCGGCAGTCGTGAGCGCACCCGACCAGACGGAGAAACGTTCCGGCTTCGACCACATGATCTTCCCTTGGGCAGGGTCCCACGCGATGAAGTTCCCCATGCCGCCATGACTGCCCGGCGTCGGATACATCGTCAGCGTCGCGCCGACATACGGTTGTCCCGCGGTGTACTCCACTTGGAACGGCTCATACGTCATGCAGACGTGATTGGTCGGGACCATGATCAGACCGGACTTGCGATCGTAGCTGGCGGGCTGCTGGTCCTTGGTGCCTAGCGCGGCCGGACAGATGTCTTTCACGTTCACGTCGGGCCCGCTGGTGCCCGGTGAATATTTCTTATCGACCACGGGACGGCCGGTCTTCATGTCGACCTTGCTCGCCCAGTTCACGGTCGGATCGTATTTCTCCGCGACCAGCAGCTCGCCGGTCTCGCGATTCAAGGTGTAACCGAAACCGTTGCGGTCGAAGTGCACCACCGCCGGAATGGTCTTGCCCTTCATGTTGACGTCGATCAGCAGGTTCTCGTTGATGCCGTCGTAGTCCCACTCATCGTGCGGCGTCATCTGAAATGCCCACTTCGCCATGCCGGTGTTCAGGTCACGGGCGAAGATGGTCATCGACCATTTGTTGTCACCGGGCCGCTGCGAAGGATTCCACGTGCCCGGATTGCCGGTGCCGTAATAAACCAGATTCAATTTCGGATCGTAGGCATACCAGCCCCACGTGGTGCCGCCGCCGATCTTCCATTGATCGCCCTTCCAGGTCTTGAGCGATGAGTCGGCGCCGACCGGTGCCATCTTGCCGTTGGTCCAGGTCATGGTCTTGGCCGGATCGACCAGCACATCTTTATCGGGGCCGGTGCTCCATGCGGTCCATTTCTTTTTACCGGTGTTCAGGTCGTACGCGATCAAACGACCGCGCACGCCGAATTCGCCACCCGAGATGCCTGTGATCACCGTATCCTTGAAGACGTGCGGCGCGTTGGTGTTGGTCTCGCCAATCTTCGGATCGCCGTTCTTGGCGCTCCACATCACCTTGCCGGTATTCGCGTCGAGCGCCACCAGCGTCGTGTCCGCCTGTTGCAGCAGGATCTTGCCGCCGCCATACGCGAGACCGCGATTCACGGTGTCACAGCACATCACCGGGATCACGGATGCGTCTTGCTTCGGCTCATATTTCCACTTGTAGGATTGATCCTTCAGATTCACCGCGAATACGTTGTTCGGGAACGGCGTGTGGATATACATCGTATCGCCGATGACGAGCGGCGATCCCTCGTGGCCGCGTAGCACGCCGGTCGACATGGTCCATGCGACCTGCATGCGACCGACGTTACTGGCGTTGATCTGTTTCAAATCGCTGTAGCGATGATTGGCGTAGTCGCCGGCCTGGGCGGCCCAGTTCGACGACTTGCTCATGGCCTGTTCCAGATCCGTGGCCGACGCCAAGCTGACGGTGGACGTGGCAGCCACCAGCAGGATCAAGCGTTGCTGAGTTTTCATGTTCAATCCCCCGAGACTGACCAAAAGTTTTTGTCGATGGCGGTTGGCGCGACGCATGCACATTCGTGCTGAACACCACCTACTTCACTCCACCTCAACGAGGCGACCATGACGATGCAACGCCTGTGCCAGAGATCGACTCTAGGAGCGCTGTCGTGCGCATTAGTAATGTTCGGGGTGCCGGCGAGCGGCGAGGAGGAAGCGCCGGTGTATTACTACCCCACCCAGGCGCGCGTCGAATATGTGAATGAATGTATCGGCAAGCACCAGGACAGCCTGGCGAACGTCTATCAGTGCTCCTGTGCCATCGACCGAATCGCCAATGTTCTGAACTACGAGGAGTTCGTCACGGCGATCACGTTCGCGCGCTATTCCGGTCTGCCCGGCGAGAACGCCGAGATCTTTCGAGGCGAGGACGCGCGCACCACGGCCAAGCGCTTTCGCGAGCTGGAAACTCAGGCACAGCGCGAATGCGGCCTGACAAAATCATGAACGAATCACGGCGGCACCGGCCCGAGCACGATTCCCCACGGCGACTTGCCGACTGCAACACGTTTCACTTCCGTCAGCGTCGTGGTATCGACGACGCTCACATCGTTCGATGGCCCGTTCGCTGTATATAAATGGAGTCCGTCCGCCGATAGGGCCATGCCCCACGGACGCTTGCCGACGGGCACTTCCTTGATGAGCTTTGCTCCGTCCTTCATATCGAACACCGCGACAGTGCCGCCCCGACCGGTGCTCAGATACAAACGGTGGCGCGCCGAATCCAGGATGACACCCATTGGCCGCGCCTCGTCACGAAGTTGTACCAGCCGTTGCGCTGGTACGTCCTGCGTGACACTCATCCGATTCAGTGACGCATCCATCTCGCCTGACACATAGGCAACACTGCCGTCGGGTGAAAACGCCATGTCGCGTGGTCGCTTGCCCACGGCCACGGTTCTCGTCACTTGCAACGTCGTCGTATCGATGACCGAAACTGAATTGCCCGACTCATTGCTGACCAGCAGCCAGCGCCCGTTCGGCGTCAGCGCCACACCTTCGGGCTCCTGCCCCACCTTGATCCGCTCGATCACCTTGCCGGCCTCGACATCGACGACCGACAACGTCCCGGTGTCCTCGTTCGCCACATACAGCCGCTTGTCGTCGTTGCTCAGCGCGAACTGCTCCGGATCGGAACCCGCCGCGAGCACTTTGCTGACTTTGTGCGAAGCCGTGTCGACGATGGCGATCCCGTCGGCCTGCAGATCGCGCTCGAGCTTCGCGCATTCTTCGTCGGGGACCGCGGGCGGACATTTCGGTAGGCCGCTTACCGCGACGAACAACCGCGCACCGTCGCGAGATAACTTCAATCCACGCGGCCGCTTGCCGACGTCGATCGTTGCGATGTTGGTCGCGCTCCGCGTATCCAGTACCGATACCGACTCGCCGTCTTCATTGGAAACATAGGCACGGGCGCTCGCCGGGTGACCGGAGGCTGCGGCAACTTCGAATATGTACCCGCAGACACCGCACGCAATCATCACCAGCAGTGGCCGCCAAGCGACAGGTCTCATGCGAAGCCCTCGATGTTCGTTAACACAGATTTAGCACGCCATATGCCAGCGCGTTCCATCTTGGTTAAACTTGATCTCGCTGGCTGCAACGACACTGCATCGGATGCGGTGGGATAAATCAATCCGCGGCTGAGTGTGCCAGGGGCGATACAGGCCGTGACACTGTCACGGCACAGTTGACACACCGCCGCATCAGGATGCACCAAGGAGAATTCATGGACGCAACTGCAGTGCATGCGGGAAACGTGCTCGAATTCGTTCGCGAGCCTCAGGCGGGACAGAGGCCGCTGGCGGTGGGCGCCCCTTTGACCCTGCATCCCGCGATCGCGGGCTCGTGGCGCCGCTGCGCTATCGATTACTCCATCGATCCCGGCCGTCGCACTTACGCGCCCAGTGTGATCGACTCGGCCAGCCTCGCCGAGCGCCTGGTTCAGCATGCCGATTTGTTACAGATCGCTTCTGCCGAAATCGACTGGCTGTACGAGCACATCGCGGGCTCCGGCTATGCGCTGGTGCTCACCGACGCGAATGGCATCGTGCTGTACGAGAAAACCGACGCCTCGCTCGTCGATGTGTTCCGCTCCGCCGGCCTGATGGTCGGCGCCGACTGGAGCGAGCGCGAAGAAGGCACCAACGGCATCGGAACCTGCATCGCCGAAAATCGTCCAGTGATCGTGTATCGCGAAGAACATTTCCGCGCGTGCCACATCGGGCTGTCATGCTCGGGCGCGCCGATTCGCGATCCGTCCGGACGACTGCTCGCAGTGCTCGATGCTTCGACTCTCAACGCGCGCGACACGCGGGCCAGCCTGGCGCACACCATGGCGCTGGTGAGCCTGTCGGCGCAGCTGATCGAGAAATGTTTGTTCCTGCAGCAATTCCAAGGTGAGAATGTGTTCCGCTTCCATGCGCGTCCCGAATTCGTGAACCTTCAGCACAGCGGCGCGATCGCCGTCTCCCAGAACGGCAAAGTGGTCGCCGTCGACGAAACCGCCCTGTGGCTTCTGCGCGCGAAGAGTCGGGAGACTCTGGTCGGTCGCGGCATCGACGAGATCTTCGAGGTGAACGCCGCTGAACTGATGGAGCCGGCCAACCGGACCCAGCTGTCGTTGCGCCCGGTGCGCGACATGCTGTTCGGCCGACACTTCTTTCTTAGCCTGGACCAGGACGCGAGCACCACGAGCTCGCTCGGCGAGCCTCAGCCCTCGCGCGAGATCCTGCAACTCTCGAGCGCGGTCACGCGCAAGACCACGCTTTCGCTGGAGGACCTCGCGGGCGACGACCCCCAGATGGCACGCAATATCAGGAGTGCCCGGCGCATCGCCAACTCGCGCGTGCCGGTGATGATCCAGGGTCCGACCGGCGCCGGCAAAGAAATGTTTGCACGCGCTTTGCATGCTGCAAGCGATCGCGCCGCCCGCTCGTTCGTGGCCCTGAACTGCGCCGCCATCCCCGAAACGCTCATCGAGAGCGAGCTGTTCGGCTACGCGGCAGGCGCATTCACCGGGGCCCGCAAAGGCGGCATGAAAGGCAAGATCCTGCAGTCGTCCGGAGGCACGTTGTTCCTCGATGAGATCGGCGACATGCAGTTGAGCTTGCAGACCCGCTTGTTGCGTGTGCTGGAGGAGCAAGAGGTCATGCCGCTGGGTACGGAGACGCCGATCAAGGTCGACCTGCGCGTGATGTGCGCTTCGCATCAGAACCTGCGAGCCATGATCGCGCGCGGTGCCTTTCGCGAGGATCTCTACTATCGGCTCAACGGCATCACCATCGAGTTGCCGCCGCTCGCGCAGCGCGCGGATAAGGAACGCTTGATCCGCGAATTCTTCGCCACCGAAAGCTGCGACGGCCGCCCGGTCGCAATCGAGCTGGATGCATTCCAACGGCTGCTCGACTATCGCTGGCCCGGCAACGTGCGCGAGCTGCGTAACGTGATTCGGACCATCCTCGCGATCTGCGACAGCGACGTGATCCGCATGGTCGACCTCCCCAGCGAGGTGCGGCTGTGCCAAAGCCGTTGCGAGGACTCCCCCGACGCGCAGCCCTCGCTGGAGCGCGAGGAGCTCGTTCAATGTATCCGGGAGTGCGAAGGCAACATGTCACGCGCGGCCGAAAAGCTGGGGGTCAGCAGAAACACTCTGTACCGCCGTTGTAAGCGACTCGATATTCCATTACAGCACTCACGCGGCGGCATCGTCTGAACCAATCACACCAGGGATGGGGAGAGTCAGCGGATGCGCGGACCAATAACAACGGCTGGGATGTCGGCCCTCGCGCTACTGGTCTCGACGGCGCACGCAGATGAGATCATCGATACGGTGACTGTCATCGGCGTCACACCGCTGCTCGGCTCGCCGCTCGAGCGTAGCCGGATCGCCGCGCCCGTGCAGACCGCGAGCGCTCGTCAGATCGACCGCTCCCATGCGCTGGATCTCACGGCGTATATGAATCGGCATCTCGGCAGCGTCTACGTCAACGACATTCAGAACAACTCGCTGCAGCCCGATATCAACTATCGCGGCTACACGGCCTCGCCGTTGCTTGGCACTCCGCAGGGACTCTCGGTTTATCTCGACGGCCTGCGGCTCAATCAGCCGTTCGGCGACGTGGTGAGCTGGGACCTGCTGCCCAAGGAAGCTTTATCGTCGATCACGCTGATTCCAGGCTCGAATCCGGTCTTCGGTTCGAACACGTTGGGCGGCGCGCTGGCGTTGCGGACGAAGGATGGCTACAGCTATCCGGGCTACGGTGTGGAGGTCAACTACGGTTCGTACAATCGCCGACGGATCGCGGCAACGGCGGCTTCTCACTCGAACGGCGGACTGCATTGGTTCGTGACTGGCAACGAATTGCGCGACGACGGCTGGCGCGCCGACTCGCCCACGAAGGCCCGCCAGTTCTTCGGCAAGCTCGGCTGGCGTGACGAGGCCACCGATGTCTCGTTGAGCGGCTCGTATGCGGATACCGATCTCACCGGCAATGGTTTGCAGGATCTGCAGCTGTTGAACCGGGATTACAAGAGCGTCTACACCAAGCCGGATGAGACGGGCAACGAGTCCTATTTGGTGAATCTGGTCGTGACTCACAAGGTCACCGAGACGATCGCGCTGTCCGCCAACGCACACTATCGAAACATCGAGACGCGCACGTTCAACGGTGACATCAACGACGACTCGCTCGGCGAGTCGCTCTATCAGCCGAACGCCGAAGAGCGGGAGGCGCTCGAAGAAGCGGGCTACACCGATTTCCCCACCAGCGGCGAAACCCGGGCGAACACGCCCTTCCCGTTCTGGCGCTGTATCGCCAACGCTCTCACCAACGAGGAACCGAACGAGAAGTGCAACGGCCTGATCAACCGCACTCACACCCGACAGCACGATGCCGGCGTGTCGATGCAAGCGGCATTCACCGCGCCGCTGGCGTCACGTAACAACCAGTTCATCCTCGGTGTGTCCGGGTTGAAGAGCGACGCGACGTTCACCCAGTCCTCGCAGTTCGGCTACTTGCTTTCCGACCGAAGCATCCGGGCCGTCGACGGCCCCGGTGCCTTCGCGGATGGCACCCAGGAATCCGAGAATGCCTTCGACTCTCGTGTCGCGCTCGAGGGCGAGACGACCGCTTACGGCGTGTACTTCACCGATACGGTAGAGCTGTCGCGGTCGATACAGCTCACCTTGTCGGGTCGCTACGATCGGACGACGGTCGACAACCTCGACGGCATCACGGAGGCCGGCGAGCCCGGCTCGCTCACCGCGAAACATCATTTCAGTCGGTTCAATCCGGCGATTGGCTTGACCTTCAATCCAAACGAAGCGTTGACTGCGTATGTTGGCTACAGCGAAGGAAGCCGTGCACCGTCATCGATCGAACTGGGATGCGCCGATCCGGAGAATCCCTGTCGACTGCCGAACGCAATGGCCGGCGATCCACCGCTCGACCAGGTGGTCACACGCACTCTCGAAGCCGGCACGCGGGGATTGCTGGCCAAGCGAGTGGCTTGGAACATCGGCGTATTCCGCGCCGACAATCGGGATGACATTCTCTTCGTCGCCGACGACACCTCCGGATTCGGCTACTTCAAGAACTTCGGCAAGACCCGACGACAAGGCGTCGAGCTCGGCGTGAGCAGCCAACTCGGCCCGATTTACGTCGGCGCCAACTACACCTATCTGGATGCGACCTATCGAAGCAGCGAAGCCGTGCTCGGCGAAGGCAACAGCAGCAACGACGAAGGGCCGGGCTTCGAAGGCACGATCGAGATCGAACCAGGCGACCGGATTCCTCTCGTCCCCCGACACCTCATGAAAGCGTTCGCGGCGTGGGATGTGACGGAACAAATCTCCCTCAGCCTCGATGCCATCAACATCGGCAGCTCCTACGCCCGAGGCAACGAGAACAACGAACATCAGGCGGAGGCGCCCTTCTATCTCGGAACCGGAGAGATCGGTGGTTACACGGTCTTCAATCTGGGTGTGGAGTACCGGCCGCTTTCCGCACTGACTGTGTTCGCGCAGGTCAACAACCTTTTGGATCGCGAGTACTACACCGCGGCCCAACTCGGCTCCACCGGGTTCAATGCCCAAGGCGAGTTCGTCGCTCGCCCGTTCGCCGGCCCCGTCGTCGATGGCGAGCGCCCGCTGCTCGGCTCGACCTTTCTCGCCCCGGGCGCGCCGAGGACTTATTGGTTCGGAGCTCGGTTCTCGTTCGCCGTGAAGAAGTAGGAGGCGGCGGTTGTCTGCGTCGCTGGAAATTTCTATCGCTTAGCGAACTAATCTCTCCGGCCACCCCACGGAGGCCAGCTACTAACTCAGCGCCCGCGAATTCTCCCGCCGTCTGAAAACGAGCGGCTTCTCCGGCACCCGATCCTGCTGAGCCCGCGCGACAATCTCGGTGACGACCCGATGATGCGGACTCTTCGAACAAACCGGATCCGCCACCGTCGGATCGTGCGCCAATAGATACGCCTGACACCGACACCCACCGAGATCCTTCTCCCGCTCCTCACAACTCGCGCACGGCTCTTTCATCCATCCGAAACCGCGGAATTTGTTGAATGCCTCCGATTGATACCAGATCTCCTTCATGCTCCGCTCGCGAACATTCGGGAAACTCAACCCCGGCAGCATCCTCGCCGTGTGACAAGGCAGCGCGACGCCATCCGGCGCGATGGTCGCGAGTGTCGTGCCCCAGCCGTTCACGCAGCGCTTCGGCCGCTGCTCGTAGTAGTCCGGGACCACGAACAGAATCCGCATCTTCCCTTTCATCCGCTCGCGCCACTGAAGCATCGTCCGCTCAGCCCGCTGCAACTGTTCGCGCGACGGTAGCAGATGCTCCCGGTTCAAATGCGCCCAGGAATAATATTGAGTGTTCGCCAGCTCCAGATAATCCGCTCCCATGCGCACCGCCATGTCGATGATCGTGTCGAGATGGTCGATGTTGAGCCGATGGATCACGCAGTTCACCACCATCGGATAGCCGTGCGACTTGATCCACTCCGCGCAGCGCTTCTTCAGCTCGAACGTCTTCGTGTGCGTGAGGAAGTCATTCATCTCCCGCGTCGAGTCCTGGAACGAGAGCTGGATATGATCCAGCCCGACCCGCTTCAACTCACTCAGCCGCTCACGCGTCAACCCGACGCCCGAGGTGATGAGATTCGTGTAATAGCCCAAGCGATGCGCCTCGGCTGCGATCTCCTCGACGTCATCACGCACCAGCGGCTCGCCGCCCGACAATCCCAGCTGCACCGATCCAAGCGCCCTCGCCTCGCGCAGCACTCGAACCCATTCCTCGGTCGTCAACTCGTTCTCGACTTTGGCGAACTCGATGGGGTTGTAACAAAACACACATTGCAGCGGGCAGCGATACGTCAGCTCGAACAGCAGCCACAAAGGCGGTCCGACCGCAGGTGAGGCAACTGGCGCGTTCATGGCACCTCCGCGCCGATCCAACCCTGCGTTCGGGCAAGCTCGAGGAATCGCACGATCTCATCCTGCAGCCCGCCGCGGTTGAACGTCGTTTCCAGATCCGCCACGATCTCATCGACACTGCGCACGCCGTCGCAACGCCTGAGGATCTCCGCGGCGCTGGTGTTCAACTTCACCATGCCTTCCGGATACAGCAGCACATACGCGTTCTGCACTTCCTCCCATTGCAGCCGGATACCCGCGCGAATAGTGGGCCGGTCGGCTCGAGTCATGACTGAACTCCGTAGTGCTGCGCCATGGCGTCGTTCATCGCCCACAGGATGTCGAGCTTGAACTTCAACACCTGCAGGGCCCGCAGTTGCTGCTCGCGAGTTTTGAAATACGCAAGTGTCACCGCCAGTCCGTGATTCACATCGCGCTGGGCCAGCGAAACGCGGCTGCGAAAGTAGTGCAGGCCGTCCTGCTCGATCCAGGGATAATGCTCCGGCCACGACGACAATCGTTGACGATGAATCGCCGGGGCAAACAACTCCGTCAGCGACGAACACACCGCTTCCTGCCAAGGCGCCTGACGCGCGAAGTTCACATACGCATCGACAGCGAAGCGCACACCCGGAATCAACCGCTGCAACCCTTCCACGTCCGCTCGTTGCAAACCGACCGCTTCCGCCAGACGCAACCACGCTTCGATGCCGCCCGGATCGTCGCCATGACCGTCGTGGTCCAGAATGCGCTCGACCCAGCGTCGTCGCACGTCCCGGTCCGGACAGTTGGCGAGAATCGCCGCGTCCTTGCGTGGGATGCTGATCTGATAATAGAAACGATTGGCCACCCAGCCCTGGATCTGTTCGCGGCTGGCCTTGCCGGAGTTCAGCATCACGTTGAACGGGTGATAGATGTGATACGCCTGCCCCTGCTCTCGCAGCTGCTGCTCGAATTGCACTCGATCCCAGGGAGCTGCAACGTCGGTATTCACAACTCGATCTCCATACCGTCGTACGCCACTTCGATACTGCGCGAGCTCAACAGCGCGCGCTCCGGCGAGTCCTCGACCAGAATCGGGTTGGTGTTGTTGATGTGAATCAGCACCCGGCGAGTCGCCGCCGGCAGGCGGTCGAGCCATTGGATCATTCCGCCGGTCTGTGACAAGTGGCCCATGTCGGCCGCACGCTTGTGCGAGACGCCCAACCGAACCAGCTCGTCATCCGTCCAGAACGTGCCATCCACCAGCGCGCAATGCGAGCTGCACATCAGCTCGAACAACCACGAATCGATGGCCGCGACGCCGGGTGCGTAACACAGTCGGCGCTCGGTGCGCAGATCTTCGACCAGCAGTCCGATCACATCGCCCAACTCCGGCGGGCGGGACGAATACGGCGGCGGCTTGCCAGGCAGCGCCATCGCCTGCCATCGCAAATCGTCGCAGCCGTCGACCGCGAACCATTCGCCGGTCACGATGCGTCGCCGCTCCACGCCGCAGTAGCGCTGCAGAACCTGCAGAATCGGATTCGTCGTCGTGAGATCGGCGAAAGCATTGTCCGTACACCACAGCGGCCACGGCCGGGTCGCCTCACGCAACATCAACAGACCGGTGGTGTGATCGATCTGTGAGTCGGTCAGGACGATATTGCGAATGCCGGTATCGCGATAGGCGCGGCCAGGCTGCAGTTGGGGATTGGCCTGCAACTGCGCCAGGATGTCCGGCGATGCATTGACCAGCGTCCAGGCGGTCCCATCCGCGCCGCGGATCGCAATGGACGACTCGGTTCGCGGGCGGGCATTCAGCTCCCCCCGGCGCACACCCCCGCAATTCGGGCAGTTGCAATTCCACTGAGGAAAGCCGCCACCCGCGGCAGCGCCTAGAATTCGTATGTGCATGGGCAAGGCGGGGTGCCGGGCCGACCCGGGCCCCGCCCTCTTTCAACGATCAACGGTGCTCGGCATACATGGTGATTTCCATGCCCAGGCGCAGATCGATGGCCACAGGGGTTTCCCAGTTCATGATCGACTCCTTGTAGGGACCAACAGCGGTCCCAGGCCACACCATGACGCCACCGTGCCCCTGCCCGCTACACGACAATCATGATTCGCGACTCATGATTTTCATGAGTGCGGCCGCGAGCCGCCCGCCCGCATACTTCGTCGTCTGAGCCCGGCAAGGAAGGACAGTTGAAACTCCGCACCCACGTCAATCTGATCGTCGCGATCCTGAGCGCGGCGTTAGTGATCTCCGCGGCATGGATACAGTTCGACGGCACGCGCCAGGCCGTCCGCGAGGAAATCGCTGGCGCCAACGTCGTCGCCACCCAGTTGCTGAGCCGGATCCTGATCAGTTACGACCAGCCCGATGATGGCCCGTTGCTGACCTTCCTGCATCACCTCGGCCGCGTGCGGGCGCACGAAATCATAGTGCGCGACGCAGCGGGCAGAATGATCTATGAATCTCCGCCGTCGCCCTACAAGGCCGGGCGCGAAGCCCCGGACTGGTATGCCTCGTTGCTTCTGCCCACCACCCCGGTACACATATTTCCGCTCGCGAATGGCTCGGAGGTGCGAATCCAAGCGGATGCCTCGCGCGCCATTCTCGATGGCTGGGACGATCTGAAACATTTGATGACGGTCGGCGGCATTGCGTTCGCGGTGCTCAACCTCGGGGTGTTCTGGCTCGTCAGTCGCGCGGTGGCTCCCTGGTCAGTGATTGCCGACGGGCTGGCACGCATCGAAAAAGGCGATCTGCAGCATCGACTGCCGGAGTTGAAAGGCTACGAGGCCAACATGATCGGCGCGACGTTCAATCGCATGGCGGCCTCGCTCGAAGACAAGTTGCTCAGCGATCGCAAAGCCGTCGAGGCGGAACAACGCCTGCAGCAACGGCGGGAGCTCGATCAGCTCATCGAGCAACGGCTCGACGAGGAGCGACGCGTGATCGCACGCGAGCTGCATGACGAGTTCGCACAATCCGTGACCGCGATCCGCAGCTTCGCCGTCGTGATCGCCAATCAGCATTCCGCCGAATCGCAAACCGCCGAGCTCGCCCGACTCATTTCCAACGAGGCCGCGCATCTCTACGACGCCATGCACGGGCTGATTCCCCGCCTCGCGCCGTTGACGCTCGACACCTTGGGACTGGCCGAAACTTTGGAGGGCTTCATCAAGCAGTGGCAAGGCCGTCATCCCACGATTCGCTTTTCACTCCATTACGAGTTGCGCACTGACCTCGGCACCAGCGCCACGATCGCGGTGTATCGTGTCGTTCAGGAAGCCGTCATCAATGCCGTGCGCCATGCCCGCCCCACGCAGGTCGATGTCAGCGTCGTGCACTTCGATTCGCATGTCCGGGTGCGCGTGACCGATAACGGCATCGGCCTTCCGCCGGACTGGTCGCGTCCGGGGCATTTCGGGCTGCGCGGCTTGCAGGAGCGCATGGCGATGTTGGGTGGCACACTGACTTTGAAGAATCATGAGCCCCATGGCGTCGATCTGATGGCGGAGATTCCGCTCGGAGAGCACGCATGATCAAAGTGCTGCTCGTGGACGATCACACAGTCGTGCGCACCGGCTTTCGGCTGCTGCTGGAAACCGTCGGCGACGTGCGCGTGACCGCCGAAGCCGACAGCGGTGAAGCCGCGTGTCTGCGCTTCGATGAAGACAAGCCCGACGTCGTCGTGCTCGATCTGTCCATGCCGGGGATGGGCGGTATCGAGACCATTCGTCGCTTGCGGGCTCGCGACAAGGACGTGAAAACGCTGGCCTTGTCCGCGCACGACGACGCCATTCACGCACGCCGCGCCTTGAAACAAGGCGCGCTCGGCTTCTTGTCAAAACGCACGGCCCCGGAGACCTTGCTCGAAGCGGTGCGGATGGTGGCGGCCGGTCAACGATACATCGATCCCAAGCTCGCCCAGGAAATCGCGTTGGCCGAGGTCGGCGGGACCGACACGCTGGTCGATGCGCTGTCGGAACGGGAGTTCGAAGTATTCCTGCGCCTGGCCAATGGCGCGGCGGTCCCCAAGATCGCCGCCGAACTGAACCTGTCGACCTCCACCGTCGGCACTCATCTCTATAACATCAAACAAAAGCTGCATGCCGGCAACCAGGCTGAGCTGACGCTGATTGCGCTCCGGGCCGGACTGATCGAACGTTGAATGCACCACGCCGGATGCAAAGATTGCGGACAACTCGGCCGATCTAACCGAAACATAACTTCCCGCTTACTGCATTCAGTCCGAGGCTCGTGTTCCAATGCGCCGTCCCTCGATTCATTGACGGTGCGGTATGTTCGAGTCAAAGGACTACACCTGGAGACTGAATGACGGTCGCCCTCTCGCCGAATCTCGCTGGCATTCGGTGTTTCGCCTGCGCGACCTCCCACGACCCACGGCAGCTGCTGACTGTCTGTCGCGCGTGTGGCTTGCCGCTAAGAGTGGATTACAACCTCTCTTCACTGAAGTTGCCGCGGCGGGATCTGCAATCGCGCGAGCCGAGCCTGTGGAGGTATCGCGAGCTTTTGCCGCTTCTGCCCGGCGATGAGGTGTCGCTGGTCGAGGGACTGACGCCGCTCCTGCGCCGGTGACGGTCGCGAACGGTGGATACGACCAAAGCGTTCTTCGACGAATGCGAGCTGTACGGCGCGACTGTTCATCGCGTGCAAGGCACGATTGCCGACGCCGGTAAGTTCCTCCGCGAGCACGGCCCGAAGGACGCGTTCGACGCGTCGACCTTGCGCGAGCCCTATCGGCGTGGTCGGCATTACAAACATTGCGGGCCTCGGGCACGATCCGCGATCAAGATCGCGTCGTCGTATTCAATACGGGCACCGGCCTGAAGTATCGCTGAGGGCGCGATTTCCTGCGTGAGCAGGCGTTGCACTCCTCCCGTACCGCGTACTGATGGAGCCGACGACGCCGCGCATGATGCGCGGGATGAACCGGCCATCATTCCTCGTTAGCTCGTTGACCATCGCGAGCCTGCTGGCGCTGATCCAGCCAGCCGTCAACTCGCAAGAGCCCCCTGTTCCACCCGCGCCGGCACCGACCAATCCCTCGGCCGAGGAACAGTCGAAGGCCACGGCCTTCAAGCCGGAAGAGCTCGAGCAAATCGTCGCCCCGATCGCGCTCTATCCCGATGCGTTGCTGGCGCAGATTCTGATGGCATCGACCTACCCGCTCGAGATCGTGCTCGCGACGCGCTGGTCGAAGGAACATCCCGACGTGAAAGGCGACGCCGTCGCGAACGCGGTGGAGAAGGAAACGTGGGATGCGAGCGTCAAATCGCTGGTGGCGTTTCCGGACGTCCTCACCATGATGAACGACAAGCTCGACTGGACGCAGAAGCTGGGAGACGCGGTGCTCGCACAGCGCAAGGACGTGATGGACGCCGTGCAGCGACTGCGCCTCAAAGCAAAGGACGCCGGGAATCTGAAGAGCAGCAAGGAACAAACGGTCAAGACGGAAGCCGCGCCCGAAGGGTCGAGCACTCCGCAGATCATCGTGATCGAGTCGCCCAGCCCCGAGGTCGTGTATGTGCCGACGTACAACCCGACCGTCGTCTACGGCGCGTGGCCGTATCCTGCGTATCCGCCCTATTACTACTATCCACCCGGCTACGCCCCCGGCGCAGCGTTCTTCTCGTTCAGCGCCGGCGTGATCGTCGGCGGTGCGCTATGGGGCGGATTCAATTGGGGCCACAGCGACATCGACGTCAACGTCAACCGCTACAACAATTTCACGCGCAACAACGTCAGCGCCAACCGAACGAACGTCTCCAATCGATGGGAGCACAACTCGACGCATCGTCAGGGCGTGGGCTATCGCGACACGGCCACCGAACAGAGATACGGCCGCGGCGGCAGTCAGGAAGCCCTGCAGGCACGAGAAAACTATCGCGGCCGCACTAGCAACGAGTACCGCGATCTCGGCGGCGGCGCTGAATCGCGGGACCTCGGCGGTCGAGCGAATGAATACAAAGACCTGGGCGGGGGTGCCGAATCGCGCGATCTCGGCAATCGAGCGAATGAATACCGGGATCTCGGCGGCGGCAGTGAGAATCTCGGCGGCTCTCGTGGAGGCTCCGGCAGATCCTCGGACGCCTTCGGCGGCGTCGACAATGCAGCTCGCACACGAGCCAACAGCAGCCGTGGCATGGCCAGTCGAGGCGGCATGTCGCGGGGTGGCGGACGACGCAGATGAAACATCGAAGCACCACTGCTCTACGCGTAATCGCGGCACTGATCTTGATGGTTGCGGCTGCGTGCAACCGCGGCGGCGAGCAGAAATATTTCGCATCGACCGATGACGCGATCGGAGCATTGCTCGATGCAGCCCGATCGGACGACACGCGCGGCCTCGTGAAAGTGCTGGGCAAACAAAGCGAGCCGGCGATCGATTCCGGCGATCCGGTCCAGGATCGAAAGGCGCGCGAACGTTTCGTGCAGGCATACGAGACCGAACATACATTGACCCGCGGCCCCGACGGCGAGATGACACTACTGGTCGGTTCCGACCAGTGGCCGTTTCCTTTTCCGCTGGTCCAGAACGGTGGACGCTGGCATTTCGACAGCGACGCGGGCGCGGATGAAATCGTCAACCGTCGTATCGGCGCCAACGAACTCGCGACGATCCAGTCGTGTCTGGCGTTCGTCGATGCGCAGCGCGAGTACTACATGCGCAACCCCCAACGAAACGCGCTGCTACAGTTCTCGCAAAAGCTGGTGAGCACGAAGGGAGAAAAGGACGGGCTGTACTGGCCCACGACGAATAATGAGCCGCCTAGTCCACTCGGCGCGGCGTTCGCTCGCGCGCAAGCCGAGGGATATTTCGAGAACGGGCCGTCGAAGAACGAACCTCTGCGCGGTTATATCTATCGATTGCTGACGGCACAGGGGCCGAATGCGCGCGGCGGCGCTTACAGTTATCTCGTCAACGGTAAGATGATCGGCGGGTTCGCGCTCATCGCCATTCCCGCCGAGTACGGCCGCAGCGGCGTGATGACCTTCATCGTGAACCATGATGGCGTGGTCTACTCTAAAGACCTGGGCCCGGACACGCCCGCCGTGGCACGGGCCATACAGACGTTCGATCCAGATCCGAGCTGGCGGCGCGAAGCCGCCATCGAGCCGAACCCATGAACCGAACTCCACAACCGCGCGCCGGCGCGATCGCATTGGTGGCACTCGTTTCTCTGCTCGCTGGCTCGCTCTCGTATGAAGCGGCGATCGCTGCGACCCAGGGACAAGACGCGGTGGCTTATTTGCAGAACCAGTTCGGCATCAACGAACGCCAGGCGCAGGGCGCGTTGGGCGCGTTGCTGGTCTACGCACGGGAACAGTTGCCCAAGCCACAGTTCGACGAACTGGCGAGCCGCATGCCCAACGCGGATCTGCTTATGCAGGCAGTGCAGGCGCAGGGCGTGGTGACCCGCCCGATGAGCGATATCGACGATTACCGGAAGTCCCTGGGCAACCTGCGGATCAGCCAGCAACAGGCAGCGCAGATCGCACCCGCCGTGGTGCAATTTCTGGGCAACGCCGGCTTCAATGAGGAACAGGCCATCCTGCAGGGAATATTGAGATGACCGCCAGCGGTGTCCCGAGCGGTGTCAGCATCCGAGAGTCACCTGGCATTCGAACCAGGGCGTCGGCGCTCCGCGCCGCGCGCCCCGTTGCGATTGTGACACTCAGCCGCCCTTCAGCTTCTGCACGATTTCCAGCGACTTGTTGACGTTCTCGACGGGGTTGAGGCCGCCGACCGTGGCCGCGATCTTGCCATCGGGGGTCACGATGAACGTGGTGCGCTCGGCGAAGCCATGATCGATGTCCTGACCGCGCGTGTCCTTCTTGCCGGTACCGGCTTCACGCACCTGTAACTCGTAAGACTGCGCGATCTTCCCGTCCGCATCCGAGGCGGTGGGGAATTTTCCGGCGCAATACTCCGGATCCTTCGAGAAGTCGTTGAGCCGCTCGATGCTGTCGAGGGAGACACCGATGATGCTGGCGCCGGCGGCGGCGAACTTATCTTTGTTGACCGCGAACGTCCGCGCCTGAACGTTGCAGCCGCCGGTATAGGCCGACGGATAGAAATACACGACCACCGGGCCCTTCTTCAGCGCATCCTTGAGCGAGTATGTAAACGGCTTGCCGGCGAGCGATGCCTGCGCCGTGAACTCGGGCGCCGGCGCCCCTTCCTTCAACGCGGCCAGCGCCGGCAGCGCCGTGCCCAGTGCCAACAAACCGGTCAAGAGCAAACCCCGCGAACGCTTGTTCATGTCGACTCCAGCAGACATTGGACGGAAGAGCCGCATCCTATCTCCTCCGCCGAGTACGCGTCATCCGACACGGCGCGTGCCGCTGGATATCTTCTAAAACCCGCCTCGCCCGCGCATGAGTTTGAGAGCGAACGATGGGATCCGAGGCTCGGAACTCAGCCGGCGCTGCCTCATTAGACGTTACTCGTCGAAGGAGATGTGCCATGCCCCAGATCAGTCAAGCGAAGGTCCTCATTCTTGCCACAAACGGCTTCGAGCAGGATGAGTTGCTGGTACCGCAGCGTAAGTTGAAAGAAGCCGGCGCGCAGGTCGACGTGGTCTCGCCCGAGAAAGGCAAGATCCGCGGCTGGAAGCTCAAGGACTGGGGCGAGAGCGTCGCCGTCGACAAGTCGCTCGAGGACGCGAACGCCGACGACTACGATGCCATCGTGCTACCGGGCGGTCAGATCAATCCGGACCTGCTGCGGGTGAATCAGCAGGCGCTGCAATTGATCCGCTCGTTCCTGGATGCGGGCAAGATCGTAGCGGCCGTCTGTCATGCGCCGTGGCTGCTGGTGGAACTGGATGCCGTGCGCGGCCGGCAAGTAACGTCGTATCACTCGATCAAGACCGACGTGATCAATGCCGGCGGCAAGTGGGTGGATCGCGAGGTGGTGACCGATCAAGGCATCATTACCAGTCGCAATCCGGGCGACCTGGAAGCGTTCTCGGCCAAGATCATCGAGGAGATCGAGGAAGGCAGCCATGCCGGCCGGCGGCAGACCTCGCAGACGGCGAAGAACCAGCCTCGCCCCGGGGTGCACTGAGCCAAAAAATCGATGTCGCCGGGGCAACCCTTTGTCCCGACGACATCATCCCCACGGCTCGCCCTTGAAACACAGTGCAACCGATCGTCAGCCCGGCGTTCCCGCCAGCGCAAACAGCATCGCGCTCACCACCTGGCTCCAGATCAATCCGAGGATGATCGACCCGGTCATGCGCGCTTGATTCTCATCGTCCACTCGCGGACCTCATCGGGTTCGCCGGCAGCCTTGCCCTCTGGCTGTGACACGGATCTGCGGCCCAAACAGTTCCCAAATGGCGAGGATGGAACCATTCGACAGCCTGCTTCGTGTCAGGCTTAATGGAGATCATGGTCCTGCCGAAGCGCGCCCGTCCGTCGCATGCCAACGCGGCAGCCGAGTTCGACCATCTGCTCCGGGACCATGTCCCCGCCCTGTATCGCTCCGCCTATCGCTGGACCGGCACCGTGGATCGCGCCGAAGACCTGGTGCAAGAGCTGCTGATCCGGCTCTATCCCAAGCTCGATGAGTTACGTGGCCTGGATCGCATCCGCCCCTGGGCGCTGCGAGTCATGTATCGGATCTTCGTGGATCAGGTGCGCCGGGAGCGCAGCTCGCCGGTGCAGTTCGGCTCGGAGCCTCCCGAGGATGGCGATGAAGAGGAAGCCCAGGATCTGATCGACCCGTCGGCCGGGCCGGCCGAGCTGCTCGAACGGGAGCTGACTCAGGAGCGGGTGCTCGCCGCCTGGGACAGATTAGGTGAAGAGCACCGCGTGGTATTGTCGATGCATGACATCGAGGATTACAGCCTCCCGGAGCTGGCGCAGATCATGGAAGTGCCGTTGGGCACCTTGAAGTCCCGGCTGCATCGGGCCCGGGCGAAGCTGAAGGGACTGCTGGCGACGGAACGATTGGCGCCGTTAGATCGTGTATAAACGTGTATGAACTGCACGCTTCTCCCATCGTGAACCAGGACGCCGACATTCTGCGCCGGGCGCTTCAGCGTCTCCCCGCGCCGGAGCCGCGCCCGGAATTCATCGAGCGCGCCTTCGCCGCTGCTACCCGCCAGGCGATACAGCCGCGGCGTAGCCGGTTGTTTCATCTGATCAGCCGCTGGGAAACATGGATCGGCGTCGGCGTTGGCGCCGCGGTTGCCATCGTGTTGATGCTGGTGGTGAGGCCCATCACGACTCGCGAACCCGGCCTCACGCTGGCATTGAATGAAATGCGGGACATCGATGTGCTGATCGATTCGGAACGCGCGCTGGACGGGGCCACCATCCGCATCGTCGCCAGCGGCAGTGTGGTGCTCGACGGCTTCGAGAACGAGCACCAGATCGACTGGCAAACTCATCTGGCACAAGGCAGCAACATGCTGTCGCTCCCGGTCGTAGCCCGATCGCCCGGTGCCGGCCAGCTGGTCGCGGTCATCGAGCATGGCGGACGGACGCGCCGGGTCACGGTCAATCTCACGGTTCGCGACCGGCAGGCCTCGAGGACATGATGCCGATCACACATCGGCGCTTGCCACACTCGCGACGGACGACGATCATTCAGCCACGAGTGAAGCACGTAACGATCCTGGCCCTGTGCTTGCTGGCGCACGGCGCTCTGGCGCAACAGCAATCCGATTCCAAGCCTGAGTCCAAGCGGGGGCAGGACGATCTCGACGTGACCATGCAGATCATCGTGGACCCTGATGCCAAGCTGCCTGACGAAGTCGTTCGCCAAATTCCGCTGCCTGAGCGCAAGTCCGCCGAGTCCGCCGCGAGGAATGCCGATAAGAAAGCCGAAAAGGACGCTTCCAAAGCCGCCGCGGCCGACAGCAAACAGGCAGCTCGCGAAGCTAAGGAGCAGGCTAAAGAGGCCAGCCAGTCCGGCAAGAAGGAAGCAGCCGAGCAACGCGAGGCGGCTCGACGCGCCCGTGCGGAAGAGCGCGAACGCCAACGCGAGCGCAACCACCCGCCCGGCAACCCGAACCCTCCAGGTCGCCCGCCGCACTGACTCGTCGCGCGCCGCGCTGGCGGTTCTCGCGCTCCTGTTTGTTTGCTCCGCTCCCACCTCCGCCGCCACCGACGAAGCCGGCCGGCAATTCAAAGCGGGCAATAGCGCGTTTCAGGCCGGCGACTATATAAAAGCGTTGAGCGCCTTCGAAGCTGCGCTGGCGCAAGGCATGTCCGGCCCGGCGTTGCACTTCAACATCGGCGTCGCCGCCTATCGCGCCGGCAATTACGCCCGGGCGGAAGCAGCATTCAAAGAAGTCGCGAACACGCCGGCGATGGCTGGCCTCGCCTATTACAACCTCGGCCTGGTCGAGCTCAGGCGCAACAACCCGGACGCCGCCTCTCGCTGGTTCGCGCGCGTCGAGACGGTGACCGAGGATCCCAAGCTGCGGCAGCTCGCGTCCGCGCAACTCGGCGAGTTCGACTCGCCGACACCGCAACACACTTGGTTTGGTTACGCCAGTTTCGGCGTCGGTCACGATGACAATGTCGCGCTGGTCGCCAACTCCGACGTGCTCGGCATCAGCGACAGCGCCGATAACTTCGCCGAAGCGCAATTCGCGCTCAGTCTGCCCATCGGCGACTCGTGGCGCATCGATGGCAGTGCATCGATGGTCGATTATCAGGATCTCGACAGCTTCGATCAGCTCGGTGTGCAAATGGGCGGCCGCTATCGCTGGATGCTCGGCGACTGGATCAATGACGCCGGTGCGCAGATCGGCCACACCATGCTCGACGGCTCCAGCTTCGAGAGCCGACGCGCTGTGTTCATCCAGACCGGTCGCGAGTTGCGCGCCGATCTGACATTGCGCGGTCGCTATCGGTTCAACGACATCGATGGGCACAACGAATTTCGCGGTCTGACCGGTCGACGCCACGAGCTCGGCGCCACTCTCGATTGGATCAAGGCCGACTGGGATTTCCGTTTCGGTTATCAGATCGAGATCGGTGACTACGACGACCACACACTGTCGGCCACTCGTCACGAGCTGCGTTTCGTGGCAGAGAGCGAATTCGCTACAGACTGGATCGCATTGATCGAAGCCTCGCGCCGCCGTAGCGATTACGACGACCACACCAACGGGAACGAACAGCGCACCGACCTGGGACTGGCGTTAACCAGGACACTGACCCCCCGATGGCAAATGTTCGTACGCTACGGCTACACGAATAACGACGCCGATGCCTCCGAATTCAACTACAGCGGCAATCGGATTTCCGCCGGCGTGGAAGCCACTCTTTAGCCGATCTTGCGTGTTCGCGTCACAGGTCACGACGCGAAATCGATTCCTGTCGACACACCGTGACGCGACACCTCGTCCGCGTTCATCGCGCGCTCCGATCGAAATAGCACCTACGCCGGAACGCGCAGGCCGGCTGGTGCGTTCAGGACCCGTACAATTTACAAGTCAGAAGTTCGGGTGCGAACTTGCCCAAATTTCTATTAGTGGGTCCTTACGACCCGCACTGTGGGGAATATACCTTCCTGGCGCCACCCTTGGGTGTCTGGCGTCTGGCAGGAGTTCTTGCCGAGCACGGTGTCGAAGTCAAAGTCTTCGATCCAAACTGTTGCGTCGGCCCGCCGGAACGCGCGCTGGAAAAAGAAATATTGCGCGAGACGTGGGACGTGATCGGTCTGTCCACGACCGGCATGACATTGAAGTTCGATCTCGAGCTGGCGCATCTCGCCCGCCGCCTCGCACCCAAAGCGCTGATGCTCGCGGGCGGCATGGAAGCGACCTTTCGCCCCGAGCTGATGTTCGAGCTCGGCCCTTTCGATCGCGTGATTCTCGGCGAGGGCGAACGTCCACTCGTTGAGCTGGCAACACGCATCCGCTGCGGTCAATCGCTCGGTGGCATCGTGGGCACGGTGGAGCGTCGCGCCGACGGCAGTCTGCTTCGCATCCCACAAGCGGCAATGACCCACGACCAGCTACGCGCCTCGATTTTCTCGACGCCGTACGAACACATGCCGTACGAGGCTTATTGGGATCGCCTCGAAGCCGCGTATCGAGTTGGAAGCCTGCCGACGAAGGCGGCGCGCGAAGCCGCCTTGGCCGAGATTCGCTCGGTACGCCTGATCACGCTGAATTACTGCCCGATGGGCTGCACATTCTGCTCCTCGACCAACTTCCTGCACGAGGCGCAAGGCAGTGTCGCACCGATCGCGCGACTCACTGCCGACGAGTGTCTCGCGATGATCAAACGAATCGTCGCGACGCATCCGCGCGTGCGCACCATCATCTTCCAGGACGACATCTTCGTATTCACCAAGGACCGACGCGTCCTGCCGCTCTGCGAGGGCATCGTCGCCGCCAAGGCAGCGGGCGAGCTGCCGCAAGAGCTGCAATTCATCAGCACCAACCGCATCGACGCGATGACGGAGGAGCGACTCAGCGCGATGCGCCGCGCCGGCTTCCGCGTGCTCGGCTTCGGCATCGAGAACTTCTCGCCGAATGTGCTGAATGAATTCAACAAGGGTCAGATTCATCGACACATCGAGCCGATGTTGAGCGCGACGCTGGAGCGCGGCATCACGCCCTTTCTCGATCTGATTCTCAGCTCGCCGCGCGCGTCGCTCGAAGATGTCGCGGAAACATTGCGCGAAGCCTACCGATGGTTGCGACAAGGATGTGAGATTGGCATGTACCCGTACGTCATCCCGTTCTCGGGCGCCGCGTTCGCGCGCGATCCCGAGTTGCTCCCGCACACACAGTTTGCCCACCGGCACGTCGAGGGCACCACTATCGAGTGGGATCAGGCGGCCAAAATCCTGCCCATCGATCCGGCGGTTCGGGACGTGATTCTGGAGATCGAGCGCCGCTTCGAAGCGAAGCTGACCGAGCTGCAATCCCGCGCGACGCACCTGCCTTCGCGCGTTCGCTCGTTGATCTGGATTCTGGTCGGCGTTCCAGTGCTGGCCGAGCATGGCATCGTCGTCGCTCCCGAGCAGGAGGTGCGTGCCGAGCTCGAATCCCGCTTGCCTCAGGCCCGGAGGGCGACGGCAGTGCGCGCCGTCGCGATGGCGTGAAGTTCAATACGCCCTGGAGCCTGCTCGCCCCGCTCGGGGTGTGCGCGCTGCTCGCGGGTTGGATTGCTCTATCAGCCGCGAATCTACAGACCGCGAGCTTCTCGCTGCTGGTCTACGGCCTCGCCAATCTGATCGTCTACACAGACGCGCTGGACTTCATCCTGCGCTTGCATGTGCGCCGTCGTCACATCGCCACGGCACCGACCGAAGAGAATCGTCACCTCTCGATCGATCTTTCCGCGGCCTTCCCGGCCGGGTCGCGACAACTCGTGCCGACGCGGCCGTACGCCATCATCGCGTCCATTCACAACCTGGAGCCATTGCTCGATGAGTTCATGGATGCGTTCGCGCCCTATCGCGACAAGGTCTGGCTGATCAGCGATGCATCGACGGACGCAACCGTCCTTCGTCTGCGCCACGCGGGCTGGCGGTGCTTCGATGAAGGCGTGAATCGTCGCAAGCCGGGCGCCGTCAAGCGCCTGCTGGAAAAGCTGCCGCCGCACATCGAAACCGTCATGGTCGTCGATCCGGACATCCGCATTCGTGACAAGAACGGCGGCAGCCGCATCGATTTCGAGCGTTTCATTCGCGACTTCCAACAGTCCGGCGCCGCAGCGGTGTGTCCGCGCGTGATGATCGAGCCCGATGGCTTCCTGGCCCGCTTCCAGGCCTTCGAATATGCGTTGGCATTTCGGATCGGGCGCGAGAGCCTGGCGGATTACAGCATCACCTCCGGCGTGTCCTGCTATCGACGTGATGCCTTGGAGCGCGCGCTCTCCGAGCACTCCCAATCGGTCTACGCCGAAGATCTGCAGAACGCGCTGATCCTCCTCAGCCACGGCGAGCGCATCTATTACGACGGGCGGCTGGTGGTCAGCACCGAAGGTCCGGGCAACGTGCGACGCTGGTTCTCACAGCGCGTCGGTTGGTACTACGGTCTGCTGAAGGTATATATCGAGCGCTTCAGCGAAATCTGGCGCATCGCCCGACGCACGCCGTTCGCCCTCTATCACTTCATCATCTATCTGGGCGGGCTGTCGCTGATCGTGCATCCGCTGAAGATCGTCAGCGCGCTGCTGCTGGTGCTGAGCTTCATCAGCGGCTTCGACAATCTGTTCCTGGCGAATATCTTCCCGCGCAACGCGCTGATCAATCCGAGCTATTTCATGGCGGCGATCGGCAGCTACCTGGCACTCGGCGTGTTCGCGCTGTTCACGGTGGTGCCGAAACAGGAGCGCGCCTACATCGCGCCGATCGTGCCGCTGTATCTGTTCTACGCCATTACTCACATTGCGCCGATGACCGTCGGCTACATCAACTGGGTGGCCGTGAAGTTCTGGGGTCGCCGCGTCTATCGCGATCACTACGAACCGCTGCCGAGCGCCAGCACGACACTGCCGCTGGAGGAGAAAACCAGTCTCATGCGGAGAGCCTCATGAACGCGCGTGGCGCACCGGCGCCTGAACGATATCTGCCCCATCATTATTGGGAGGACCGGGCGCGTCGATTCGCGGCGGAAGGGTCCGGGCTCGCGGCCGTCTGCTCGTACGGCATGCCGGAGTTCTACAACCGGATGATTCATTGGAGTCAGTACCTGGCGCTGCGGCCCTGGCTCGAGATCCAACCCGGCACGCGCGTCCTCGATGTGGGGTGCGGGGTCGGACGCTGGAGTACGCTGCTCGCCGAGCGCCTCGGCATTGTGACGGGCGCGGATCTGAGCCCGACGATGATCGCGGAAGCTCGAAGGCGCGCCGAACTGCGCAACGTGTCGAGCCGCACTCGATTCATCGTGCAGGATCTGGCGAGGCTCGACGCCGGCGGCACCTTCGATCTGATTCTCGGCGTGACGGTGCTCCAGCACATTCTGGATCCCGAGTCGCTGCGCTCGGCCGTCCGTCGCATGGCGGATCATCTCGCGCCCGGTGGACGCATGGTGCTCTTGGAAGCGGCCCCCGCGAGCATCGCCGAACGCTGTGACACCACGGTGTTTCGTGCCCGGCAGCGGCGTTTCTACCTCGATCTGTTTGCTGAGCAAGGACTGCATCTGCGTGCGATCAGCGGCGTCGATCCGGCGCCGTTCAAAACATGGCTGCTGCCCCATCTACGAAAGTTGCCCCGCCCGCTCGGCATGTCGGCGCTCGCGGCAGTGACGCTTGCTTCCACGCCGATCGACGTCCTGTTCGGACGAATCGCCGTGCAACGTTCGTGGCATGCGGTGTTTGTCTTGCAGCGTGACGGAGGCACCGATGCCGCTTAGCCGCCGCTCCACCGTTTCGGTCGTCGTATTCGCGTTGCTCGCCGTCTTCGTCGGGCTGGGGTACTGGTACCAGTCTCACAAGGTGAAGCCGGGGCAGACCGCGAACAACACGTCGATCAATGTCACGACCGGGAACGATCGCGGGCCCGGCTCGTTGCGCGAAGCCATTTTCAAAGCGACGGCTGCCACCACTGAAGTGACCATCGCTCTCCAAGTGCCGAAGGTGACGCTGGCGACTGCCTTGCCGCCGTTCGTCAACGCGCGCGGCATTCGAATGGTGGCCGGTGAAAACGGCACGGAGATCGACGCCAGCGCGTTGCCGGATGGCGCGGTGCTGGACGTCTCCGGCGCAAATGTCGCGATCGAGGGCGTGCGTATTCGTAACTGCAAGGCGACCGGCATCGTGCTTCGAGCCGAGCGCTTCAAGCTGCAGACCACTTCCATTGAAGGCTGCGACGTGGGCATCGACGTCGCGGAGAACGCCGATCAGCTCCTGCTCGAGCGCAATCGGTTCGCGAAGAATCGGGTCGGCGTGCGCTTCGCCGCCTCGAATCGAAATGCGATGGTCGTGAAGAACGAGTTCTCCGAGCACCGCGATGCCGGCATCTGGGCGGTCCGGAGCGAGCCCGACAACCGCGGCGGATCGATCAGCATCCGAGACAATCGTTTCGACAAAGAACGTATCGGCATCCTCAGCGCCAATGTCAATGTCATCATGGAGCGCAACGAGCTGGTCGACTCTCGCGAAGCGGCGATGCAATTGATGGGAACCGGCGCCGTCGCACGTGGCAACCGCATCAGCCGTGGCCCGGCGATGGGCATCGTCGTCGAAAACGCGCAAGCGGCGGTGATCGAAGACAACGAATTCGATGGCCTCGAAGCCTACGGTGTCATGTTGAAGAGCTCGGCCGACACCGTGATCCGCGGCAATCGCATTCACAACAGCGGCTATGGCCTCGCCTTCGTGCTCGGCAACCAGCGCAGCCCGAGCAGCGCGATCGACAACACGATCATCGAGCCCAAGTTCAATGGCATCGATGTGATCGGCGACTCGCCCATCCTACGCGGCAACCAAGTCATGCGGCCTCGCGCGCTGGCGTTGAAGGTCATCGATTACCAGCCCGAAGGTGGTGGCGAGCGCGTGCGCTCCACACCGTTCCTCGAAGGCAACAACTTCAGCATCGGTGCCGCGACGGTCGCGGCTGGCGATGCGAAACCGCCGGGCGGCACCGTGCAGCGATGAACATCGGCGACACGCAAATCATTCCTGCGCCGACGTGGACCGACCCACGCATCCACCTGTTGGATGACACGTGGCTATTGACCATCTTCGCCATCCTGCTCGGCACGGTCGTGCCCTGGCTGGTGAGCTCGCTGAACATCAACTTCGTTGCCGCCTGCCTCGGGCTGCTCGCGCTCGGCGCGATCCATATCGCATTCACGCTCGTGGGCAAGCCCGCACGCGTCGGGGAGCGTCATCTGGTTCTTACGTTGTTGCATATCGGCGGCATCGCGATCGTCGGGTTCATCTGGTTGAACGCCGGCGGCTTGCAAAATCCCGCGTTCCTGATCGTGTTCGCGCTGCCCGTCGTCGGCGCGATCTTTCTGTCGCGCTGGCAACCCTATCTGATGGCGATACTCGCCATCGTCGTGGCAGGCGTCGTGGCGCTCGCGCAGGCGCCGGAACTACGTTGGTATGTGCCCGGGCTCAACGCCATCGGCGCGTCGCTCGCGGCCCTGCTGGGACAACAAGGATCGGCCTCGACCTTTCCCGGGTTCTACGCGCCATCCGCTTACTACGCTGTGCTGCTGCAAGTATTTGCAATCCTGGTACTCGCCTGCGCGGTCGCCGCCGAATATCTGGGCACCATCTTCGAACGCTTGCATTCGCATGTGGACGTCGCTCGCGCCGAGGCCGAGCGAGGGCAGGAATTCTGGACCACCCTGATCGAGGCGATGCCCTTGCCGGCCTTGCTGGTCGACAGCGATACGCTGCAGGTGGTTTGCGCGAGTAAGCGAGCGGCACGCTTCCACGATGAAGAGTCTACGAACGGTCGGCCGCTGTTCGAGGTCATTCGTTTCTCCTATCCGGAGATGGTGCAGGAAGCCATCGCGGGTTCCGGCGGCGTCGTACCGCTCAGCATGATCAAAGTCGCGGATCGGCTGCGCGCGACCGAAGTTCAAGTGCGGCACTTGACGCAAGCCGGCCGGCGTTTCGCGCTGGTCGTGATTCACGACAAGACCGATGAATTCACGGCGCACGCGGCGCTCGATGTCAGCGGTCAAGCCATGCTGGTCATCGACTCGCAAGGCCGCCTGCTCTCGTTCAACAAGCCGGCGCAGGCGTTGTTCGCGGCGCTCGCGACCGATGCCGATGCAGCGAAGATTCTGTTCCTCGGCGGCATGCCGCCGCGCTGGTGGGAGCCGGGGCTCACGGGCCGGCGCAAGATGCATATCGAGATCGGTCCCCGGGTCTATCAAGTGACCTGCTCCGCTTCGCCGCTGCCGGGCGAGGACGAGCGCCTGTACATCGTCGCGTTCCTGCCGATGGGACGCGCCGCACTGAGCGATCGCGGCGATATCACCGCGGCCGCGCAACTCGCCGACGCTCCAAAGAATGCCATTTCCAATTCAACGTTGGTGACACCGCCATGAGATTCGGATCCGCCGTGCTGTGCCTGTCCTCGATAACGGCCGCCGTGTCGGCCAGCGCCGCCGAAATCGATGCGCGCCCGTTCGACAAGTTGACCTTGAGCGCCAACACCTCCTCGTTCGCCGATACCGACGATACGGGCGGCGGCGGATCGCTCGGCTACCTGCATTACTTCACCCCGGACGTCCTCGCCGGCCTGGGCGTCGACCATACATACGTCGAGGACGCGAAGCTCACCTACGGCTCGGTGCGAGCGGCGTGGGGTCGCGGCGATCCGACCTCGCGTTTCACGCTCGTCGGCGAGTATTTCCAGGGCGACGGCGACGACAACGGTCGCAAGTTCGATTATCAAGTCGCCGTACTGGGCCTCAGCCAGGCGATCACCGGCAAATTCTCGGTTCAGCTCGAAACGCGAGAGATCGATATCGACACCAGTCACGGCAATCTGCCCAAGCTCGGTCTGACCTACGTCTGGTCGCCGCGTTTCGTGACGAATGTTTCCTATGCCCAAGCGGTCAGCGGCAATCTGGGCACCGAAATGACCAGCGCACGCATCGATTATTTCGGCAAGCACTTCAATTTTCTGCTCGGCGGCGCGACGGGCAAAGCCAATCCGGCCGTACTGGTGCTGATTCCCGGCGAGGTGCTGCCCGCCAGCCAGTCGGATGAGGGCTTCGTGGGTATCGGCAAAACCTTCAAACGTGCTGAAGTGAACTTGTTGGGCGATTACCTGGATGTCTCGGGCGTCGGCAAGTACACGGTGACCTTGAGCTTCACGGCGTATCTGGGCTCGCGGGGCCAATGAACCTGTCTTTTCTCAAGCGCGGCTCGCAATGGCCCCTCACCCTCGTGGTGCTGGCCGTGGTCGTCCTGGCCGGCGGCAGGCTGATTTCGCTGAGCGTCAACGAACGCGCCCAGCAGATGCGTGCGGCGGCCGGTACGCTCGTCACGACGTACAGCCGCTCGGTCGAACGAGAGTTACAAACGCTCGCCAGTCGCGAGCGCGGCGCCGAGCTTGATCGGTTGCTCTCGAAGCTGCAGCTGAATCGTCTGGTCGACGCGCAGTACGACTTCGAGCTGTCCAAAGTCGATGCCGCCGGCGGCCCGCCACAGATTTTTGTGAGCAGCCGCATCGGACGGCTCGACGATCCGATCGTCAGTCGCATTCGCTTGCCGGAGGGCTACGCTCGGGAACTGCCGAGCGGCTACGTGCAGCTCGCTTTGCGTCCCAAAGCTGGTTGGTATCCGGCACGCGAATTGGCAGCCGCCATCGCGCTGCTGGCTGTGGTTGCCTGGCTTTTGGCGTTCGCCACTCATGATCTCGTGCACAGCTTGCATCGAGCGCGCGATGCGCTGGGACTCTCACGCCGCCAGCTCCAGACAACGCAACGCAAGCTCGCCCTCGAAATCGAACAGCGCGAGAACCTGCAGAAGAGCTTCGACCATTCACGCTATCACGACGCGTTCACCGGCCTGCCGAACCGTCGTTACTTCATGGATCAGCTCGATCGCGCCTTGCGCGAGGTTCGCACCCGCCGACGGCAGCGCCTGGCGATCCTGCTGATCAACATCGATCGATTCAAGCTGATCAACGATTCGCTCGGCCACACGGCCGGCGACGAGGTCATCGTGCAGGCCGCCCGACGCTTTCAGAAGGCGACCGCGCAGTTCGAATGCGTGCTCGCCCGCTGGAGCGGCGACCAGTTCGCCATGCTGGTCTATGACGTTCCCTCGGCCGATGGCGCGCTCGACATCGCGGGGCTGCTCCAAAAGACGCTGCAACAACCTTTCGAGCTGCGCAAGCATCAGCTCAACGTCGCCGCTCGAGTCGGCGTCACCTGTATCGACTCAGGTCTGCAGCGTGCGGAAGAAGCGGTGCGTGAAGCCGATATCGCGCTGTCGGTGGCGAGGCGGCACGACACCGCGACGGCCGTAGCCTATCAACCTGCCATGGGCAGCAGCGCCGCGAGCCTGGTCAGCCTGGAAGCGGACCTGCACGTTGCGCTCCAGCGCCGCGAGCTGCATTTGATGTATCAGCCCATCATCGACCTGCGGAACGATCGCGTGGCCGGTGCGGAGTCTTTGTTACGTTGGCGGCACCCGATCGAGGGCCTGCTGACGCCGGACAAATTCCTGAGCCTCGCCGAGGAAGTCGGCCTGATCGTGCCCATCACTCGCTGGACCATCCAGCAGGTCTGCTCGCTCGCTGCCGAATGGCGTCATCGTCTGCCGCGCGATCGCGATTTCTATTTGACGGTCAATGTTTCCGCCGCCGCGCTTCGGGATCCCGAGTTCACCTCGTACGTGGCGCGCGTGCTCAAGGAAACGGGCGTGCCGCCGGAATATCTGAAGCTCGAGCTCACCGAAGGCGGCTTGATCAGCAACCCCGGCGCGGCCCGCGACATTCTCGATGGGCTGCACGATCTGGGCATCGAAATGATGCTCGACGACTTCGGCACCGGCTACTCCTCGCTGAGCTATCTTCAGCTGTTCCCTTTCAGCTATGTGAAGATCGACCGACCGTTCGTCGACCGGGCGGGCTCGGCGCACGCCAACAGCGCGATCGCCGCCGCACTCGTGCAGATGACGACCAGCCTCGGCCTGAAGTCGGTCGCCGAGATCGTCGAGACCGATGACGCCGCGCACGACCTGCAGCGCATGGGATGCGACTACGCGCAGGGCTATTTCTATTGCGGTCCGCTGGAAGCCGAGGAAGCCTTCCAGGTCTTGAAGAATGCCGACAGCTCATTGCCGACGGCGAAGAGCGCGATCGGCGGCGACGACTCCGACGACAACTCGCCTACGATCTCCGAAGCAGTCGTGCTGTCGGATGAAACGTTGATGCTGCCGGCCGACGAAGTGGCGGAGCAGCTTCGAGAAAAAGCCTCGCAGGAACACTGAGCCGGCGCGCTTCTCCAGCGTGCCGCGGGCGCCTATGATCCGCCCTTTCCGGATCCGAGTCGCCAATGGCCCCCGAACACGATTCCAGCATGCTGGTCAATGCCGTCGCCCTGTTGGGTGCCGCCGTCATCGCGGTGCCCCTGTTCAGGCGACTCGGCCTCGGCTCGGTGCTGGGCTATCTCGCGGCCGGCCTGCTGATCGGTCCGTTCGGTCTCGGTCTGTTCTCCGATCCGCACGCGATCCTGCAGTTCGCCGAGCTCGGTGTGGTCATGTTCCTGTTCATCATCGGTCTGGAGATGCGACCGTCGCACCTGTGGCAGCTGCGACGGCAGATTTTCGGACTGGGCACGCTGCAGATCGCCGCTTGCACGTTCGGACTCACCGGTGTCGGCATGGCTTTCGGTCTATCGCCAGTCGTCGCCTTCATCGGCGGCGCCGGGTTCGTGCTCACCTCCACCGCAATCGTCATGCAACTGCTCGCCGAGCGCGGCGACATCGCTCTGCCTCACGGACAGAAGATGGTCTCGGTGCTGCTGTTCGAAGATTTACTGATCGTGCCGCTGCTGGCGCTCGTCAGCTTCCTTTCGCCGACTGCCGCAAGTGAAACGAGCACGCCGCAATGGATCTCCATGTTGACCGGCATCGCCTCACTGGCCGGTTTGATTGCCGCCGGTATCTGGTTGCTCAATCCTCTGTTCAGTCTGCTGGCACTCGCCCGCACGCGTGAAATCATGTCGGCCGCAGCGCTGCTCGTGGTGCTCGGCTCGGCGTTGTTGATGGAACTGGGCGGACTTTCCATGGCGATGGGCGCGTTTCTCGCCGGTGTGCTGCTCTCCGAGTCGACATTCCGTCATCAGCTCGAAGCGGATGTCGAACCGTTCCGCGGCTTGCTGCTGGGACTGTTCTTTCTCGCCGTCGGTATGAGTCTGGATCTGAAGGTGGTCGCGGATAACTGGACACTGATCGCCGCCCTCGTGCCGGCGATGATGGCCACCAAGGCCTTGTGTATCTACATCGTCGCGCGAGTGACGCGCAGCTCGCATGAGGAAGCGCTGGATCGAGCGGTGTTGATGGCCCAAGGCGGCGAGTTCGCGTTCGTTCTGTACGGGGCCGCGGCGGCCACCGGACTCATCGATGAGACCGTGAACGCCAACATGACCGCGGTCGTCGTGCTCTCGATGGTGCTGACGCCGCTGGTCGTGATCGCGGTCCGGCCGTTCATCAAGCCGGCGAGCCAGTCGATGGACGGCATTCCAATCGCCGAAGGGCTCGAAGGCAGCGTGCTCATGATCGGCTTCGGGCGCTTCGGCCAGGTCGTCAGCCAGGCGCTGCTCGCGCGCGGAGTCGATGTGAGCATCATCGATTCGGATGTCGAGATGATCCGCGCCGCTCAAGAGTTCGGCTTCACTGTGTACTACGGCGACGGCACACGACTGGATGTCTTGCGAGCCTCCGGCGCGGGTAAAGCGCGACAGATCGCCGTCTGTGTCGAGAATCGAGCGACGGCCGATCGTATCGTCGAGCTGGTGCGCGCCGAGTTCCCCCAAGCGCAGCTGCTCGTTCGCGCATACGACCGCGAACATGCGCGGTTACTGGTCGGGGCGGGCGTCGACTATCAGATCCGAGAGACTTTCGAGTCGGCGCTGCAAGCCGGCGGCGCGGCCTTGCGTCTGCTCGAGGTGAGCGAATCGGAGATCGCCGACGTTCTCGCCGGCATCCGAGAGCGAGACGCCGAGCGTTTCGCCCTCGAAGTCGCCGGCGGCGGCTATCAAGCGGGCCTCGGCATGCTGTTACGGAATACCCCACAGACGCCGTCGCGCCCCACTCCGTTCAGCAAACCGCGCACGGAGGGCAAGGCACTCAATGAAGTGCCCGATGAAAGTCCGAGCGAGAGTCCCACCTGACCGAATTTTGAGGAGCGGGTCATGAAAACGTTTCTAGCGGTGTATATCGGCACGCCCGAGTCGATGCAAAAGTCTCAGTGGAACGCGCTGTCCGACGCCGAGCGCAAGCAGCGCGAGCAAGCGGGGATCAAAGCGTGGCATGAGTGGATGACCAAGCACCAGGCCGCGGTGGCAGTCACAGGCGGTCCGCTCGGCAAGACCAAGAGCGTGAGCAAGACCGGCATCACCGACATCAAGAACGAAATGACCGGCTTCGTCGTGGTGCGAGCCGAATCTCACGAAGCGGCCGCCCGGATGTTCGAAGGCCATCCGCACTTCACTATCTTCCCCGGTGAGTCGGTGGAAATCATGGAGTGCCTGCCGATCCCGGGCCAGTAAGCGCTGTCGAGGAACTTCGACATCACGGCCGCGTTGCGCGAGCATGCGGCCGATCTACCACGCCAAGCTGATCAATGGGGTCTGGGGTGACCCCGGCGTGTGCATCGACCTCAAGTTTCAGCGACGCGCGTTGTTGTTCGACATCGGTGACGTCCAGTCGCTCTCGACCCGCGTCCTGCTGCGAGTGAGCGATGTGTTCGTCAGCCATACGCACATGGATCATTTCGCGGGGTTCGATCACCTGCTGCGTGTATGTCTCGGTCGCGATACCGGCGTGCGCATGTACGGCCCGGAGAACTTCATCTCGCAGGTCGAGCACAAGCTTGGGGCATACACCTGGAATCTGGTGCACAACTACACCGTAGATTTCATCATCGAAGCGCACGAACTGCGCGCCGATGGCAGCGTGGCCCGGGCCCGTTTTCGCAGCAGGGATAAATTCGTCCGCGAGCCGCTGCCCGACACGGTCGCGAAGGATGGCGTGCTATTGGAGGACGAGCAGTTCCTGGTTCGTACCGTCGCGCTCGAGCATCATGATATCGCCTCCCTCGCCTTCTGTTTCGAGGAGAGCACCCACATCAACGTGTGGAAGAACCAGCTGGAGAGCCGTGGCCTACCCACCGGCCCCTGGTTGACGCAGTTGAAGAAGCTCGCCAGAACCGGTGCGCCGGACGACACCCCCATCAACGTCAAGTGGCGAACCCGCGAGGGCTCGCGCGAGAAAACGTTCTCGCTAGGCGAACTGAAGCGCGACGTGCTCGAGTTCGTTCCGGGCCAGAAGGTATGTTACGTGACCGACACGGGCTGGACCGACCCCAATCGCGAGCGCCTCCTTGCGTTCGTCGCCAACGCCGATGTGCTGTTCATCGAGGCGGTCTTTCTGGAGGCGGATCGAGAGCTGGCCGCCGGCAAATCGCATCTCACGACCACCCAGGCCGGGACCCTTGCCCGACTGGCATCGGTCAAAGACGCGCATCCGTTTCATTTCTCATCCCGCTACCACGATGACGAAGCGACTCAGCGCGCCGAATTCATGCGCGCGTGGCAAGGCGCCTAGATCCAGTAACCGAACAGCTTCACGCCGAATTCCTTCATCCGTTGCCACAGCGACCGCTTCTCCCAACGTTCCAGCGTGACCGGACGCGAGGCCCGCTCGTCGCGCTTGAATACCTCCTCCATGCGCTGCCCGAATTCACGATCGATAACGATGGCATTGACCTCGTCGTTGTGCAGAAAGCTGCGCATATCGAGGTTGGCCGAGCCGACGATGGCGACCGCGCCGTCGATGACGACCGTTTTCGCATGCAGGAGCGCGTCCTTCAGCTCATAGATTTTCACTCCCGACTTCAGCAACGGCGTGAAGGTCGATTGCGTCGCGTTGAGCACGATCCGCGAGTCGGTGAAGGCCGGCACGATCAATCTCACATCGACCCCGCGGCGGGAAGCCTCCTCCAGCGCTTTCAACAGCTCCGGATTCGGCGCGAAATAAGCGTGCGTGATCCATAATCGGCTGCTCGAGTGGGTGAACGCCGCGAGATAGGTACCATACAACGAGCGATCGTCCGACTCGCTGTCGTTGCCGACGATCGTGATCAACGTGTCGCCCGCGGACCGAGCCGGCGGCAGATATCCATCCCCCTCCTTCGCATCGAGCGGCTCGCCCGCCTCGGCCCATGACTGGAGAAACAGGGTCTGCAACTGCTTCACCGCCGGGCCTTGGATGCGGATGTGCGTATCGCGCCAGCCGTCGTCGATGCCGCGCTTCGGTCCCGGGCGACTCGACGACGGGCTGGAATACGTGCTGTCGATGTTGATGCCGCCGGTGAAGCCGACCTTGCCGTCGACCACGACGATCTTGCGATGATCGCGATTGTTGATGTCCCAGATGCGCGGGTTCTTCACCGGATTCATCGGCCTGAACTCGCGCACCTCGACGCCCTGCTTGCGGAGCTGCTCGAAGAAATCCTTCGGCGTATCCATGCTGCCGATGCTGTCGTAGAGCACGCGCACTTCGACGCCTTCCTTGCGCTTTTGCACCAGCAAGTCGCCGAAGCGGCGACCGATCTCGTCGGCGCCGTAAATGAACGTTTCCAGATGGATATGATGCCTGGCCGCTTTCAGCTCCGATTCGATGGCGGCGTAGGTCTGCGGACCGTCGATGAGTGCACTGACGCGATTGCCGCTGGTCAGCGGCATCGACGAATTGCGACGTACCGCCGCCACCAGCTCTCGAACCGCCGCGTCGCTGTTGTATTCCTCCAAGGCCGATCGCAGCAGTGGATCGCTCTCGTCCTCGGACAGCACGCGCTGCCTCGCGACGATCGGCGGCATCTGTTCAGGTTTTTCGACGCGGGGATTCGGCGCGCAGGCCGAGCACAGCACAAATGAAATTAGCAGCGACGCCTTGCATATCGCTCGCTTCGACGCCGTGGCCCCCGCTCTCACGCACGTTGCTGACAACACTCACTTGAAACGAATTCGTGTCGGCAAAGTTCCTCTCGCGAGGTGCGCTCCGAAGCGGATTCCCGCCTCAGACGCCGAGCTTCTCGGCTTGCACGTTCAGCATGTGCAGTTCGGGAAACGATCCCAGCAACGACATGGACTGTTTGGCGAGCTCCCGCGGCACGTGCCCCACCAGGTGGATGAAACGCGCGCCGTTGTCGGGGAACACATCGAAGATTCCGTAGTCGCCCTGTTCAGTGCGAATGGCGAACCACGCCGTGGTGTTCGGTTCCGCCATGACCATGGGCCGAGCTTCGCGCAGGAACTGCTCCATCTCGCTCTCATGACCGGCCTTGGCCTTGAACGTGAGCAACAAGCCTTTGGTGTCGCGCGGCCCCGGGTTGACCGGCAGCTTATCGGCCAGCACCTCGACCCGTTGCACCTCGGGCGCCCGCTCGAACAGATGGCTGCTCTCTTGCAGGGCCGTCGCCACCGGCCCGTGCAAATGCTCCTCGCAGGCGGCGTCGTCCAGGAAGGTATCGAAGATTCCATACTCGCCCTTGCCGAAGCGCACCACGAACCAGGATCGGGTGCCGATCTCCTGCTCCACGAGCGGCAACGCCGATTTCAAGAAATGCTCCACCTCGCGTTCCTTGCCGGCATGAGCCTCCAGTCGCACGAGGAGTCCGGTGGCCATGAGGCACCTCCCAGGACAGTAGTAGGCCGGACTCTCGCTCAGCGGAACGCCTGCGGGTAGCCGCATTTTCATCGACGGCAGAGTCATGCACGAGCAGCGCAGTGTAGGCGCCCTCCGGCGTGGAGGGCGCCCAAGCTCATCGGCGGGCTAGTCCCACACGCCCCTGGTCGGGCCGGCTGTAATCGCAAACGCCCTCGGGGAAGATCTGCTTCAACTTCCGAACGTGCTCGGCGGTCAGAGTCCACGGCGCGTATATCCCTTCTTTGACCGCCTTCTCCACGGGCTTGAGCGCGCACTTATAAATGCCGCCTTCGATCGGCGCTCCGGCCACGATGCGCGAGGTGGAGTAGATCGGGAAGCGTTGCGTGCAGGGACCGGCGGGTTTGTCATCCAGGATACCGTTCCACGCATCATCGCCCGCATAGATCAGCTTGCCGGTGACATCGAAGCAGCTATCGACCGCACGCGCCGGCCGATTGCGACGGATGCCCTTGTTCGGATTCTTCTGGATATTGCGCATCCATTCATCCATCACCGCGATGGCCTCCAGCGATTGGCTCGCCTTCGGCACGCCGGGCATCGTGTCGGTGAACCAGATCACCTGCATGTCGGCGTTGCCCATTCGTTCGAGCACACGCTGACGCACGGCGAAGCTCTGATGCACGTTATGCATGTCGAGCTCGCGTTCCATGTACTGACGATGATCGATCGTCGGCCGATCGAGCTGTCCATGGAAGACCATGCCGGAACTGTAAGCACCGCGAATCGCGCGCAGATCGCCCGTGGTGCGCGGGGCCGGCTTGGTCGGATCGGTGCTGAGATTCATATTGCGCCGACTCCACGGATCGAAGTAGCCCGGTACGGTCAACGCCTTGTTGATCTCGGCGGCCGACGTGCCGAAAAATGGAAAGCCTTCCTGCACCATCTCGCTCGGCTGCTTCCAGCCACCGATGTTCCAATTCAGATGCAGGAACTCCTCGAGTGTGATCTTGCTCTCCTGCAGAGAGCGCAGGCCATACTGCACGCCGACGTTGTCCCAAGTCGGCCGTGCCGCGCCGGTCTCGTCGACACCGTAGATGTTTCGCAGATCGTCCCAGTGCGTCCACCGGATCGCGGCGATGTCGGATTGGGGCTCGAAGTTCTGTTGGTTCGGGGCTTGGCCGTACCACGGGTTCATCGCGAGCGGCGACAGTCCGCGCCACGCGGGCACGCACTCGGTGGTGCCAACGGCCGTGCTGTAACCCAGTGCGATCTTCAGCTGCGCCAGAGGGTCGTTCACTTTGTCGAACCCTTCTTCCGCGTTCATGCCCACCAGCCAGCTGCGATTCTTGGTGACGCGCCACTTCGGATTGGCGCGATCGGTCGCGTCCATGTAGTGCTCGAGCAGCTCGCAATCGCCGACATGAATGGTCTGCGTCACCATATCCGGATAGGACTGCACCGGCAGCAACGCATCGAGCAGCCCCGGCTGATTCTGGCCGAGGATGTATTGTTGAATCGCGCCACCGGAGCCACCGAGCCCGACGGTGTAGCTGGGCACCCCATAGCGCTCGATGAAACGTTCCTTGGTCATCATCATGGTCTCGGCCGCCAGCTGCAGGTTGTAATGAGTGCCGGTGTTGTTGCCGCTGGAATGCGCGATGGCGTAGCCGAGGCGCAGGATGTCCGGATTCAGCGAGCCGCCGTGCACCGTGCCTTGCGAATGACCGATCGCGACGCCGCCTTGAAACCAGTAGAGCAAGCGACCGTTCCAGCGACTCAGATCGGGCTTGTCGAGCCGTTCCTTCGCCGGCGCCAGCATCGCGAAGCTGTACAGGAAACGATTGATCGAGCCGACCTCACGACGCACGATGAAGTCGACCACCCGGCCGTCGGGCAATGTCACTTGCGCCAGATCCGCCGGTCGGCTGCCGTCCGCCGGCAGGTTCGCCCAGGCATTGCCCGTCGTGCGATAGAGATAACTCACCACCGTCTGGATCGAACAATCGCGGCTGAACCCAACCACGTTGCCGGCGCTGTCGAACACCCTGGTGCCGGGCGGCGTCGAGCTCTCGACGATGGGCTGCTGACCGACCCCACTCTGAGTGGTCGTGCAAACGAACGGATACTGTTGCGGCCCCGAGAACATCGGCCCGGTGATGGGATAATTGGTGAGCTTGAGCACGTCGCGCTCCCAGCGTCCCTTGATCAGGGCCTCGAGTCGATTCTCACCCGGCGCAAGCCCGGTGATCACGCCCTGTACACTGTCCCTGCCCGAGAGTTTGAGATCCGCCTGCAAGCGGCGGCCATTCAAGTACAGCTCGACCTTGTGCTGCAGACCGGGCGGCACGCGCACCTCGATACGAGCATCGCCTCCCGAAACATATCGAGCGGGGCTGGACAGCACACGCAACTCCACCGCCCTGCCCTTGCCGCCGCCCCAACCGCGCTGGTCGTCATCGTGCGCATGACCGAGCGCCGACCCGAGCAATCCAAGCGTCGCTAGCGCGGGTATGAAACAAGCGCGCACCCACCCTCCGACTCCGCACCGATTGAATCCCAATCGACGATGATCCGTCGTCATGAACGATCCCCCGTCTGATGTTTCCCGCGAGCCGCGGCCCGAGGTTTTGTAGATTTCGCGCACCTTGGATCTAACGTCCGGTGGCGCGTGCGGTAGGAATACTCCCGAGCCGGAACGATTGCAATCTATAGGCATTCGCATTCGGTCTCGTAGTGGTAAATATTTTTTCTCGGTCCCGCGCCAGCGAGGAACTTCAGCTCACTTTCCAACGTGTAACTCGCTAGCCGAAGCCGATAACACGCGAGCTCACAACGGAAGGGTCGTCCATGGCTGCACGTTGGGGATACGGCGCACGGCGCCGTTGCATACAAACGTTGCTCGCGCTCTTGTCGATGACGCCGCTGGCCGGAATGGCCGGACCGCCGGTGTTGGAAGAATCGGCGCGCATTCCCAGCCCGGACCCCAGCTTCGATTGGCCCATCGCGGTCGGCATCTACGGCCACTGGCTGCTCGCCAGTGGCGCCCGCTACGATCCGGATACCGAGCTGACGAACAACACCACCTGGCTGTATCGACTCCAGGCCGATGGCCGCTGGTCGATGGTTCAGCAGCTTCATCAGTTCAGCTTTCAAGAGAGTTACCACGAGCCGCGCCTGCAACTGGCCATGGAAGACGGCGTTATCGTCATCGTCAAAGAGAACGCCAGCTGGATCTTCGAGCAGCGCAGCGGCACGTGGGTGCAAGTACCCTCGCCGATTCAGACCAACGGCAAGGATCTGGCCTTCAAAGGCGGCACCATCGTGGTCACGAATGGCCGGTGCGACTGGTCGAGCAATGCTTATCGCAAAATGGCGGACGGCACGTGGCAACTGGTCCGCAGCACGCCGGGCCTGCCGCGCGAACCCGACGATTTTTGCGAGAGCGAAGACAATCGCGGCGACGTCGATATCGCACCGAACGGCAATACCACCGTGGTCGCGACTTACACCCGGCAAGGCCGCCCCCGCATCTTCGAAGGCGAGTTCGGCCATATCCCCTATCAGCTGGTCGTTGAATCGCCGGACCATCCCGACGGCCGCTACGGCAGCTCGGTCGCCATCGACGACGGCTACATGCTCGCAAGCGCCGATACTCACGAGGGCGTGCTGGCGTTTCGCCGCGATCCGACGACCTCGATTTACAGCTCGACCCAGGCGCTGACGAGGCCGGATAACCTCGACGCGATCGGCCCGGCATTCATCGAGACGTGGGGCACGCTCGCTCTATTCCCTTATCCGATGGACAGGCTGCACGGACGGTACACCGGCTCGGTCTCGATATTCGAGCGCGAGGGTGGCGGCACCTATCGGCACGTGGCGAAGCTGCTCGCCAGCGATCGTGGTGCGGATCAATATTTCGGAACGTTCTCGGCCATCAGCGGCCGACGAGTCGCTATCGGCGCACTCTCGACTCAATCGGTCTATATCTACGATGTGCCGCCAGGGTTGACGCAGCCTGCGACCGTTCAAGATACATTCGAGGACGGCAACGCGAGCGATTGGTCACCGCTCGCAGGCAGCAGCTTCACGGTGGCGACGACGCCTGCGTCACGTGTCTATCGCCAATCGAGCACGGCCAGCAACGCCGCCGCGCTCTGGGGCACCGATCGCACCAATGAAGCGATCGAGGCCGACATCAAGCCCACCGGCTATGCCACGACCGCCGGCGACAAATGGTTCGGCCTGGTCACTCGCTATACCGATGCCAGCAACTACTACTACGTTACCCTCAGAAACAACAACACGCTGCTGCTGCGACGAATGGTCAACGGGACCTTCACCACCCTGGCCACGGCGAATCTGACGGTTGCTCTGAATCGCAGCTATCGGGTGCGACTCGAAAGCATCGGCACCCATCATCGAGTCTTCGTCGACAACCGGTTGCTGGCGGAAGCGACCGATGACGCGCTCGATCACGGCCAGGCCGGCGTCATGCTGTACAAGACCCAAGCCGATTTCGACAACGTCATCCTCAGCTCAAACCCGCAGACCACACTGGTCAGTTATCAGTTCGGCAACGCGCCCGACTCGCTTTGGCATTGGGACGAAACCGGCTCATGGCAGTTCTCCACTGTGTCGAGCTACATGCAGACCGACATGACTTCGGGCGCGCGCGCGATCACCGGGGTCGACACCGGCGACCAGATCATCCACTCGCGCCTGCGCCGGACAGCCACGGCCGGCAGCAACAACTGGTTTGGACTCGCCGCTCGCTATCGCGACGATGGCAACTATTATTACGTCACCCTTCGGAACGACAACACCGTGTCGCTCAAGAAACAGGTGAACGGCGCCATCATCGAGCTGGACAGCACGCCGCTTACTTTTGCGACAAACACGTGGTACCGCGTTCGTTTCGAAGCGGTGGGCACCCAACTGCGCGTGTACATCGACGACGTCCTGCGCCTCGAAGCGGTCGATGCCTCGCACCCGACCGGCCGCTATGGCGCCCTCATGTACAAGACCACCACGCAATACGATGAGATCATCGCCGTGGAACCCTGAACGGCCGCGACGATTCATTGACGGTTCATTGACGGCTCATTGACCTTTCCGGCGATCCCGCGATCGTTGCCACAATTCATCACGATCGCCCGCGCCGATGTTCCATTATCATCGGCGCGTCAGTGGGATCTGCAACGTCGGGGCAAGCATGAGCCATAACAACGCGCGAATCGTCGTTCCCTCGTTCGTCGTGATCGGCGGCCTGTTCTTGCTATCTGGCTGCGGGAAAGACACGTACCGCGTGGACGCCGCGTCTGCTCCCGCCGAGGGGCAGACGCTGGCCGCGCTCGCACCTCCCACGCAGGGCGGACGCCAGGTCGGGACCCTGGCTTATGAGCATTCGATCTCGATCGAAATGACTCGCGAGGTGCTGCCGACGCGCCTGCGCGAAGTCGAAGCGGCCTGCAACGCCGATCGTGCCTCCAGTTGCACCGTGCTGGAGGTGTCGCTGCAATCGAATCAGGATTTGCCGAGCGGTCACATTCGCATGCGGCTGGCCGCCGGCGGCGTCGAGCCGATGATCTCCCTGGCCAGCAAGGACGGCGAAGTCACCTCCCGAAACACCCGCGCGGAAGATCTGGCGGAACCCGTCGCCGACACCGAGCGCCAGATCGCGCTCATGACACTGCACCGGGACCGACTCACCGAGTTCATGAAGAACAAAGACATCAAGATCGAACAGCTCATCACGGTATCGAAGGAACTGGCTACGGTGCAGTCACAGCTCGACTCGTTGAGCACACAGCGCGCGAACCTGCGCCGTCGCATCGACACCGATCTGCTGACGATCAATCTCTCGTTGCCGCAACAGGCTTATGTGTCCGAGCAGAGTCCCGTGAAGGATGCACTCCGCTCGTTTGGGAGCGACTTCCGCGAGGCCGTGGGTATGGTGATCCGCTTTTTCGCTGTGCTCGTCCCGTGGCTGGTCATCATCCTGCCCGGCCTGTTCCTGCTGCGACTGTTCTGGCAGTGGATCGGCCGCAAACTTGCCCGTCACCCGGTCGCTTCGGCGTCGACGCCCTTGGCGACGGTCAATACCGACGCGCGATAAGCGCTGGGCGAAACGCCGGTGCGTTTTCGAAACAAGCGCGCGAAGTAGGATGGATCGTTGAATCCCGCCATGGCGGCGACATCGCTGACGGAGACCTGCGCAATGCCGAGCAGCCGCTTGGACTGCACCAGGCGGCACTCGGCGAGATAATCCCGAAACGTGATGCCGTGCGCCGCCCGGAATGCGCGGCTGAACTCGAAGGGTGACAGGCCAAACTCCTTCGCCACCTCCTGTTCGCTGATCGGCTGGGCATAGTTCTTTTCTATGTAGCCCAGCACACCGTCCAGCTTCCCCCGAGAGTTGCGGCGGGCGTGATAACGCGCCTCATCGGGAATCGCCTCCGCCCCCGTCGCGTTGGCGCGCGTCTGCTGAGTGCGGCGAGCTTCCAAGACCGGCGAAAGGCGTTGCACACATCGCAAGACCTCGCGCGGGCTCAGCGGCTTCAACAACACATCGAAGATCCTGGCCCGCAATGCCCAAAGTACGACGTCCGCCGACTGTTGGGACATCAACATAATGATGGGCACGGACGGGAATCGAGCCTTGGTATCGGCCATGAACTTCAGACAGCTCATGTCCGGATGCTCGACATCGAAACAAATCACATCCGCATCGCCCCCCAGCGACAACGCCGCCCACAGGTGCTGTTGATCGACGGGCCGCACCTGGCAATAGCGGGAAAATTCCGCTGACGACGCCGCGACGCGCGCGCCGCAGCACAAATCCACCCATAGCAGCATGACGCGATCCGCCTCCCCATCCGGTCCGCAGTGAACGAGCCCGAGACTACGCGCCGAGGATTGTTTCTTTAGTGATCTCTATCACTTTCCTTTCAGCGCCCGCGGCAGGGCGCATTTATTCCGCATCGTGACTCGATTCGTCAGTGTGGTGAACACGTAGCCGCCGTGATCTCGAACCCGTGTCGGGTCGCCGACAGCAAAAACGTCCTGGCCGATCGCAAGAACATCCGCGCCGCGCGCACTGCACTTACCCGAGAGTCCGCCTTACCGCGACAGCGGGGATGAAGGGCTCTACACCCGGCCCGATGTTTCGGGTGGCTAATAAACATTGAGGAGTCACGGCAATGATCAATCTGAAACAGGCGGTGGTGGATTTCATTCGCGAAGAAGAAGGGTTGACGGTGGTGGAGTATGCGATCGCGGGCGGGCTGGTGGGGTTGGGGGTGGTGACGGCGTTCACCAACCTCGGCGTGCAAGTCGACCGAATCATCACGGCGATTGTGACGCGGCTGACGGGCGTGCAGACGACCTAAGGCACTCAAGAGCACCGCCCCCGGGGCGGTGCTCCTCACCCTTTACACGGCAGGACGGCTCGAATGCTCGCGACCTCAGATCAACTCGACACGGCGCTGGTTCTGTTCGTTCTGTGCGTCGCGGCTATTGATTGGCGAACACATCGCATACCGAACCTCCTGTGCGCGGCCGCGGCTATCGTCGGGCTCGCTTCGCAATTCTGGATATTTGGCGAAGACGGGCTGCTGTTCTCGCTCAGCGGCGCCGCAGTCGGCTTCGCAATGTTTCTTCCCTTCTATGTACTGCGTGCATTCGGCGCGGGCGATGTCAAGGCGATGGCCACCGTGGGCGTCTTCTTGGGCATGCAGACTACAACGCTCGCCGTCGGCATGACGCTGATTGCTGGTGCAATTCTCGGTGTAGCCGCCCTGCTACTCAATAACGGGCAGTCCAGCGCGATCTTGGCCCGATTGGCCGGGCTGATGATTTCCCCGACTGCGAGCATGCGCGCATCTCTGCACGACACCAAGACCAAGTCGGTCCAGCGATTTCCATACGGCGTTGCCATCGCATGCGGCACTGCTGTCGCGCTGATCATGACCCGCTAAGCTTTGATCACAACAAGAAAACTCATGTACAACCAGACACCGCCCAACGATGAACTCAACGGACGGGACGCTTCGCGCGTAGCACCGCGTCCTCAGTCGCTTGCCAGCACCGGACTGTCAAATGCCTTCCTGGGCGACTTGGTTGAAAAGCATCTATTCGAAGGCGGCGTACTAACGATGCGGGATCTGGTCAGCCGCACCGCCCTGTCCGGCCGCCTGCTGGAGGAACTGCTGAGCTTTCTGCGGAAGGAAGGTCGGATCGAGGTACGCGCCCAGCACGGTGACAATCAGGGTCTCGGCTATGCATTGACCGAGCGCGGTCGCGGTTCTGCCATGGCGTCGTTGATGGCCAGCGGCTATGTCGGCCCGACCCCGGTGCCGCTGGATTACTACAATCAGGTCGTCCTCACGCAATCCGTTCGGGGACGCAGTGTAACTCGCGACCGAATGTTTGCAGCGTTTGAAGACACCATACTCGATCCGGCGATGCTGGATCGACTCGGGCCGGCGCTGAATTCCGGCAAGGCGATTTTTGTTTACGGCGCGCCGGGCACAGGCAAGACGTTCATCACGCAGCGATTGGCTCGCCTATTCGATGACACCTGTCTCATACCCCACGCCGTCGCGATCGGCGAAACAGTGGTTCGCGTCTTCGATCCGAGCGTGCATCGTCAGTTCCAGGACAACTCGCCGGTCGTAATGCTGACCCGTGGTCACGATCCGCGATATGTGCTCTGCCAGCGGCCACTCGTGATTACGGGCGGCGAACTGACGGCGGATATGCTCGAAGTGCAGTTCGATCCGGCGACACGACAATATCGTGCGCCGCTGCAAGTGAAGGCCAACGGCGGCATGCTGATCCTGGATGACCTGGGTCGCCAGCGTATTCCCCCCTCGACCGTGCTGAACCGCTGGATCCTGCCGATGGAAGAAGGGGTCGACTACCTCAGTATGAGCACGGGCCAGCATTTCCGGACGCCCTTCGACGTGATCCTCGTCTTCTCCACCAATCTGCGACCACGAGATCTGGTCGACGACGCCTTTCTGCGACGCATCGGCTACAAGATCGACTTTCAGGCGGTGAATCCTCAGCAATATCACCTGATTTGGCAGCGGGCCTGCGAAGCTCGCGGAGTGCGCTACGACGCAGCTCTATGCCAGTACATCATCGACTCACTGTACGTCCCTAGCGGCACTCCCCTGCTTCCCTGCCATCCCCGTGACTTGATCGGCATGGCGCTCGACCGCTGCACCTACCTAGATGCGTGGGTCGGGCTGACCGCCGAGGCATTGCAGTGGGCGTGGGACAACTATTTCGTAACAGAGCCGCAGTGTGAGTAATGCAGTGGCGGAACCGCGGAGACCGAAAACATGAAACGTCGAGGTGTATGGATGGTGATGCTTTCGCTGCTCTTCGGAGCGGCGGCGGCATGGTCGGCAAAGAACTGGGTGGAAGAACGCACCCGTGCCAGCATCGTCACGGACGCAGGTTCGTCGGTAGTCGTAGCTGCGATGGAAGTTCCCTACGGCACGGTGATCGAAGGACGCCACGTGAAAGTCATCACGGTGCCGAGCGGCACCTCCCTTGGCAATCACTTCGGTAGCGTCAAGGAAGTCGAAGGTCTGGTCGCCACTCAGAAAGTTCTCAACGGCGAAGTGCTGTTGAAAGAACGATTCGCCAGATCCGGCGCAGGCAGCACCTTGGCAGCACTCATCAAACCGGACATGCGGGCCGTCACAGTGCGCGTCGATGACGTCGTTGGCGTCGCGGGCTTTCTCCTACCC
>JAEWAF010000058.1 GCA_023391815.1 Pseudomonadota bacterium
CGGCCCGGGTATCAGCTGACCACGGAGCTCGAGCTTACGTGCGGTGGCGCGTCCGCGCCGAGTCCCGGATCGGTTTATCCCACGCTCACGCTGCTCGAAGAGTTGGGGCAGGTTCGCTCTACCACGACCGAAGGCAGCAAACGTTTGTACGAGATCACCGACGAGGGTCGGCGATATTTGCGCGAGAACGAAGCCATGCTGAACAGCGTCAGAAAGCGCATGGCAATGGCGGCGCGCGCGGCCTCGGGAGAAATGCCGCCGGAAGATCTTCATCACGCCATGCATACGTTGCGGGCGGCATTGATGTTTCATCGCGGCGGTTGGACGGAGGAAGAGACCGAGCGCGTGCGCAGGATCATCGAAGCAGCCGCCGAGCAAATCTCACAAGGCCATGACGATGAGTAATCCGCCGAATATCACTCGAGTGCGACACGAGCTGCGCATGCGGCGCACGGCCGTGTCGCACGTCGAGATGATCGCGCCGAAGATGAAGCGAATCACGGTCAGAAGCGACGAGCTGCGTGGCTTCACTTCGCTGGGTTTCGACGATCACGTCAAATTGATTTTCCCAAACGCGACCGGCGAGCTGAATCTCACCCCGCCGGGCACCGAAGGGGCGTCCGAAAGAATCATGCGCGACTTTACCCCGCGTCGCTTCGATGCCGAGGCCGGGGAGTTGGTCATCGACTTCGTGATTCACGACGACGGGCCCGCGACAACATGGGCGGCGAATGCGCAAGCCGGTAGCGTACTCGGCGTCGGTGGACCGCGAGGTTCGTCGATCATTTCGACCGACGGCATCGGCTTGCACCTGTTGATCGGGGATGAAACGGCGTTGCCTGCCATCGCGCGTCGCTTGGAGGAACTGCCTCCGACCACGAGCTCCATGGTGGTGGTCGAAGTAGAGCAGGGGTTTGAATTGCCGTTATCGAGCCGCGCCAATCTGCAGGTGGTGTGCGTGCCGCGAACCGATCCGAATGCCGTGAGAGGCGAGTTTCTGCTCGGCGCGCTGGATGATTTGCCGATCATGAGAGAAGGTTGTTTCGCCTGGGCGGCGACCGAGACGCAGGCGGTCCGCGCGATTCGTCGATATCTCATCGAAGGTCGCGGTTTCGACAAACGTTGGGTGAAAGCGGCGGGGTACTGGCAGCGCGGTGCGGTCGGCTCGCACGTGGTGGTCGAGGACTGATCGCCACATCGGTCCCCCTGCCTGTTCTTCCGTGGGCCGTTGTGTGTCCGAGGCCGGTCGATCATTTCCAAGGTCGGCAAAACGAGGTCAATCCGCTGGTGACCGAATTCAAACCAATTCGCTACTGAGTTGGTAACCCCGGCGGGACTACACTGCCGTGTCCTTTCCCGACCCGCGAGCCTCACCATGCAGTCGCTCACTCAAGTCACTCCGTCGCGCGAATATCGCGGCTGTGTGCCGATCGACGGCTACGTCCACAAGTTTCGCCTGGAAGCACGCGAGCAGGAGGCGGCCGATCGAAGATCGGACCTGGACACGACCCCGGTCAGTCTCGGTGTATTGCTCAGCAAGTTTGTAATTTATGCCGTCGCCTTGGCGGGAATCGCGGCCGTCGGCGCGAGTGCACTGATCTAACCCGGCGATCTCACAACAACTCCAACTCGCTGCGGGCGCGGCCGATTCTGGCGCGCAACGTTACATGTTCAATCGACGTCAGTTTCTGAACGGCGCGCTCGCTACCGCCGCCACTCTTTCGGCTGGACTGCATGCTCGTCTTCTGTTTGCCGCCGATGCGCCGCGGGCGTTGGTCGATTGGCACAGTCATTATGTCTCGCACGCCGAGATAAAATTTCTCGCGACGCGCACGCAGCCGCCAAAGCTGATGACTGGCGCGGACGGAGCGACTCAACTCGATAACGCGACGACGGTGTCCGCCATCGGCGGGCCAAGTGCGTTTGCGGCATCGGACATTCAGGCACGCGTTCGGAACCTGGAGAAGAATGGCATCCAGCGACAGCTGCTGACACACACGGTTGCGCTGGGCTTCGACGCGACGCTGCCGATCGACGAACAGCGCACGCTTTATCGCGCATTCAACGACGAGCTGGCCGAAGTTGTAGCCAAGCATCGTCCGCGCTTTCTAGCAGTGGCAGCGCTGCCCGCATCCGATCCAGTCTGGGCCGCGCAGGAGCTGACGCGCGCCCATCGAGAACTTGGCTTCATCGGCGGCTCGCTGCCGTTGAACGCATTCTCCACATTGGCCGGTGCTCAAACATTGAAGCCATTGTTCGGTGCGGCGCAGAAGCTCAACAGTCATTTTTTCATTCATCGCGGTCCAGCCAGCGATCGTGTGCCGGGCCAGCCGCCATTGGTCGTGCCGGAAGACACGGCGTACGCCCGCTGGAATCTCATCAGCAATTCGCATCTTGCGGCTGGGGCGATCACGCTCGGCTTGACCGACTTCCTCGATCCGTATCCGGATGTGAGTATCGAGATCATCATGCTCGGCGGCTTCTTTACTCATTTGTTCGATAGCCTGATCCCGGCGGCACGCGCCAACGGCGTTGCGGATCCGTTGCAGAAGCTGCGCCGCATTTATATCGACACGGGGCCGTACTCGGTACGCAACGCCGGCTGGGTGCGATACGCGTGCGACAAGATCGGCGCGGACCGCATTCTGTTCGGCACCGACTATGGTGTCGGTGGCGGAGATCGTGGCGATGTCGGGCCGGCGCTCGATACCTTGGACGCCACGCTCACGCCCGAGCAAAAGCGGGCCATCTATTTCGACAACACGCGCGCGCTGCTGGCGTCCAAGGGACTGAGCTAGCTGTCATGGAGTTGTAACAATTGATGAGTCTTGCGCACTCGCTTCAGATCGCTGCTGATCCCTGTACAGCCTTGCGTCGGACGAACAGCGTGAAAGCCTGAAATTCATGCATATCCGCGCTGGCACACATGTTGCTCGATGTCAGGTTCCCAACTCCGGAGACCATTCCATGTCACGCCGTTTCATTCATAGTAGTCTGCTGGCCGCCGCGGCTGCGACGCTGACCTTGCTGGGCGGGCCCGTCCAGGCGAAGGACGTCGAGCTGCTCAATGTTTCTTACGATCCGACGCGCGAGCTTTACGAGGAGTACAACAAGGTCTTCGGCGCCTATTGGGAAAAGAAGACGGGCGACAAGCTGATCGTGAAGCAGTCGCATGGCGGCTCGGGCAAGCAGGCGCGCTCGGTGATCGATGGCCTGCAAGCAGACGTGGTTACGCTCGCGCTCGCGGCTGACATCGACGGTATTGCCTCACATGGCAAGCTGCTGTCGAGCGATTGGGCCGCACGTCTGCCGCACAACAGCTCCCCCTACACCTCCACCATCGTGTTCCTGGTGCGCAAAGGCAACCCGAAGGGCATCAAGGATTGGAGCGATCTGGTGAAGCCGGGCATCTCCGTCATCACGCCGAATCCGAAGACGTCGGGTGGCGCGCGTTGGAATTATCTCGCCGCGTGGGGCTGGGCGCTGAAGCAGCCGGGCGGCAGCGACGCTACCGCACAGGCTTTCGTGCAGAAGCTTTATAAGAACGTGCCGGTGCTGGACAGCGGTGCTCGCGGCTCGACCACGACGTTTGCCCAACGCGGTCTGGGTGATGTGCTGCTCGCATGGGAGAACGAAGCGTTCCTCGCCTTCAAGGAATTCGGTGCCGACAAGTTTGAAATCGTCGCGCCCTCGGTCAGCGTGCTCGCCGAGCCACCGGTCGCCGTGGTCGACAAGAACGCCGAGCGTCATGGCACGAGCGCCGTTGCGAAGGCGTATCTCGAATACCTCTACACCGACGCGGGTCAGGAAGTGGCGGCCAAGAACTATTATCGCCCGACCAAGCCGGAGATCCTGGCGAAGTACGGTAAGACGTTCCCGAAGATCGGCACGCTGGTGACCATTGCCGACTTCGGCGGCTGGACCAAGGCGCAAGCCACGCACTTCGCCGATGGCGGCGTGTTCGACAAGATCTACTCGCCGACTACCTGAGGTGAGTTGATCCGCCTGCCGCCGAGGGTCGTCGGTGGCAGGCGGAGTTTCACTCAGCTCACGGCGCGACTCGTTTCGCTCGGTGAGATCAAACGTAACTCGGGATACTCATCGACCGCGACCTCGTTGCTGATGAGGCCGAGCCGCTTGAGCAACGTGCGAAGTACATTGCGAGAAATTCCGAGCAGGCGCGCCGTCTGCACCTGGTTCTGGCTGCAATAAGAAAACGCTCGTCGCACGATCAGCTCTTCGAGAGATTGATACAGTTCCGCGGGCGTGCTCGCGAAAAGCTTGTCGAGCTGCGCAGCGATGTTCTCGATCGGGCTCAATGCTGGTGTCAGCGCCGCGGTTTGAGGCGCGGCCGCAAAGCGGAGATGTTCCGGGCGGATATCGCCATCCGCCGTCAGCAGCGCGAAATGAATGACGTTCTCCAGCTCACGAATATTGCCTGGCCAGGCATAGCCGAGCAGGGCGCGTCGTGTTTCCAATCCCAGAATCGGCGGTCGCACCCGCAGCTTCTCGCTGTACTTGGAAAGGAAGTGCTCGGCGAGCGGCATGATATCGCCGTGCCGTTCGCGCAGCGGCGGCAGATCGAAGGTCACCACATTGAGCCGATAATACAGATCGAGGCGGAAGCGACCGGCACTGACAGCTTCAGCCAGGTTGATGTTCGTGGCGGCGACCAGTCGCACATCGAGCGGAATCGGCTTCCGCGAGCCGACGCGAACGACTTCTCGCTCCTGCAAGACACGTAACAACTTCACTTGCAGCGACAGAGGCAGATCGCCGATCTCATCGAGAAACAACGTGCCGCCGTTCGCCGCTTCGAACCATCCGGCGCGTGTCTCGTTCGCACCGGTGAACGAGCCGGCCTGATGACCGAACAGCTCGGCTTCCGCCAGTGTTTGTGACAACGCGCCGCAGTTCACCGCGACGAACTGACCTTTGCGTCCGCTGCGCGCATGCAAATGACGCGCGACCAGCTCCTTGCCGGTGCCGGTTTCGCCGACGATCAGCACCGGTGCGTCGGCCGGCGCCACGCGATCCAACTGCTGAAGCAGCGTTCGCGATTTCGGATCGACGAAGATCGCCGCCTTGGCACGAATCGACAGCGGATGAGCGGAGGCGTCGGGATACACGAGTAAGGGTCCGTGGGGATCGCTCATAAAGAGAGGCTGGCCAGTGACACGACCAGTATCGATGAGCCGCAACTCATGCACAAAGAGCGGGGCGATATCAGCTCATGAGCAATCGGACCGTGACTGATTTGTCACTGCGAGTGTCGTCGCCAGGCCGCCGGAAACGTTATCTGTAAATGCAATGTTACCTCTCACGCCTGCGATGAGCGGATCTTAGACTGCGCGAACGTTTGTCACATCCTCCGGAGTCCGTCATGCGAGTGTCACGTTCGTTTTCATTCCGTTCGCTGTCCGTGCTGCTGGTCAGCCTGGTTGCGACCGTCGCGTTTGCTCAAGGCAAGGACGAGTCGAAAACGCCGGTGCTGTCGCGCGCGCAGTTCGATCAACTGCTCGCCAGGCCGGAGCAATTGCTCATCATCGATCTGCGGCGCCCCGACGAGCTCACCAATATCGGCGGCCTCCCGGTGTATCTGAGCATTCAGGCGGCGGATCTGGAAAAGAGCCTGGCGTGGATTCCGAAGGACCGGAAGATCGTGACCGTGTCCAATCATGCAGGCCGCGCCGGTAAAGCGGGCGACCTGCTCGCGGCGAAGGGCTTCAACGTGGTCGGCCGGGTCGGCGTGCAAAATTATGAGGCGGAGGGCGGCAAGCTCACCAGGATTGCGCCGAAGGCAGCGGCTGAACAGCAGAAAAATGCGCAGGCGGCGGCCCAGCACTGAACTGTGTTATAGAGCCTCGCGAAGGACCCTCCACGAGGTGAAGGCAGCACAATGAGCAACAACGAAGCACAAAAGTTTCCGCCCGAAGTCTGGAAGCTGTTCGATAGATATGTGCACGGCGCGATCTCGCGACGTGAGTTCATCGACGGCGCCTCCGCGTTCGCGGTCGCCGGCATGAGCGGCGCGGCGATTCTCGATGCGCTCAATCCGAAGTTCGCCGAGGCGCAACAGATCGCACCGACGGATTCGCGCATCAAAGCCGAGTACGTCGAGATCCCGGCGCCGGGCTACGGCAAGTTGCGCGGCTACCTGGTGAAGCCCGCATCGGGAAAGGGCAAGTTGCCGACGGTGCTCGTCGTGCACGAGAACCGTGGCTTGAATCCTCACATCGAGGACGTCGCCCGGCGGATCGCGCTGGAGAACTTGATCGCGTTCGCGCCGGATGCGTTGTTTCCTCTCGGCGGTTATCCAGGCGACGAAGACAAAGCGCGCGAGCTGTTCCAGAAGTTGGATCAGGGAAAGACACACCAGGACTTCGTCGCGGCGGTCGAGTACTTGAAGAAGCTGCCGCAAGGTACGGGCAAGGTCGGCGTCACGGGCTTCTGTTACGGCGGCGGCGTTGCGAATTTTCTCGCCACTCGCGTGCCGGATCTCGCAGCGGCCGTGCCGTTCTATGGCACGCCGCCGGCGCCGGAAGAGGCTGGCAAGATCAAAGCGCCGTTGTTACTTCAATTCGCGGAAACGGATGAACGGATCAACGCCGCGTGGCCCGCATCGGAAGCGGCGTTGAAATCGGCCGGTGTGAAGTATCAGGCCTATGTGTATCCGGGCACTCAGCACGGTTTCAACAACGACACAACGCCTCGTTACAACAAGGAAGCAGCTGACCTTGCGTGGAAGCGCACAGTCGATTTCTTTAAGGCCAACTTGCGCGCCTCTTGAGTGCTTTGGCGGCGCGGGTCGAGCC
>JAEWAF010000027.1 GCA_023391815.1 Pseudomonadota bacterium
GCCCCACCCGCCTTCGCCAGGACCTTCGTGATCGCCGCCGTCAGCGACGTCTTCCCATGATCCACATGGCCGATCGTGCCAATGTTGCAGTGCGGCTTCGTCCGCTCAAACTTCGCCTTCGCCATCGTCGTAATTCCCGATCGGGGGTTGCTTACCAGCGGTAGTGACTGAAGGCCTTGTTGGCTTCAGCCATCCGGTGCGTGTCTTCGCGCTTCTTGACGGCCGAGCCGCGGTTGTTCGCCGCGTCCATCAGCTCCGCCGAGAGGCGTTCCTCCATCGTCTGCTCACCGCGCTTGCGGGCAGCGTCAATGAGCCAGCGGATTGCCAGCGCCTGGCGCCGCTCCGGCCGGACCTCGACGGGCACCTGGTAGGTCGCGCCGCCGACCCGCCGGCTGCGGACTTCCACCGCCGGCTTCACATTGTCCATCGCCTCATGGAAGAGGCGCAGCGGATCGCCGTTCTGCCCGACGCGCCGCTTCAGCGTATCCATGGCAGCATAGACGATACCTTCGGCCGTGCTCTTCTTACCGTCGTACATCAGCACGTTCATAAAACGGCTGAGGACGAGGTCGCCGAACTTCGGGTCCGGCAGCACTTCCCGCTTTTCAGCGCGGTGGCGGCGCGACATCGCGTAATTCCTTACTTAGGCCGCTTGGCGCCGTACAGCGAACGGCGCTGGCGACGCTTGGCAATGCCCTGGGTATCGAGCACGCCGCGCAGGATGTGGTAGCGGACGCCCGGAAGATCCTTCACGCGGCCGCCGCGGATCAGGACCACGGAGTGCTCCTGAAGATTGTGGCCCTCACCGGGGATGTAGCTCACCACTTCGTAGCCGTTCGTCAGGCGCACCTTGGCGACCTTGCGCAGCGCCGAGTTCGGCTTCTTCGGCGTGGTGGTGTAGACGCGCGTGCAAACGCCGCGCTTCTGCGGGCAGCCCTGCAGGGCTGGCACCTTGTTCCGGCCCGTCCGTGGCTCCCGCCCCTGGGCGATGAGCTGGTTGATCGTCGGCATGACGCCCCTTCGAAACCTGTCCGCAAGCCCTACCCCCGCAAACGCCCGGAAACCCGCACAGGCGCGCTTCAGCGCGCCCCAGCGGGACCCGAACCGACCTTCGGCCTCAGCCCACCGGAACTTCCCGGTGCGGCGGCGCCGATGGCGCAGTGGTATGACCAAACAACGGCGGGGCCCTGCGCCGCGAAGCGCCCGGCCCTGCCAAGGGGCCGCTATCTACGCCCCGCTTACGACCGAGTCAAGCGAAGCGGCAGCAGGAAACGAGAAAGGGCCGGACCCTTTCGGATCCGGCCCTTTCCAGGGAAAATTCAGCAGCCGCTACTCGGCCGCTTGCTGGCTCTCCGGCTCCGGCAGCGCCGGCTGGGTCTGCGGCAGGCGGGTGCGGTCCCGCTGCGCCGCCAGGGCTCGCAGCCGGTTCATGACACTGCCTGTGCCCGCCGGGATCAGGCGCCCGACGATCACGTTCTCCTTCAGCCCGGCAAGGTTGTCCACCTTGCCCGCCGTGGCGGCCTCGGTCAGCACCCGTGTCGTCTCCTGGAAGGAGGCGGCCGAGATGAACGAGGTCGTCTGCAGCGACGCCTTGGTGATGCCCTGCAGCACCGGCTCGGCCCTTGCGGGCCGTTCCTTCGCGGCGATCCGCTTCTCGTTCTCGATGTCGAACTCGATGCGGTCCACCTGTTCGCCGACGAGGAAGGTTGTGTCGCCCGGGGCCAGGATCTCCACCTTCTGCAGCATCTGGCGGACGATCACTTCGATATGCTTGTCGTTGATCTTCACGCCCTGCAGTCGATAGACGTCCTGGATCTCATTCACCAGATAGTTTGCCAGCGCCTCCACGCCCAGGACGCGGAGGATGTCGTGCGGCACGCGTGGGCCATCGACCAGCGGGTCGCCGGCCTTCACGTAGTCGCCTTCCTGGACCGAGACGTGCTTGCCCTTCGGCACCAGGTATTCCCGCGGGGTCGGCGGCTCATCCCCCACCTGCTCCGGCACCACGACCACACGGCGCTTGGCCTTGTAGTCCTTGCCGAACTCCACGCGGCCGTCGATCTCGCTGATGATCGCGTGGTCCTTCGGGCGCCGAGCCTCGAACAGCTCCGCGACGCGCGGCAGACCGCCGGTGATGTCGCGGGTCTTGGAGGATTCGCGCGGCAGCCGGGCCAGCACGTCGCCGGCATGCAGCGTCGCGCCGTTCTCCACGTTCAGCACCGAAGCCGGCTGCAGGAAGTACTGGGCCAGCATTTCCGTGCCGTTCTTCAGCAGGATGCGGGGGCGGAGATTGACGTTCTTCGCCTTCTCCACCGGTTCGCGCACCACGCGGGAGGACAGGCCGGTGACCGGGTCGGTCTCCTCGAAGAAGTTCACGCCCTCGATCAGGTCGGCATATTCCACCGTGCCGCTGCGCTCGGTGATGATCGGCAGGGTGAATGGATCCCACTCGGCCAGCTTCTGGCCGCGGGTCACCTGCGCGCCCTCGTCGGTCAGCAGCCGCGCGCCGTAGGGAACGCGGTAGCGTGCGCGTTCGCGTCCGGCGGCATCGCTCAGCACGATCTCGCAGTTGCGCGACATCACCACCGGCACACCCTGGCTATTGGCCACGACGTTGCGGTTGGCGACCTTCACCGTGCCGTCGGAAGTGGCCTCAACCGCCGACTGCTCTGCACCGCGCTGCGCCGCGCCGCCGATATGGAAGGTGCGCATGGTCAGCTGCGTGCCCGGCTCGCCGATGGACTGCGCGGCGATGACGCCAACCGCCTCACCGACATTCACCGGCGTGCCGCGCGCCAGGTCACGGCCGTAGCACAGGCCGCAGGTCCCAGCCCGCGCATCGCAGGTCAGGACGGAGCGGATATAGACTTCCTCCACCCCCGCCCGCTCGACCCGCTCCGCATCGGCTTCCTCGATCAGCGTGTTGCGGGTCACCAGGACCTCGCCCGTGGCGGGGTCCGTGATGTCGCGCTGGGCCGTGCGGCCCAGGATGCGCTCGGACAGCGAGGAGACGACCTCGCCACCATCCATCACCGCGCGCACGGTGAGGCCGCGCTCCGTCCCGCAATCATTCTCGACGATGATGCAGTCCTGCGCCACATCCACCAGCCGGCGGGTGAGGTAGCCGGAGTTCGCCGTCTTCAGCGCGGTGTCCGCCAGGCCCTTGCGGGCGCCGTGGGTGGAGTTGAAATACTCCAGCACGGACAGGCCTTCCTTGAAGTTGGCAATGATCGGCTGCTCGATGATCTCGCCCGAAGGCTTGGCCATCAGGCCGCGCATGCCGGCGAGCTGGCGCATCTGGGCTGGCGAACCACGGGCACCGGAATGCGACATCATCCACACGCTGTTGGTGGCTCGGCCGACCTCCTGCTTGGAGATCTCCTTCATCATCGCGCCGGCCACCTCATCCGTGCAGCGCGACCAGGCGTCCACCACCTTGTTGTAGCGTTCGCCGGCGGTGATCAGGCCGTCGAGATACTGCTGCTCGAACTCCTTCACCTCGTTCTTGGTGCGCGAGATCAGCTCCGCCTTCTCGGCCGGGATGACCATGTCGTCCTTGCCGAAGGAAATGCCAGCCTTGGCCGCCTGGCGGAAGCCCAGCCCCATCAACCGGTCGGCGAAGATCACGCTCTCCTTCTGGCCGCAGTGGCGATACACCGCGTCGATGACATCGGAGACGTTCTTCTTCGGCAGCTGGCGGTTCACCAGGCTGAAGGGCAGGTTCTGGTGCAGCGGCAGCAGTTGCGCGATCATCACCCGGCCCGGCGTCGTCACCACCCGTTCGGTGACGACATTGCCATTCGCGTCCATCGCCTTGCGGCGGAAGCGGATCTTGGTGTGCAGGCTGATGAATCCGGAATGCAGCGCCTGTTCCAGCTCACCCATCTGGGAAAAGGCGGGTGCCTCCTCATCCTTCGCCGCGCGGAATTCCGGCGTCTCCAGGCTCAGGTAGTAGATGCCGAGGACGATATCCTGGCTCGGCACGATAATCGGCTTGCCGTTGGCCGGGCTGAGGATGTTGTTCGTAGACATCATCAGCACACGCGCTTCCAGCTGCGCCTCAAGGCTCAGCGGGACGTGCACGGCCATCTGGTCGCCGTCGAAATCGGCGTTGAAGGCGGTGCAGACCAGCGGGTGAAGCTGGATCGCCTTGCCTTCCACCAGCACCGGCTCGAAGGCCTGGATGCCGAGGCGGTGCAGCGTCGGCGCCCGGTTCAGCATCACCGGGTGCTCGCGGATCACCTCTTCCAGAATGTCCCAGACCTCGGGACGCTCCTTCTCCACCATCCGCTTCGCGGCCTTGATGGTGGTGGCGTGGCCGTATTTCTCAAGCTTGGAGTAGATGAAGGGCTTGAACAGCTCGAGCGCCATCTTCTTCGGCAGCCCGCACTGGTGCAGCTTCAGTTCCGGCCCGACCACGATGACCGAGCGACCCGAGTAGTCCACGCGCTTGCCGAGCAGGTTCTGCCGGAAGCGGCCCTGCTTGCCTTTCAGCATGTCGCTGAGCGACTTCAGCGGCCGCTTATTGGCGCCGGTGATGGCGCGGCCGCGGCGGCCGTTGTCGAACAGCGCATCCACCGCTTCCTGCAGCATGCGCTTCTCGTTGCGCACGATGATATCCGGCGCACGCAGCTCGATCAGCCGCTTCAGGCGGTTGTTGCGGTTGATGACACGACGATAAAGGTCGTTCAGGTCCGAGGTTGCGAAGCGGCCGCCGTCCAGCGGCACCAGCGGGCGCAGCTCGGGCGGGATGACCGGGACGACGGTCAGGATCATCCATTCCGGCTTGGCGCCGCTCTCGCCGAAGGCTTCCAGCAGCTTCAGGCGCTTCACCAGCTTCTTGCGCTTCGCCTCAGAGGTGGTCTCCTTCAGCTCGGCGCGCAGCCGGGTGCTTTCCTTGTCGATGTCGATGGCGCTGAGCATCTGGCGCACTGCCTCGGCGCCGATGCCGACGCTGAAGGCGTCCTCACCGAACTCATCGAGCTTGGCCTGGTACTGCTCCTCGGTCAGCAACTGGTGCAGCTTCAGGTCGGTCAGGCCCGGCTCCAGCACCACATGGCTTTCGAAGTACAGGACCTTCTCGAGTTCCTTCAGGCTCATGTCCACCATGAGACCGACGCGGCTCGGCAGGCTTTTCATGAACCAGATATGCGCGACCGGCGAGGCGAGCTCGATATGGCCCATGCGCTCGCGGCGCACCTTGGCCAGCGTCACCTCGACGCCGCACTTCTCGCAGATGATGCCGCGGAACTTCATCCGCTTGTACTTGCCGCAGAGGCACTCGTAGTCCTTGATCGGGCCGAAGATGCGGGCGCAGAACAGCCCGTCCCGCTCCGGCTTGAAGGTGCGGTAGTTGATCGTTTCGGGCTTCTTGATCTCGCCATAGGACCAGGAGCGGATCTGCTCCGGCGAGGCGATCGAGATCTTGATCTGGTCGAAGG
>JAEWAF010000033.1 GCA_023391815.1 Pseudomonadota bacterium
CTGCGCAGTCCTGCTCCGGGCCAGCCCAGGGTGTACATCCATGTACACCCGCTCGGCGGAGCGAAGCATGCTTCGCTGAATGGCACCGCCGAGCCCATGATGAGCCCTGCTGTTGCGGCCCCATCCCTGTGCCGCAAAGCTGCCGGAAGAAGCTAGGACCCTCCCGACGCCGCCGACATGTCACAGCGAGATCACGCGTGACTCTTCTCCGACCATGCCCCGGCTCGTAGCATGAGCCACAGGTGTCCCGCGTGCGGGGAGTGGAGGTGCAATCATGAAAGTCGGTTTGATCGGCCTGGGATTGATGGGTCACGGCATGGGCGAGAGCCTGCTGCGTGGTGGGCATGAGCTGACGGTTTACAACCGCACGGCGAGCAAAGCCGACGACCTGGTCGCAAAAGGCGCACGGCTCGCCAAGACTCCCGCTGACGCCTGTCGAGGCGATGCCGTCATCACGATGGTTGCCGACGATCGCGCCCTCGAAGAAGTCACATTCGGCGCACAGGGCATCATCAAGAATCTCGCCGCCGGCTCGGTGCACGTCTCGGCCAGCACCATCGGCGTCCCGATGGCGGACCGCCTCACGGACGAGCACGCCAAGGCGGGGCAGCATTTCGTATCCGCACCTGTGTTCGGCCGCCCGCAAGTTGCGGCCGCCGGTCAACTCAATATCGCGGTGGCTGGCGCGCCGGACGCCGTCAAACGTGTCATGCCGGCGCTGGAATCGATCAGTCAGAAGGTGTGGCCGTTCGGCGAGCGGCCGAGCGCGGCGAATCTGGTCAAGCTCAGCGGCAATTTCATGCTGTTCGCGGCGGTCGAAGCGCTCGCTGAAAGCATCGCGTTGTTACGCAAGGGCGGTGTGGACGAGCATGCCTTCGTCGACATGATCACCAACACGCTGTTCGCCGCGCCTATATACAAAGGCTACGCGCCGCTGATCACGAAGCAGCAATATCAGCCGGCGGGTTTCGCCGCGCCGCTTGGTTTGAAAGATGTCCGCCTGGCACTCGCGGCTGGGGAGAATCTCAAGGTGCCGCTGCCGCTCGGCAGTCTGGTGCGCGACAAGTTTCTTGCGCTGATCGCGCGTGGCGGCGAAAGTGATGACATCGCCGCGTTGGGAAAGATCGCGGCGGAGCAGGCGGGAATGTGAGATTGCCGGTGGCGCGATCCATCGATCACGCCACCGGCTACGGACGATTAGAAGTTGAAGCGGCCCTGCGCGCCGAACACGCGAGTGTCGCCACCGACCGTGATCAACAAGCCCGCCGAGAACTGCGAGTTGAAGTTGTAGCGGCCTTCGCCGATCAGGTACGTGTCGCTATCCATGCCGGCCACGTCCACGGCCAGATGTTCGACACCGCCTTCGATTTCAATCTTCGGCGCGACCAGCGAACGCAGGCGCACGCCGGCGAACAAGCCGGTGTCGTCATCGTTGAAGCGGCCCACGTCCACTTCATAGTGCACCAGGCCGCCGCGCGCGATGATGTCCAGGTTCGGACCGAGTGGCCAATGGCCGCCGGCGCCCACCATGAAACGCGTGGCGTCGACGTTGTGATCCAGGCTCAGATCCTGGAACTCCGCCAGCGCGAAAATATTCTGATACACGGGCAGTGAGCCGCGCAGCTGAATGCCGTCGCCGTCCACGTCGACGGGGCCGCCGTCGATTTTCGCTTCCGGGAAATGCGCGACATCCACATAGCGATAGCTCAGCTGCTCGGCCGAAGCCGCGAACGGCAGCGCAAGTGCGGCGGCACAGATCAAAGTCTTGGCGTTCATCTTCATAGTTACGTTCATTCACTCTCACGTAGCGCGTCGATGCGCTGAATGTATTCTACTGTTCTTCGTCGGCAGTCGCTCGGATTCGAGCGCCTGCGTCGGTGCTTGGCGACAAGATCGTGGCGTAAATCTAACAAGAGAGCATTGGTTGTGGTGTGATGATTTTCTGTGAGGTCGATCACGGCGCGGCATGAGGCGACTTCGCAAGAAAGACTTGTCCATCGGCTCGATCGGCCCTCGCAAAAAGAAACATTGGCGGTCATCGCCGGATCGCGCTCGCGGCGGAGTGGTGGATCACCACAATTGCATCATCGCCGTGGAGCCGGCAGCTCGAGCGTCGATCAAGAGCGGTTGAGCATCGATCAATAGCGCCTTTGGCTTGGACCGCAGCGGTGCCCTGCTCGTACGCTAGCAGCAGGTGGAGCATCGCTCCGAAAAGCTGTCAACCGATGTCTGTCACTCCGCTGGAAATGGCCCGAGCGATCGGCCAGGGACTGTTGTCCTTTCCCGTCACTCATTTCGACGCGAGCAATCGCTTCGACATCGAGCCGTATCGGGCCCACTGCGCCTGGATGATGCAACATGAGCTGGCCGGATTGTTCGCCGCCGGCGGCACGGGCGAATTCTTTTCTCTGACGTTCAAGGAAGTCGTCGACGTCGTGTCCGCAGCTGTTGCCGAATGCGCCGGCCGATTGCCCGTGATTGCAGGCTGCGGTTACGGCACCGGCATGGCTGTCGAGCTGGCGCGTGCCGTGCAAGCGGCGGGCGCCGACGGCGTCCTGTTATTGCCCCCTTATCTGGTCAACGGCTCGCAGGAAGGACTGGCGGCGCACATCGGAGCCGTTTGCAAGGCGGTCTCGATCGGCGTGATCGTCTACAACCGCGACAACGCCATCATCGACGACGTTACGTTGGCGCGCCTGTGCGAGCAGCATCCCAATCTGGTCGGCTTCAAGGATGGCGTCGGCGATATCGAATTGATGACGCGCATCTACACTCGCATGGGCGACCGGCTGACATACATCGGTGGCTTGCCGACGGCGGAGACGTTTGCCGCTCCCTACTTGAAGATGGGCGTGACGACGTACTCATCGGCGATCTTCAACTTCATGCCGCGCTGGGCCGCTTCGTTCTACCGGGCCGTGCGTGCCGAGGATCAGGCGAAAGTGCTGGCGGGCTTGAGTGACTTCGTCATGCCCTACATCGCGCTTCGCAATCGAGGCAGGGGCTACGCGGTCGCCATCGTCAAGGCGGGCATGCGTGCGATCGGCAAGTCCGCTGGGGCCGTGCGCCCGCCATTGACCGACTTGAATGAGCGCGAGCTCGAGGAATTGCGAGCCCTCATCGCGCGGGCCGAGGCGGCGGCACCGACGATTTTCGGAGAGCTACTGGCACGCGGCGCTTGAGCACGCTATATGTTGGGGCATGTTCGAGCTGAGTCAGCTGCGCTGTTTCGTGGTCACCGCCGAGGAATTGCATTTCGGCCGCGCCGCCGTGCGGCTGAATATGACGCAGCCACCGCTCAGTCGACAGATTCAGCTGCTGGAGCGAGGGCTCGGCGTCCAGCTCCTGGAGCGTAGCAGCCGTCAGGTCAAGCTCACGCCCGCGGGCAGCACGTTTCTTCCCGAAGCTCGTCGCATCATTCGTCTCGCCGAGACGTCGGCGCTCGCGGCTCGTAGAGTCGCCAAGGGCGATACAGGCCGGGTCGCGATCGGGTTCACCGCCGTTTCGGGTTACAGCTTTCTGCCGCGTATCGTGGCGCGTGCTCGCGCGTCGCTGCCACACTTCGAGCTCGAGTTGTTCGAGATGGTGACCTCGGATCAATTCGAAGCGCTGATGACCGGTCAGATCGACATCGCATTCGCGCGACCACCAGTGGAGCAGACGAGCTTCGAATCCCGGCTGATTCTCAGGGAGCCGTTGATGGCTGCGTTACCTGCCGGCGATCCGCGCGCCGATCAATCGTCGTTGACGCCGAGCGATTTCGACGGCCGGCCACTCATCATGTATTCGCGCATCGGCGCCGGCTATTTCAACAACATGCTCACGCGGCTGTTCGAAGCGGCGGGTGTGCTGCCCGAATATGTCCAGCACGTGACGCAGATTCATTCGATGCTGGGGCTGGTCCATGCCGGCCTGGCCGCCGCGATCGTGCCCGCGTCGGCGATCGAACTGCACATGGATGCAATTCAGTTCCGCAAGTTCACCACGCAGCCGGCGCAGCCCGTCGAGTTGCACATGGTGTGGCGTCGTGACAATGGCAATCCGGCGCTCCAGCCGATGTTGAATCTATGCGCGGAGTTCGCCAGCGACGCCTAGGAGCGCATCCAGGGGAACGCGAGCGTCGGCGCATTCGAATAGCGCCGCATCTTCAATTGCAGTCGCGCTCCGCAGCCCGGGCGCAGTTCCACATCGAACGCGGAAGCGCCAACGTCGATACTACGCCCGTCCAGCGCTACGGACTCTATGCGATGTTCCGCGTACGCTCCTCCCTGGACCGTGATCGTTCGCGAATCGACCGGATTGAGATTGATCAGAGTCACGCCCGCGTGCTCGGCGCTCATCTCATCCACCAGCGCCGCCACATCGGGCGGCAACCCGGCTCGCCGGCGCTCGCGATCGAAATAGCGAAGTCGAGCATGCAACGGCGCGCCGCCTTGATGCGGCGAGGTACTCGACCAGGGCGGGCGTGCGATGTGCAAGCCACCCTGCGTGAGTTGAATCAATGCCGTCACCGACGCGGGATTGATTTCGATGGCGTTGTCGGCGAGTCGCGTTTCGGGAGTCGTCGTGTCCGCGCGCATGGCGGCGACTCGTTCCCTGACGCGATCGAGCGCCGCGCGTTGCGCCTCGACCGGATAGCTCGCGTTACGGCCTTCGAGAAACGCGATCCACGGATGATCACCGGCCAGCGCTCTGTCGCTCGCGCGCATCGATACATACCAGATCTCGAATGCATTGGCCCGATATGGGCCGGGCGCGTAGCTGTACCAGCCTTGCTCGCCATACATGCGTGGCGTGTGCAACTTGCCGTCGATGGTGCGCGCCTGCTGATTGATCAACTCATTCTGTCGTCGCCACACATGCATGTACCGGTCGTCGCCGGTCAGCAGGCTGGCGTTCATGAAAGCCACGATGGCGCGCGGGACTCGATTGCGATCTTCGCGCTGGCCGGTTTGTGGAACGACGGGGCTGAACCCCCAGCCGTACACGCCGCCGTACCATTTGCCCGTCGGCCCGCCGATGCGGCCGTCCAGGCCCACGGTGCTCGGCAGAATGCCGCCGTTGGCTTCGGCTCGCGCGACCCACGCATCGAGATATTCCAGCGCCCAGCTTCGATACTTGGGATCGCCCGTGAGCATGAAAGCGTTCAGGGCCAGCGTGGTTGCGTGCAGATTGAGCGGATTGTCGCCGACGGTGTCGGTGTAGTCGCGATAGTGAGCGAGCGTTTCCTCGTAGCTGCGCTCGCCGTGCTCCATCTTGAACCTGGCAACATCGAACGGATCGCCGGCCCAATCCAGCGGAGTGGCCGGTCGCAGCAGCGGGCCGGCGCTGCCGTTGAACACACTGCGGATGATGCGATGTTCACGATCGTAGTTCGGCGCTGTCGGATCGGCTCCGCTGTAGAAATCCGCGAAGCGCCGAGTGCGCTCGATCAGCTTGGGATCCTGCGGCGTCGACAGTCCCATCAGATTGAACGTAGTCAGTCCTTCGCTGATGTGCTGCCAGTCCATCTGCGGCGGAAATTCCCGCAGGTACATGCCCCGACGGCCCAGTTCCACCTGTTTGGTTCGCACGCGCGAGTATTGCCGCAGATGACCTTCCCACGCCTGGCGATACAACTGGAGGATTCGATCGGAGCCGCCCAGTGCGTGTAACAACGCCCAGTCGTTGACCTGTTCGATGGCATCGTCGGGACCGTCGTTCGCGCCCCAACGTTCGAAGGCGCGCAAGTAACCGCGGTCGTCGAAGTATCGCGCGTAGAACGCTTCGCACGCCTCGGTCTGGACACGCAACAGCTCTCTTTGCAATAACGCCCATTCCGGTGGCGCAAGCGGTGTCGAGACAACCAGGGGTGCTTTCGCGCCCGCGCCCGCCGGCCACGCGGCGAGGGCGGCCGCGCCTGCGACGAACTGGCGACGGTTCATTGCAACTCCAGGCGGCGGATGGGCCCGACGATCACGAAATAGGCGAAGATCGTCAGCAGACAGTGCACGCCGACGAACAGTAACGCGCCGTCGAACGAGCCGGTCGCCGAAACCAGATAACCGATGACGATGGGCGTGACGATGCCGGCGCTGTTGCCGAACATGTTGAAGACGCCGCCCGTCAGCCCGGCGAGCTGACGGGGCGAGACATCGGAAATGACCGCCCAGCCGAGCGACGCGATGCCTTTGCCGAAGAAGGCGATGGCCATGACAGTGACGATCAGCCATTCCTGCTCGATGTACACGCAGGCGATGATCAGAGTGGCGAGTAACATGCCGAGCAACAGCGGCGTCTTGCGCGCGATAGTGAGCGACCCGGTGCGCTTCAACAGCCAGTCCGAGCCGTAACCGCCGAGCACGCCACCGATGAATCCGCATAGAGCGGGCGCGGCCGCGGCGAATCCCGCTTCGAGAATGTTCAGTCCCCGCTCCTTCACCAGATAGATCGGGAACCAGGTGACGAAAAAGTAGGTGAGCACGTTGATGCAGTACTGGCCGAGATACACGCCGAGCAGCATCCGATTCGTGAGCAACTGCTTGACGTTGCTCCAGCGAAACGCGTTGCCCTTGCCCGCGTTCGTTTGTTCGAGCGCGACCAGACCGCCGCCGCGTTCGATGTGGGCCAGCTCCGCCGCATTGATGCGAGGATGACGCACTGGATCGTGGATGAAGCGCACGAACGCCAGCGCTGCCAGTACGCCCAAGCCGCCCATCACATAGAACACCGCTCGCCAGCCGTGATGGTGGACTACCCAACCCATGAGGGGCGCGAACGCCACCAGCGAAAAATACTGTGCCGAGTTGAAGATGGCGGAGGCTGTGCCGCGCTCGCTGCTCGGAAACCAGGCGGCGACGATGCGCGCATTGCCTGGAAACGAGGGCGCTTCGGCCAGCCCGACCAGGAAGCGCAACGCGAACAGCATGCCCACCGCCGAGAATCCGGCGATGAAGCCGGCGAAGCCTTGCAGGAACGTAAAGACCGACCATAGTGCGATGGCGCCGGCGTAGATGCGCTTGGTGCCGAAGCGGTCGAGCAGCGCGCCGCCGGGAATCTGTGCCAGCGCATAGGCCCAGGCGAACGCCGAGAGAATGTAACCGGTGGCGATCGGCGACAGGCCCAGCTCACGGGCCGCGTCGGTGCCGGCAATCGAGAAGGTGGCGCGATCGGCGTAGTTGATCGAGGTGACGATGAAAATGAAACCGATGATGAGGTAGCGCACCTGTGTGCGCCGCTCGGCGGTGGCGGCGATCGACATGCTCCCCCTCGTCGCTCTCTAGTGTTACTGGATGCTAGGCCGTGCGCGGTGACGCGTCTAAGTCAAAGAGTCTATGGATCGATCCACACGCGGCATCGTCCAGGACGTCCGTTCAGCATCATTGCCAATCCCGCATCGGGCGATGCCGACATGGAATTCGCCTTCAACACGGCGAGCACACTAAGGTAGCCGCACGAACATCGAAGCACGCCGCGTACGAGCGTCGCAGTTGGGGGAGATTTATCGTGATACAGCTGATTCATCGACGCTCACCGGCCTTGGCCCTGGCAGTCGCGACCGTTCTGTGTGCCAGTCCCGCTCGTGCGCAGGAAATGTCGCAGTCCACGGACACTGCCGCCAGCAATGAAGGCGGCCTGGAGGAAGTGGTGGTCACCGGCTTTCGCGGCAGCGTCAATGCGGCTCAGGACGAGAAGCGCGCAGCCAGCGGCGTCGTCGACGTCATCAAGGCCGAAGATATCGCGGACTTCCCGGACAACAACCTGGCCGAATCCATCCAGCGCGTGCCGGGTGTCGCGATTTCGCGAGATGGCGGCGAAGGTCGATCCTTGTCGGTGCGTGGCCTCGGCCCGGACTTCACTCGGGTTCGTATCAACGGCATGGAAGCTGTGGCGACCACTGGCGGCGCCGATGCGAATGGCGGCGTGAATCGCGGACGCGGCTTCGATTTCAACGTGTTCGCCTCGGAGTTGTTCAACTCCATCACCGTGCGCAAGACCGCTTCGGCCGATGTCGAGGAAGGCTCGTTGGGCGCGACCGTCGATCTGCAGACCGCTCGCCCGCTGGATTTCAGCGAGCAGCTGGTGATCGCAGGCTCGGCGCAAGGCGGTTACAACGATCTGTCGGAGGAGGCCGACCCGAGGCTGGCCGGTTTGGTGAGTTGGCAGAATGCCGAGTCGACGCTCGGCGCGCTGATGTCGGTCGCCTGGTCCCAGCGCTCAGTGCTGGAAGAGGGACATAGCACCGTGCGTTGGGGCCCGTCCGGCGCGAACGGTGGCTTCAACGCGGCATCGACGCTGCCTGGCTACACAATCTCACAGATCAATACGTCGCCGGCCGGCAATGGTAGCAATTGGGAACAGTTGATCTATCACCCCCGCATTCCCCGCTACGACAACTGGCAGTACGACATCGAGCGGCTCGGCATCACCGGTTCGTTGCAGTGGCGTGCCTCGGATCGCGCGCTGCTCACGATCGATGCACTGTACTCGGACGCCGAAACGACTCGTGCCGAGAACTACATCGAAGCGCTGTCCTTCAGTCGCACGGCGTCGGCCGGCGGCAAGCCGTTCACCATCATCCGCGACGGCGTGGTGAACGGGCAGAACGAGCTGGTGTATGGCGTGTTCGACGATGTCGACATGCGCATCGAGTCCCGTTACGACGAGCTCGAGACAGTCTTTCAGCAATACACCGCCGCCTTCGAATATCAGTTCACCGACAGTTTCAAGACCACGGCGTTCGTCGGGCATTCACAGTCCGAATTCAGTAATCCGGTGCAGACCACGATCACGCTGGATCGCGCCAACAGCGACGGCTATTCGTGGGACTACCGCGCCAACAGTCGCGAGCCCGTCATCAATCTGGGCTTCGACCCGGCGGATCCGGCGGCGTGGACCATGACCAATGGCGTGTCGGATCTGCGCATCCGACGCAACTACGCCGACAACGAATTCACCAGCACCAAGCTGGTCGCGGACTGGAACATCGTGCCCGAGCTGCGAGTGTCGTTGGGCGGCGAGGCACGGAAGTTCGAATACGATAGTCGCGAGTATCGCCGCGCGGTCGCTGAAACCCAGACGCCGACGTTGACGGCCGATCAGCTCCGGAGCCTGACCACCACGCTGAGCGCGCTGACGGGCGATCCGGATTCCGGCAGCTACGTCATTCCAAACTATGAGGCGATGGTGTCGCAGCTGAATTTGTACTGTGACTGCGTCACGACCATCAACGGACAGAACATCGACCTGCGCATGTATGGCATCGAGAATGCCACCGCGCGCAGCAACTGGGCGTCGGTGAAAGAAGATGCATATGCCGGCTTCGTGCAGGCCAACTTCGACCTGCCGCTCGGCCCGATCACTCTGCGCGGCGATGTCGGTCTGCGCTATGCACGCACCAAGCAGGACACATTGGGCTATGCCGCGATTACCAATCCCAATGGCTCGGTCGACATCAGCCCGCTGCTGGTGGAGCGCGAGTATGGCAACTGGCTGCCATCGCTGAATCTCGCGGCCGAGCTGGTCGAGGACGTCGTGGTTCGCTTCAGCGCCGCCAAGGTCATCACGCGTCCCACCCTGGCGTCATTGTCGCCGGGCGGGTCGCTGACCATCCTGCCGTCGAATCGCGTGTACAACACGGGCAATCCATTTCTCGATCCCACCAAAGCAACCAATCTGGACCTGGCGGCGGAATGGTATTTCGCGCCGGGCTCGATGCTCTCGGTCGGCTGGTTCCAAAAGGACATCAGCACATTGAGCGGCACGAACATCGCGGACTCGGTCCCGTTCTCCTCGCTGGGCCTGCCCGCGAGCTTGTTGACCGGCACCAACGTGCAGCCGGGGGATTTGTTCGAGTACCGCCGCGTCGTGAATGGCGAGGGCGGCAAGATCAATGGCTTCGAGCTCAACTACCAGCATCAGTTGCGCTTCCTGCCGGGCTTCCTGTCCAACCTCGGCGTGCTGGCCAATTACACGTATGTCGATGCCGATATCGAGTATCCCGGGCCGGGCGGCAGCGCGCCCGTGAGCGGTCCGCTGACGAATCTGTCGAAGGATTCGGCGAACGGCACATTGTTCTATGAGGACGATCGTCTGAGTCTGCGTGCATCGGTCTCGTATCGTTCCGGCTATGTCACGGCGTTCGCCGGCGGTGCGCGTGAGAGCAGCACCGAAGAGGGTGTGAATTCGGCGCTCACGCTCGATGCATCGGCCTCTTATAAAATCACCGACGCGCTGTCGATCACGCTCGAAGGCCTGAACCTCACCGACGCATTCCAGGACTTCTACATCGATGAGGACGATCGTGTCGTGCTCTACCACAACACCGGTCGCCAGTATTATTTCGGCGCCCGAGTCCGCTTCTGACCCCTAGCCGGCGGCGGCCGCGGCCGTCGCCGGAGGTTTCCCGGGAACTCCCCGCCGGGCTCGCTTCTTGCGCTTGCAAGGAGGCCGCCATGCCAATCGCATCGCCAATGGAGCTGCCCGCGTCGGATCCGGAGACCGGCCTGGTCCGAGTGGTGATCGACACTCCCAAAGGCAGTCGTAACAAGTACAAGTTCGACGCCGAGCTCGGCCTGCTCAAGTTGAGCCGCATTTTGCCGGCCGGCATGGCGTTTCCTCATGATTTCGGCTCGATTCCGTCCACCCGCGCCGAAGATGGCGACGCGCTGGACGTGATGGTGCTGACCGAAGCGCCACTCTTTCCCGGCTGCCTGGTCTACGTACATCTGATCGGCGTCATCCGGGCCATGCAGAAAGAGCAGCGCAAAATGATTCGCAACGATCGCCTGCTGGCCACCTTGGAGACGCCGGTGAACAAACCGGCCATCACGCGGCTGGAGCAGGTCGAGGAACAGCAGCTGCGCGATATCGAACATTTCTTCCGGTCTTATAATCAGGCGCAGGGCCGTGAATTCAGGATCACGGGACGCGGCGGGGTTCGGCAGGCGCAAAAAATGTTTCGCGATGCCGTCCGTGACTTTGATAAGACCAAAGGCATATGAGCGATGGCCGAGCTGCAGCCTGACGAAGCCGGACTGTCCGGAGTGCGCCGAATTTTTCAGGAGTGGCTGGCCGGCGCCGGCGACGCGCTCCATAACAAAAGAGTCACCGACGCGCACATTCACGACGCGCGCAAGCAGCTGAAAAAATCCCGGGCCGCACTCCGATTGTTGCGAAATACGATCGGCGAGGTCGCGTATCGACGCGAGAACATTGCCCTCCGCGATGCCGCCAAGCCGCTGGGCGTGGCTCGTGACAGCAAAGTCCTGGTCGCCGCGCTGGACGACCTGGTCGAGCGCTTCGATCCGGCGGCGGGCTCGCTGAAACTGGACAAGTTCCGGCGCGTGCTGCGCCAGGAACAAACAGCGACCCGGCATGCGATCACGCAAACCTTGATGAGGAGGCAGCGCAAGGTATTGCGCGAGATCAAAGCCCGCAGCGAGCGCTGGAATATGACAGGCGGCGACTGGCGGGTCGTCGGTGCGGGGCTGGAGCGCATCTATCACGGCGGCCGGAAAAAAATGAAAGCGGCCGCGAGCTCGCGCGCCAGCGAGGACCTGCACGACTGGCGTAAACAAGTGAAATATTTATGGCATCAACTGCAAATCCTCGCGCCCGCCTGGCCGGGGCCGCTGGGAGAGCTGGCCGATCAGGCGCATAAGCTGTCCGACCATCTGGGCGACGATCACGACCTCGCGGTATTGCACGCCAAGATCAAGGCTCATCAGGAGACGTTCGAGGACCGGGACTACGATGCATTGGTTGCGGTGCTGGCCCGCCGTCGCAAACAGTTACAGGACAAGGCGTGCCGGCTCGGCACCCGAATCTACCAAGAAAAGCCGGGGCGTTTCGTCAAACGCATCGGCCGGTACTGGCAGCTGTGGCGCAATGAATAGCGCTGGCCGGCAGCCTGAATGTCATGGGCTCATAACAAAGTGATCGTTGCAACCATTCTCATCCAATGGCCGCGAGCCGTAGCCGATACCTGTCGATTCCTGCTTATCTGGCACGAGTGAGTTTCGCCGCCCCCGATTGGTCCGATCTCGGGCAAGGAATACCTTGCACACCTCTCGCAGGATTGGATGTTCTCAGGGGAACTCATGAAATCGGGTCAATGGATCGGATCGATCTTACTCGTCGGCGCCGTCATCGTATCCGGCGTGCTGCTCAGTGCCTGGAAACGATCGAGCATTGCTGAATCGGAAGCCGCGGCGGCCAGCCAGCCGGAGCCGGCGGAATCGGTGGTCACGACGCTCGCTCGCGAGCACGAGCATATCCGCACCACGACGTCCATTGGCACGGTGGTCGCCTTGCGTTCCATCACCGTTCGCAACGAGTTGCCCGGCACCGTCCGGCAGGTCTCGCTCGAGCCCGGCAAGATCGTCGAACCCGGCACCGTGCTGGTGGCGCTCGATGTTTCAGTTGAAGAGGCGGATCTTCAGGCGCTCCAAGCGCAAGCAGAGCTCGCCCGCACGCAGTTCGCTCGTATGCAACGGATGAGTCAGCATCGCGCGGCCTCGGAGATGGAAGTCGATACCGCGCGCGCCGAGCAGGAAGTGGTGCAGGCGCAGGTCGCCCGTATCAAAGCGGTCATCAATCGCAAGATCATTCGCGCGCCGTTCCGGGCCCGTATCGGTATTTCCGATGTGCACCCCGGTCAATATCTGAATGAAGGCTCGTTGCTGACGACGCTGCAGGGCGTGGATGACTCGACTTATGTGGACTTCACCGTCGCTCAGCAGGTCGCCGCGTCGCTGCGCGCTGGAAACAAAGTGGACGTGTTTGCATCGGGTGATACCACGGGTGTGAAGGCCGAGATTCTCGCCATCGATGCGCGTGTCGACCCGACGACGCGTAACACGACGGTGCGCGCGAAGATCAAGAACTCCTCGCAAACACCCGCGCCCGGTGCGTCAGTGCGAGTTCAAGTGCCAGTGGGAACCCCGTTGATGGCGACGGCCGTTCCGGCGAGCGCCGTTCGCAAGGGGCCGTCGGGCGATCATGTGTTCGTCGTGGTTGCGGACGAGCACGGCAAGACGCGAGCTCGCCTGCGCGAAGTCGTGGTGGATGCGATGGCCGGCGACGACGTCGTCATCACCAAAGGTCTGGAGCCGGGCGAGCAGGTCGCGACCTCCGGCTCGTTCAAGCTGCGTGAGGCTGCGCTGGTGGCGGTGACCAATCCGCCGGAATCGGTGGCGCTCAACCCCGCCAAGAAGTCGAACGCAACCTCGATGTAACGGCCGCATCTCACACGGACTGTCGCCCATGCAACGCTCATTCACAGATATTTTCATCAAACACCCCGTGCTCGCGGTGGTGGTCAACCTGGTCATCGTGCTGGTCGGCGCGCGGGCGTTGTTCAACCTGCCGGTGCAGCAGTTCCCGAGCGTCGAAAGCTCGTCGGTCATCATCACGACGGTGTACACCGGCGCCAGCGCCGAAACCGTTCGCGGCTTTCTGACGACGCCCATCGAGCGCTCGGTCTCGGCGATCAGTGGCGTCGACTATGTCGAATCCACCAGTCGCGCCGGATTGAGCACGGTCACCGTGCATCTGAAGCTGGACCACAACAGCACGGATGCGTTGGCCGAAGTCACGGCGCGCTTACAGCAGGTCCGTTCCGAATTGCCGGGTGAGGCGGAGCCGCCAGTCGTCGAAGTGCAACGTGCGGATCGTCCGTATGCGACGTTCTATCTCGGCTTCACCTCGGCGGACCGCTCCGTGCCCGAGCTGACCGATTGGCTCTCCCGCACCTTGCAACCGCAGTTGTCGACGCTCGAAGGCGTGCAGCGAGTGAGTTACGAAGGGGCCCGGCCGTTGGCGATGCGCGTGTGGATCGACCCCGATCGACTCGCGGCTCGCAATCTCTCTCCGGGCGACGTGCACGACGCCTTGCGCCGGAACAACTATCTCGCCGCCGTGGGTCAGACCAAGGGCAATCTGGTGCAGGTCAATCTGCTCGCCAACACGGATTTGCGAGCGGTCGATGAGTTCGAGAATCTGATCGTCGCCGATCGCGACGGTGCCATCGTGCGCTTGAGCGATGTGGCGCGCGTCGAGCTCGGCGCCGAAGAAGCGGCGATGGTGGCCAAGTACAACGACAAGCAGAGCGTGTATCTCGGCGTGTGGCCGCTGCCTGGCTCCAACGAGATCGAAGTCGCGCAGCACTTGCGTGACGAGATGGAACGCATCGAACCGACCTTGCCGGCCGACATCGAAATGCGGCTGGTGTGGGACGGCACGATGTTCATGCGCAGCGCCCTGGAAGAAATCACCAAGACGCTGGGCGAGACCGTGCTGATCGTGGCCGTCGTCGTGTTCCTGTTCATGGGCTCGATCCGTACCGCGCTGGTGCCGCTGGTCGCGATGCCGGTGTCGCTGGTGGGCGCGGCCATCGTGATGATTGCATTCGGCTTCAGTCTGAACCTGCTGACCATTCTGGCCATCGTGCTGTCGGTCGGTCTGGTCGTCGACGATGCCATCGTCGTGGTGGAAAACGTCGAGCGTCACGTCCGCGAAGGCAAGTCTCGTGTCGACGCCGCGCTTGCGGGTGCGCGAGAGCTGGCGGGGCCCATCATTGCGATGACGATCACGCTCGCGACGGTGTACACGCCGATTGCGTTCCAGGGCGGTCTCACGGGCTCCTTGTTTCTGGAGTTCGCGATCACGCTGGCCGCCGCGGTCGTGGTGTCGGGCGTCGTCGCGCTGACGCTCTCGCCGGTGATGAGCTCTCGCTTCGTGCACGAGCACGGTCACGAAGGCAAATTGACCGGCATCGTGAATCGCGGCTTCGATGCGATTCGCGGCGCGTACGAGAAGCTGCTCGATGGCGCGCTCAATATGCGCTGGGGCATCGTCGCCATGGCGGTGCTGGTCACGCTCGCGGCCTGGCCGTTGTTCATGTACTCGCGTCAGGAGCTGGCACCGGTCGAAGATCAAAGTCACATCAGCCTGTTCTTCGAAGCGTCGCCGGATTCCTCGCTGGTCGCGACCGATCGCGATTCGCAGAATGTGGTGAAGGCGCTGACCGCGTTCCCCGAAGCGGACTTCATGTGGTCGCTGACGGCGGCGTGGGGCGGCTTCGGCGGCCTGGTCGCGAAGGATTGGAAAGAACGCGACCGCTCGACCGAGCAGATGTATGGCGACGTTTACGGTGCCGTGTCTCAAGTGCCGGGGCTGCGTGTGTATCCGCGTCTGGATCCACCGTTGCCGACCCCGGGCCAATATGACGTCGAGATGATCGTGCAGAACGAGCAGTCGATCGAGGAGTTGCTCGCGACCACGCAGGCGGTGCTCGACGCGGGCTGGGCCAGTGGCAAATTCCTGTACGTGGATACGGACCTGAAGATCGATCTGCCGCAGGCACGGGTCGTGCTCGATCGCGAGCGTCTGGCCGATCTCGGTCTGGATCTCGCCGGTGTCGGCCGCGAGCTCGGCACGTTGTTGGGTGGCGCGTACGTGAACCGCTTCAACTACTTCGACCGTAGCTACAAGGTGATTCCGCAGATCGGCGACAAGGATCGCGCCACGCTCGATCCGTTGCTCGATCTGAAGATCAAGACGCCCAGTGGCGCGTTGGTGCCGGTATCGACCTTCATGCACATCGAATCGGAGACCGGCCCGCGGACATTGAATCGATTCGCGCAACGTAACTCGGCGCGCATCTTCGGTGGCGTGCAGCCGGGCGTGACGAAGGAGGAAGGATTGCGTGTGCTCGAAGCCGCGGCGAAGAAGGCGGGTGGCGAGAACGTGCTGATCGACTACGCGGGCGAGTCGCGACAGATTCGTCACGAAGGCGCGGCGTTGACGGCGACGCTCGGGTTCGCGTTGATCCTGATCTATCTGGTGCTCGCCGCACAGTTCCAGAGCTTCCGCGATCCGTTGATCGTGCTGCTCGGATCGGTGCCGCTCGCAATCTCCGGCGCCTTGGTGTTCACGTTCCTGGACATGACCACGATCAATATCTACTCCCAAGTGGGCTTGATCACGCTGGTGGGTCTGATTGCCAAGAACGGCATCCTGATCGTGGAGTTCGCGAACACTCTGCAGGAACGCGGCGTGGAAAAAATCGCCGCCCTGCGTGAGGCATCGCTGACTCGTTTGCGCCCGGTGCTCATGACCTCGGCAGCCACGGTGTTCGGCCACTTCCCGCTGGTGCTGGTATCGGGCCCCGGTGCCGAGGCGCGTAACAGTATCGGCATCGTGCTGGTGACGGGCATGATCGTAGGCACGCTATTCACCTTATTCGTGGTGCCGGTGTTCTACACGCTGATCGCTGCGGATCATCGCAAGCAGGACTCGCGGCAAGAGCTCAAGCACGAAGCCGCGGGCACCCCGGTCGCTCAACCGGTGTAAGGCTGAACTGAGGCAGGAAGAGCCTGTCCAATTCGCTCGACCAGACTGCGCGCGAGCCTCGAGCAATCGACTCGAGGCTCGCGTTGCGTCTTGATAAGCAGGTCTTCCGTCGCAATCCTGGGCTCATGTCTACGATTCCATCTATTCGTGCTCGTGCCGCCGCCACTCATCGGCGACAGCAATTGTTGGATGCCGCCGCGGGGCTGGTGCTGAAGAAAGGTACCGTCGCCCTGACTCTGGATGCCGTCGCCGAGGCGGCCCATGTCAGCAAGGGCGGGTTGTTGTATTACTTCGACTCGAAGAATTCCCTGCTCGAGGCGCTCGCCGATTACCTGGCCGAGCAGCTTCAGTTCGAAGTCGAGCGTCAGGCCGCAGGTGGCAGCCTCGCCAAGGCTTATCTGCAAGTGGTCTCGCGCATGGGCGAGTTGCCCAAGCACGAGCAGGTGTACAAAGCGCTCACGATTATCTGTACGGCACAGCCGGAGCTCGCGGGCCGGGTGCGATCACGCTTACACCTGTCGGAAACCAGCGCGACGCCGGCTGAAGCGTCTCTCGAGGAGCTGCATCTGCGGCTGGTGGCCGACGGCATGTGGCTGGCCGATCTGTTCAGTTGTTACGAGATCAGCCCCGAGCAGCGCGCCGCCCTGTTGCGCAAGCTGGGCGCGGCATAACATTTGTTAATCCTGCATCACCGGCGGCGCCAGCTCGCCCTGCAGGAACTCGATCAAAGTCGCATTGAATTCGTCGGCGCGCTCGACGTTCGATAAATGTGCGGCATCCAGCAACACCAGCTTCGCCTCCGGGATCGCGTTGGCCATGAGCTCGGCCTGCGCGGGCGTGGTGCCCGCATCATGCGTGCCGCCGACGATCAGCGTCTTGGCGGAAATGTTCTTGATGGACTCTCGCTGATCCATGTCGCGGATGGCCGCGCAACAGGCCGCATATCCCTGCGGCGATGTTTCTAATAACAACGAGCGGATGCGGGCGACCTTTTCGGGATGCTCCTGGTGAAATCGCGGCGTGAACCAGCGGCCCAGCGTGCCTTCGACCAACGGCGCCGGACCTTGGGTCAATGCGGTTTGAATCCTCGTATCCCAGGTCTCGCGAGGCGGCATGTGAGGCGTGGTATTACACAGCGCCGCCTTGAGGACCCGATCGGGCCACTTGGCTGCGATATGCATCGCGATCATTCCGCCTAAGGACAGACCGCAAAGATGAGCGCGTGCGACTCCGCACGCCTCGAGCACATTGATCGCGTCGGTCGCGAGCAAATCGATCGTCGCTTCCCGGTGCGTGCCGATTGTAGATTTGCCATGGCCGCGCGCGTCGAAGCGGATCAGCTCGAAGCGCTCGCTCAACGCTTCGAACTGGTCATCCCACATCTCGAACGACGTGCCCAGTGAATTCAGCAGCAACAGCGCCGGCGCGCCAGGCCGGGGCGTGTGCTCGACGCGGAGTTGAACGTCCTGTGAGGTGACTTGCTTCATCGGGAATCGACGCCTGCGCGAAAAATCACGGGACCTATCCTACAACACTCGCAAGATTCTGCCCTTGATTGCGCCCGCCGCGCCAATTCCTGGCTGGAGTGTGATCTGCGTTTCCGCCCTAAGGGTTGCCCGGCATCCGCCCTACGTCGATTCCGGCAGCGGCGCATCAGGAGAGATCAAATCAAGTCGCCGCGATACGACGCCGATAGAGCACGTGTTCGGGGTCGTGCGCCCCGGTGCTGTCCAACCATGGAGTTTTTGAGCATGTCCCCACGTTTTTCCATCATCGCCCTGGCGGTTGCGGCAGCGTTGCCGACCGTTGCATCGGCGGTGGATTTTTCATACAGCGGCTTTTCGACCGCTGCTTATGCGCAGTCCGATACCAACGATGCGTCGCTGGGTTTCACGGCCCAGCCCGAGAGCATCGACAAGGGCGGCTCGTTCAAAACCGATTCGAAGCTCGGTGTGCAGGTGACGGCCCGATTCAACGAGCTGATTTCCGCGACCGTGCAGGGCGTGGGCTACGCCGATCTGACCGGCGATTGGGAGCCGCACCTCGACTGGGCTTATGTTCGCGTCCAGCCGCGCCAGGATCTGAGCTTCCGGGCCGGCTATTTGCGCGCGCCGACGTTCATGTATTCCGATTCGATATTCATCGGTTACGCCAACACCTGGGTGCGTGCGCCGATGGAAGTTTATAACTTGTCGCCCGTGTTCCAGATCCGCGGTGTCGACGCGACCTATCGCACTCAGCTGGGCGCGTTTACCGTGAGCGTGAATCCGTACTACGGCGACAGCGAAGTGAAGTTGCCCGGCGAGACGCTGGATGTACCGGAGTGGCTCGGTCTCGCCACCACCGTTTCCTACAACTCCTTCCAGTTCCGGGTCGGATATTCCAAAGTCGAGTTGGGCACGACCACTCGCGACCTGCAGCCGTTGGTCGACGGCCTGCGCGCGGTGCCGTCCGCGTTCTGCGGCGCTTGTTCCGCCGAGGCCGATCGTTTGGATATGGATGGTCTGAAGGTAGGCAACTTCAACGCCGGCCTGCAGTACGACGATGGCGCCAACTTCGTGGCCACCGAGTACGCGAGCACGAGCACCGATGGCAACTACGTCGTCGTGTCTCGTCATGGCGCTTATGCCACTTACGGCCGCCGCTTCGGTGGTTTCATGCCGTATGTGACGTATGCGATCTCACGTCGCGATGAGACGTTGCACTCGGATGCGATTCCGGCCGTCGGCCCGTTGGCGGCGCTCAATGCCGGCGTCAACGCGGTGATCGGCAGCGGCGCCACCGACCAGGACACCTACAGCGCGGGCGTGCGTTACGAGCTCCCCTCGTTCTCCGTGGTCAAGGGTGCCTTGGTGAAGTTGCAGTTCGATCACATCGACGCCGATGGCCGTGGCGATCTGAACAACGTGACGCCTAGCTTCGACGGCAAGGTCAACGTGGTCAGCGCGTCGTTCGACTTCATTTTCTAACGGTGTCTCATGCGTAGTCTGAAATCGATTTTGAGTGTGTGCGCGCTGACGCTGGCCGCGGCCGGCGCCAACGCCGACGTGGTCGTGATCGTGAATCCGAAGAATCCGGCGGCGGCGTTGTCGGCGGAGCAGGTCGCTGCGCTGTACCTGGGCAACTCGAACACGTTCCCGGATGGCGGCGCGGCCACGCTCGCGGACCAGCCGGAATCGGCTCCGGTTCGTGGCGTGTTCTACGAAAAGGCGACGGGTCGTTCGGCCGCTCAGGCCAAGGCCACCTGGGCGCGTCTGACCTTCACCGGTAAGGGCACCCCGCCGAAGGAACTGAAGAGCGACGCCGATGTGAAGGCGTTCGTGGCTGCGGATCCCAAGGCGATCGGCTATGTCGATTCGAGCGCGGTGGATGGCTCGGTCAAGGCCGTGCTGAAGCTGTAATGCTCGCGGTCGGGGGGGGGGGGGGGGGGGGGGGGGGGGGGGCGGGCGGGGGGGGGGGCGGGGGGGGGGGGGGG
>JAEWAF010000062.1 GCA_023391815.1 Pseudomonadota bacterium
GCTTCGAACAGGAGGGACCCTGTCGGAGCAGTGCGCCCAGGGACGGGACCAACGGGCCGAGCGACAGCGAAGGCAGTAGGGGAGCACGGTGCCCGGAGGAGCTACCCCACCCTGGCCTCCGCAAACCACCGCGCCCTCTTACTTCTTCGGCAGCACCACGACGCGAGTCCGCGTCCACCGATCGTGCCAAGCGAGCCGGTCCCGATCGATCCAGATCCAGAAGTACCCGAGAAACGCCAGCACCAGCGACACCGTCGCGGCCGCAAGGCGTTTGAGCACGTCCGCCCAATTCAGCAGCGAGCCATCCTCGCGCTCGACGCGAAGCCGCCACGCGGCCATCCCGAGCGTCTGGCCCCGCCGCGTCCAGAACAATCCGAAGAACAAAACAATGATCACCACCAGCAGCGCCCGATACGCATATTCCCACGCGCCGTATCGCTCACTCGTGATCGCCTCACCACCCGTCAGCGGCAGGAACGCCGCCGTCACGACCATCATCACTGCCAACACCAGCAGCAGGTCATAAAACATCGCGCCCAGCCGGCGCAGCACGCCGGCGCTCGGCAAGCGCTCCGAGGAAACAGATTCAGTCATGGGTCAGCGAACGCGTGAGATGGCGATAGTAGTAATCAAAGTCAGCAGCGCGGTCGGCAGCCAGGCGACCACGAGGGGCGGCATGTTGAACACTTCGCCGCCGCTTTCCAACATCTTCGCCATCAGGAAGAACACCACACCGATCATGATACCCACCACGGTGCGTGCTCCCGTGCCCGTCGATCGCATCGGCCCGAACGCGAACGGCACCGCAAGCACCACGATGATGGCGACCGCAACCGTGCGCGCGATGCGCGCCCAGAAGGCCGTCTCATACGCTCGCGAGTCGAGACCATTCGCCCTCAGATGTTGAATGTAGCTATACAACCCTCGCCCGGGCAGCGCATCCGCATCCAGCACTGCCAGCCCGAGAAACTCCGGCGACAGCCGCGTCTGCAGCTGGGTCTCAGCCTGCTTGCTCGTCGCCACACGTTCCTCTTCGATACGGGACTCGACGAAGTTCTCGAGCTGCCAGAGATTGTTCTTGTCGATGCTCGCATTGTTCGCGCGCCCCACGCTCACCAAGCGGCGCTGCGCATCGAACTTGAACACATACACGCCGCCGTAACGATTGTCGGCCGCCTGCTGACGGACCGAGATCATCATGTCGCCGTCCTTCGCCCAGGCGGCCTTGTCGCCCGCCATGCTGAAGTCGTTGTACTTGGCGAACGTCTTCATCTGCCGGCCGTATTGTTCCATCGGCGGCGCGATCACCTCGCCGATGAGCGCCGTGATGACCATCAGAATCAGGCCGGCACCGGCCGTCCACACAGCGATTCGCATGGTGGACACGCCGGCCGCTCGCACCACGACCAACTCCAGCGTGCGCGCCAGATTGCCCAGCGCCAGCAACGCTCCGATCAGCGCCGCGATCGGCAACATATCGAACGCGTACTTCGGCAGGTTCAGGCCGACGTACATGAAGGCGTTCTCGACCGAGTAGTTGCCGATACCGATCTCGTCCTGCTGAGTGATGAACAGATACAAGCCGCTCAACGCGAGCAGCACGAGCATCACCAGGGCGGTGTTACCGAGCACCGCCTTGATCACATATCTGGAAAGGATCGACGTCATGCTGCCACCGTCACGGTCCGGGACCTGGTGAACGGCGCCTCACGCGACAGCAGCCACAACCCCAGAATCAACCCCACGACATGCACCCACCACAGGCCCACCCATTCGGGCACGCTATTGCCTTCGACCCAGGCCCGCGCCGCCGCCAGCAGCTGCGAATAAATGAAATACACCAGGATCGCGATACCGATGCGGCCGAAGCGGCCTTGCCTGGGCCGCAGTCTCGCGAGCGGTACGGCGATCAGCATCAGAATGAGCGCCATCACCGGCGTGGAAATTCGCCACTGCAATTCGGCGCGATCGCGTGGATCGGCGGACTGTAACAACGCCTCGGTGGACTTCATGCCCACCTTGCCCGCGCGCCCGTTGATCTCGCCCAGCCGGATCGGATAACCGCCCTCGGCGAAATGGGTGATTTGCCAGTCGCCCCGGCCCGGCACGCCTCGGTAATGCTCGCCGTCGTACAGCACGAACATTTGATCGGCCTGCCCGGCGCCGCGCTGCTCGGCTCGGGTCGCCACCCAGACCTCCAAGGTTCCGTCGCTCTCCGGCTCCTGCGTCCGGTCCACGAAGACATTCACGTTGTGAAGAATGCCGTTCTCATCGACCCGCTCGGCGTAGAACACGACATTGCCGCCACCGAAGGTGCGGAATCGACCGGGCTCGAGCAGGCCGAACTGCGCGTTCTGCAGAGCTTCGGTGCGAATTTGCTGGGCGCGCGCCGCCGCGCCGGGGATGGCCCAGAACGACAGCCAGACCAGCAAGGCGGTAATAAAGACGCCCAGAAACGCGATCGGGCGGTACAGGCCGGCCGGTCCGACGCCGCACGACTGGATCGCCGCCATCTCGCTCTCGTGATACATGCGGCCCAGCGCCAGCATGATGGCGAGGAAAAAACCGATCGGCACGATGACGGTGAGATAGCCGGCCGAGGTCAGACCGATCAGCGAGAACACCACGTCGCGCGGAAAATCGTTGGCCGCCGCCTGCGACAGCACCCGCGCCAGCTGATTCGACAGCAGGATGACCAGCAGTACGCCGGTGACCGCCAGCCAGGTTTCCGCAACCTCCCGGAGGAGGTATCGATCCAAGGTTCGCAATGCTCGTTCCGTTTTTTACTCGCGGCGAGAGGAGGTTTCCGCGGCGGTCAGGCGCGCGGAATGGAGTAGACTATCGCCTTTTTCGCGCCCTTTGCGAGGAAGGTTCATGGAATTTTTTGTCAGTACTGCCTCTGCCTCCCGTCAGCGCACTGATTGCGCCATCGTCGGCGTTTACGATAAGGGCGTGCTGTCGGCGGCCGCTGAAGAGCTCGATACCCGCATCGGCGGCCGCATCGCCAAGCTGGTGAAGCGTGGCGATCTGCGCGGCAAGACTGGCGACGCGGTGCTGCTCGCCGACCTGAGCGGCGCGCCGGTCGAACGGGTCATCGTGCTCGGCCTGGGCAATCGCAGCGCCTTCAAGCGCAAACAATATCGCAAGGCGCTCGCCAGCGCCCTGGGGCTGTTGTCCAAGACCGGCGCGCGCGATGCGATCAGCTATCTGGGCCTGGATGAAATCGCCGACGCCGATGCGTACACGCAGGCGCGCGTCGCGGTCGAAGCGGTCGCCGCCTCGCAGTACCGCATCCCCGATCACAAGACCAGCAACAAGCGCCCCAAGCCGACGCTGACCAGGTTCGGTCTCGCCGTCGCCAGTCGCGGTGATAAAGGTCAGGCCGAGCGCGGCCTCGCGCATGGCGAAGCGATCGTCAGCGGCATGGCCTTCATGCGCGACCTGGCGAATCAGCCCGCGAATGTTTGCACGCCGAGCTATCTCGCCCGCGCCGCCAAGAATCTGGCCAAGGATTACAAAAAGCTCAACGTGCGCGTGTTGAACGAGGCCGAATGCAAACGGCTCGGCATGGGTTCGTTCCTGTCCGTCACCAAAGGCACCGAGGAGCCGGCCGCGTTCATCGTGTTCGAGTACTACGGCACCGACCGCAGCCAGGCACCGACGGTGCTGGTGGGCAAAGGTGTGACATTCGACACCGGCGGCATTTCACTGAAGCCGCCCGCCGCGATGGATGAAATGAAATTCGACATGAGCGGCGCGGCCAGCGTGTTCGGCGCCATGAAAGCCGTGCTCGAACTGGAGTTGCCGCTGAACGTGATCGGCATCGTGCCGGCGTGCGAGAACATGCCGAGCGGTCGGGCCACCAAGCCGGGCGACATCGTGAAGAGCATGTCGGGCCAGACCATCGAAGTGTTGAATACGGACGCCGAAGGCCGGCTGATCCTGTGCGACGCCATCACCTATTCGCGTCGCTACAAGCCCGACGTGGTCATCGATCTCGCGACGCTCACCGGCGCTTGCGTGATCGCGCTGGGCAATCATCTGTCCGGATTGTTCAGTAACGACGATGAGCTGGCGGCCGAGCTGAAGGCGGCCGGCGAGCGCGCCGACGATCGCGCTTGGCACATGCCGATTGGCGAGGAATACAGCGAGCAGCTGAAGAGCAACTTCGCGGACTTCGCGAACGTGGCGGGCCGCGAAGGCGGCGCCATCACGGCAGCCTGTTTCCTCGCGAAGTTCACCGATGGGCTGCGTTGGGCGCATCTGGACATCGCGGGCACGGCGTATCAGGCCGGCGCGAACAAGGGCAGCACGGGTCGACCGGTGCCGCTGCTGGTCGATTACCTCATCAACAAGAAGTAACGATCCGCCATGAGTCGAGTGGACTTCTACGTCCTCTCCGCGGACGCGCCCGACGCCCGCCTGCGCTACGCGTGCAGGCTGGCGGAGCGCGCCGTCGAGCAAGGCTGTCAGGTGTACATCCAGACGCCTGACGTGCAACGACTCGACGACATGCTGTGGACGTTCAGCGATGGCAGCTTCCTGCCGCACGAGATCTATCGTGGGCAGGAGGCGGCGCATGCCAAGGTGATGGTGATGGTCGGCTCGGAGCTCGGGCCGCAGTCACATCGTGGCCTGCTGATCAATCTGATGGATGCGATGCCGCCGGATGTGAATGCGTACGACCGCATCGCTGAGATCGTCGACGTCGATCCGGAACGCAAACGCACCGCTCGCGAGAGATACAAGCTGTATCGTGAGCAGGGGTGTGCGATGGAGTCGCACAATCTTTAGGAGCATTGGTGTCGGCGGCGGTTGCAAGCGCCGCGTTTTAAGAGTGGTGGGTCGGCGGCGGTTGCAAGCGTCGCGTTTCAAGAGTGGCGGGTTTGGCGGCGGTTGTAAGCGCCGCGTTTCAAGAGTGGCGGGTTTGGTGGCGGTTGTAAACGCCGCGTTTAAGAGTGGTGGGTTCGGCGGCGGTTGCAAGCGCCGCGTTCAGAGTGGTGGGT